>NZ_JBIRUL010000019.1:0-162405 GCF_044335095.1 Streptomyces sp. NPDC020597 | reverse complement strand
AAGCCAACAAGCCCCGTGAAGTCTTCGATGTTGTCTAGGCCCACCGTCAAGCATCATCTGGGATCAGAACGTCAGGCATCACCTGGGACCCGACAACCCACTCGTCCATCTGTCAGACTGTGGATCAGGGGCGCTGCTGCCGGCGCTTCCTCGACTCGGCCAGTGCGGCCTCCAGCTTCTGGCTCGGCGACACGTCTGATTCGGTGTCATCGTCATGGAGGGGTGGCAGGAACAGGCCGCGTCGGCTCTTCTCGCGTTTGACCTTCCGGCGCTCGTTGAAGACTCGCTGGTGTTCCTCGCGGATCGTGACCCATCGCCGGTCCAGGTCCGCTTCCCGTTCCAGCAGCTCGTCATCAGTGAGGTCGGCGAACTCGGCGGCAGCCGCACGGGCCTCGCGGGCGATTTCGTCTCGCAGCAGGTAGTTCGTGATCGGCCCGTGGTGCTTGCCTGGCTCCGGGGCCTCGCGCACGAAGACACCACGCCCCTTGACCGCGTACACGAGTCCAGCCTGCTTGAGATGCCGGTAGGCGTTCTGCGCGGTGGAGTTGGCGACCTTGAACCGCTCCTGGATCTCACGGGCCGGGGGGAGCTGGGAGCCCGGAGGGTAGGTGCCTTCCGTGATCTCGCGGCGGAGGATGTCGGCAACCTGGGCGTATGGAGGGCGGCCGTCGTCGTTGCGGATGACGTCGAGCGGCCAGTCCGGGCCTTCGGACTCGGTATCGCCGTAGTCGTCGTCAGCTGAGCCGGCGTTCTGGCCGGCTGAGGCGCTGACGTAGCTGCCTCGCCCGAGCTGGGAGTAGACGAGCCCTTCCTGCTTGAGCACGCGCAAGGCGTTCTGGACGGTGGAGCTGGAGACACCGAACCGCTCCCGCAGCACATTGGCTGAAGGCAGGCGCTCGCCGGGGCGGAACTCGCCGTTCAGGATCGCGTCCCGCAGAGCCTCGGCGGCCTGGAGGTACGGCGGCCGGGAGTCCTCGTCCAAGGGCAGGGTCATGGCCCCACGGTATCGCCAGCAAGCCGTAGCGCTACAGGCACATCCGCGCGTTCCCCACCTGACCGCCTACCAACCTGATCGATCTCACGACCTAATCGACCTTGCAAGTTGAGCGATCATCTCCTTATGCTCCTTGCGAGTCGATCAAGCGGCTCCATCGATCCAGGGATGTGATGGCATGGCCATGTCTCGAATCCGTGTTGCTCTGCTGCCGTCGGCGGTGTGCATCGCGGGCACCGAGCCGGTGCTGAAGATCAAGGATCAGCAGACCGGGGAGGTCGCCACCGACCGGGAGACCGGGCAGTCGCTGTACACGGTGACCGTGATGCTCATGGAGGACGGCCGGGCCGAGGTCCTGAAGATCACGGTTCCGGAGTCGGGCCTGGCGGCTGGGCTGAAGCCGGGCGTGATGGTGCGGCCGGTGGAGCTGTTCGCGACCCCGTGGGCGCGGATCTTCAACGGTCAGCTCTCCGACGGCGTCGCCTACCGCGCCGCCCGCCTGGAGCTGGTCACGGCGGAGGCGGCCCAGTGACCGGCCTCGACGCGGGGAGCCTGACCGGTCACGCGCCGCAGGTGCTGCTGGTCGCGGCCGTGCTGGTCAGCGTGTGGCTGCTGTGGAGGGTGGTGCGCTACGTGCGGGCCGACCGGGGCACGCGGGTCAGCATGCGGCAGGCCGTCCGAGTCCGCTGGGGCTGGGTACGGCTGGCTCGGATGGCCGGGCTGACGGTCACCGACAAGACCCCGAGTCTGCTCGCTCAGATCACCGCGCAGAAGGACGGCCCCGCCCCCGCGCCGCGAGTGCTGACTCCGAAGATCAAGGTCACGCCGGACCGGTTCGGCGTGATCGTTCGGGCCCGCACCCTGCCACGGGTCGGGCTGGAGGAGTACCAGAACGCGGCGCGGTTCCTGGCCGACGCCTGGCGGTGCACGCGAGTCTCCGTGCTGCCGGACGGCCCCGGCAAGGTGGTGATCCGGGGCGTGCGCTCCGACCCGCTGACCACACCTACCGAGCACCGCCCGAGCGGCCGCCCGCCTACGGACCTGACGCGCTGGGAACTGGGCGTGGACGATTACGCCGCCCAGGTGTGCGTGTCCCTGGCCAACGTTCCCGGCGTGACCATGGCCGGCACCCCAGGTGCGGGCAAGACCTCGGCGGTCAACAAGTTCGTCTGTGACTTCGCGCCGTCCCCGTCCGTGCAGATCGCGACTGCGGACGGCAAGGTGTCGCGGGCCTCGGAGGGCGACTACGCCGACCTGGTCAAGCGGATGTTCGCGTTCTGCGGGGACGACCTCGACGAGGCCAACGCGCTGTTCAAGCGCCTGGTGGAGCTGCGTCGGCGGCGTTCATCGGTGATACGTGACGTGCTGGGCGTGAAGAACATGTGGCACGTCGGCCCCTCACCACAGTGGCCGCTCACGGTCCTGATCATCGATGAGGCGCACACGTTCTTCCGCGAGTACAAGGGCAGCGACGCCGAGACGAAACGTTTGGCCGCGCTGACGGCGGAGAACGCCCGACTGATGGAAGACCTGGTCAAGAAGGGCCGCAGCGTCGGCATCCTGGTGATCCTGATCAGCCAGAAGACCACCGGCGACGCCATCCCGACCTTCATCCGCGACGTGTGCCCCATCGGGCTGTCCTTCGCGCAGAAGACCGTAGAGGCCGCGGTGGCCGCACTCGGTGACGACATTCGCAACTGGCCCGACGCCAGCCCGGTGACCTTGCAGGACCCCGCCTACGTCGGCGTTGCGGTGATGGCGATGCAGGGCCGCCCCGGCTACACCCGCATCCGCACCCCCTACGTCTCGGATGCCGACGCCGCCCGCGTCGCGGACGCCACTTCGCACCTGCCCGCTGACCCGGACCTCTGCCTGGACGCCCTCCTGCGCTCGACCGGCCGGACGACACCGCCCGCGCCCTCACTCACCAAGTGATCCCGAAAAACCCACACCAGAAGGGAGGTTGAGATCATGGCGGAGGAACGGTTCACCCGGCGCACCGTGACCGTGGTCATGACGGTCATCGCGGCCCTGGCCTTCGTCTTCTCTTTCGGCAACGTCTGGGCGCTCGCCCTGCGGCTCGGTGTTCCCCGTCCGATCGCGCCGCTGATCGCCCCCATGGTGGACCTGTCGGTCGTCGGGCTCCTGGTCGCGCTGCGGTTCCTGGCTCTGCGCGGGGTGTCCAAGGCGGAGTTGCGGGCCGGTACCAGGCTGCTGCACCTGTGCGGGCTGCTCACCCTCGCGCTGAACACCGCCGAACCGCTGCTGACCGGAAGCTACGGACGGGCCTGCCTGGACACCGTCGCCCCGCTCCTGCTCCTGGGCTGGGGCCACGTCGGCCCCACCTTCCTCGCCCACTTCCACACCGCCGCACACCAGGAGGACGCCACCACAACCACCCCAGCCCCCGCGCCCATCGCCGAGCCGGTGCCCACTACCGCGCCCGCTCCCGAGACCGCGCCCCTGGCCCCTGAACCGGTCCCCACCGCGACACCTGCGCAACCTTTGGCCGAAGCACCCGCCGTGATGGAGGCGCCCGGCTCCGCCCCGGCCGTCGCCAAGGCCCCTGCCACCGGCCCTCGCCCGACCCTGCCCGCCGCACTGCTGAGTGCGGCCCGGCGCATCGCGGACACCCACCACGCCGAGCACGGAACACCGGTCACCGCCGCCCAGCTCGCAACCCGCATGGGCATCGCCCTGCCGGTGGCCACCGCCGCCCTCGGTCAGCTCTGAGCCACCCCGGCCACCGGCCGGATCACCCCTCCCTGAAATCCACGCCCACCCCATGGGCCTGGTTCGTCATGCCCCGAGCAGCACCAACACGCCTCCTCGCCTGCTTGGTTGCTGCTCGGGGGCACCCACCCGACAGAAGGGACACGCCCCGAATGGTCACCCTGGACCTGCGCCACGTGGCAAGCCCCGCCGTGCGGGACCTGCTCCACCTCGTCAACCACCCCGACTTCGACCGCACCCAGCAGCAGATCGAACGCCTCGGGGGCTGCACCGAACCCGTCCGCCTGACGGGGCAGAGCACCACCGTCAACACCGCGACCGGTGAGGTCCTGCGCTCCTACACGACGACGGAGGAGCCCACGGGCAGCCTGCTCACCGCGTGCGGGAACCGCCGCGCCTCCCGCTGCCCGGCCTGCTCCCGCCTCTACGCCGCTGACACCTACCACCTCATCCGCGCCGGCCTCTCCGGCGGCAAGAACGTCCCCGACACCGTCCGCACCCACCCCCGCGTCTTCGTCACCCTCACCCCACCGTCCTTCGGCCCCGTCCACAACCGCCCCACCAGCCCCGGCGGCGACATCCGCCCCTGCCGCTGCCGCAAGCTCCACGAACCCACGGACCCCCTGCTCGGCACGCCGCTGAACCCAGCGACGTACGACTACGCGGGCGCGGTCCTCTTCAACGCCCACGCCGGAGCCCTGTGGGCCCGCTTCACCACCTACCTGCGCCGCGAGCTCGCCGCCCGGCTCGGCATGACCCAGAAGGCCGCCCACGCGGTTCTGCGGATCTCCTTCGCCAAGGTCGCCGAGTACCAGCAGCGCGGCCTGGTCCACTTCCACGCCGTGATCCGACTCGACGGCCCGGACGGCACCAGCCAGCCCCCGCCGCCGTACGCCACCGTCGCCGTGCTCACCGATGCCGTACGCGCCGCCGCCGCACGGGTCCGCGTCACGGTCGCGTCGGACGCGGTCGGGGAACGCGAACTCGCCTGGGGCGAACAGCTCGACGTAAGCGAGATCACGGCCTTTGGCGCTGACACCAAATTCACCGACCAGGCCGTGGCTGCCTACGTGGCCAAGTACGCCACCAAGTCCGCCGACGCCTCCGGCGCCCTCGACCGCGCATTGTTCTGCCGCCCCTGCCAGGGACGCGGCGCCACCCTCCTGCCCCACGGAACACCGCTCCCCTGCACCGCCTGCGACGGCACCGGACAGGCCCACCCACTGCCACGGCTCGCCGTCGCCCGACACGTGCGGCAGATGATCCGCACCTGCTGGGAACTGGGCAAGCTGCCCGAGTTCGCCCACCTCAAGCTCTGGAAGTGGGCACACATGCTCGGCTTCCGCGGCCACTTCTCCACCAAGTCCCGCTCCTACTCCACCACCCTCGGCGCGCTGCGCGCCGCCCGCCGCGCCTGGCGCACCGAACAGGCCCGCGCCCACGCCGGCCTGCCCGCCTCCGACCCGGACACCACCCTCGTCATCGGCCACTGGGACTACCTCGGCACCGGCTACAGCCCCGGCGCCGCACTCCTCGCCGCCGCCGTCTGGCACCGCAGAGAACTCGCACGGCAGTTCATCGCGGAAGGGGGCTGCTGATGACCGCACATGACCCGGTCGCGCCCTGCGAGGAGGAGATGCTGACGGTTCCCCAGGTCATGGCCCGCCTCCAGCTCGGCCGCTCCGCCGTCTACGACCTGCTCCGCACCCGCCAGCTCGCCTCGATCACCCTCGGCCGCGCCCGCCGCATCCCCACCCACGCCCTGACCGACTTCATCCGCACCCGCCTCGACCAGGAAGCCGTCGCCTGATGACCACACCCCGCGACAACCCCGCCTCCCGCCGCAGCCGTGCGAACGGCGACGGAACCGTTTACCAGCGCAAGGACAGCCGTTGGGAGGCCGCTGGATACGTCCTCGCCCCCGGTAACACTCGCAAGCGCGTCCGCGTCTACGGCAGCACCCGCAAGGAAGCGCTGGCCAAGCTCACCGAGAAGATCGCTGCCAGCAACCGCGGACTCCCCGTCCCCTCCGCGCAGGGCAGCCTGGCTGCGTACCTGACGTACTGGTTGGGGAACGTCGCCGTACACCACCTCCGCGAGAACACCCACACCCGCTACACAACCTGCGTCAACCGCTACCTCATCCCCGGCCTCGGCAAGAAGAAGCTCACCAAGCTCACCGCCAAGGACGTCCGCACCTGGCTCAACCAGCTCCGTGCCACATGCCAGTGCTGTGCGCGAGGCATCGATGCGGGGCGTGATGAGCCCCGTTGCTGTGCCGTCGGATCGTGCTGCCGCAAGCTGCTCTCCCCGCTGACGCTCACCTACATCCACTCCGTGCTCAAGTCCGCCCTGGAGCACGCCGTGTGCGAGGAGGAGAACCCTCGCAACGTGGCTCGTAATGTCAGCACCGGCACCCCACGGCCCCGGCGCTTCGAACCCCTCACCGCCGACGAAGCCCGCCGATTCCTCACAGCCGCGCGTGGACACCGGCTCCATGCCCTGTTCGAACTCGCGCTCCACACCGGACTCCGCAAAGGCGAACTCCTCGGCCTCCTCTGGGAAGACCTCGACCTCGACCGGAGCACGGCTGCCATCCGCCGCACCTTGCAGCGCACCAGCACAGGCGGACTCACCACGCTGCCCACCAAGACCCGGGCCTCCGAGCGCCGCATCGCCCTCCCCGCCGGCTGCCTCCAGTCGCTGAAGCACCATCATGAGGAGCAGCAGCGCGACCGTCATATGGCAGGCGCCGAGTGGCAGCACAGCGGGTACGTGTTCACCACACCGCAGGGCAGGCCGATCGACCCGACCAACCTCACCCGCACCTTCACTACGCTCCTCTGCAAGGCTGGCCTCCGCCGCATCCGCTTCCACGACCTCAGACACTCCACCGCCACCCTGCTCCTGGAACAGGGCGTCGAACTCGTCGTGATCAAGGAACTCCTCGGCCACGCCCACATCGGCGTCACCGCTACCGTCTACGCCCACGTCCGCCTCCGACTCCAGCGAGACGCCATCGACACCCTCAGCACCGCGCTCAGCAGTGGTGGGATCACCGATACGGCCAGCTCCGAGGGCGACGAACCGCCGCCTTGCACCGTCCTCGTCCACTGACGTTGCCGTCAACTACTGCCGTCAGGCGGTCTCACTGGGCACCACCCACCAAGTGGCGATTCGCGAGTGAAATCAAGGTCGCGGGCTATAGGAAGAGGGGGCAGGTCATCAACCTGCCCCCTCTCGTGATTTACCGCACCCGGCCGCGGAGGTTATTCACCCACCGCGAATCGCCAATCCCACAGAGGTTCCCTCTGGAACCGCGCTAGAACCTCTCCATATTCGATGAGTTCGCCGTAATTCGTATCCAGCAAGCCCGATAGCCCCTGGATTACTTCACCCAGGAGATCGCGAATGCAAGACACTCCCGAGTACTCAAGCGTGATCGCCTGAAACTCGCCGATCTTCTGGCGAATCTCATCCACTTCTTCCTGATCGAATTCGTCGAGGACATCCCCGGACGCGTCTACGCCGAAGCTGCATTCTCCTCGATCTAGCCGATCAAAGATTTCACCCTCACTGTACGCGCCAGCCTGCTGCAGACGGGCCACGATGCGCTGATGACTCCCTTGGGGACTGAGGAGAACGATGGTAGGCCGCATGGATCTTCCTGTCGTGACGGGCGCTTATGTCGCATCTTGGACTACGGAGCCAAGACATCCAGCAGGACATTCTTGTCGCGAGTGACCATGATGCCGGCCTGCTCAAGACTCTTGATCACACTTCCTCGCCCTTGCGGGAGGTAAACGATGACCGGGTAATCCGTCAGACTCTGAGTTCTCAAAGCCTGTTTCAGCGCTCCCTTACCCGAGCCCGTCTTGACCTGAACCACGGCGTTCCTGGTCACGATGTCGAAATCCGTGAGCACTTGGCCGTCTGCGCCCACGATGTCGACTCCCTGCGCCCGGACATGCCCCGGATAACGTGCGTTGATGTCGTCAACCAGTTCGGGAACGAGGGGATCGTCTCCCTTTCCGATCACGTGCGTCGGACACCCATTACTGTTGTGAACGAGTACTGGGGTAGCCCCCGCCAGCACATAGTACGTATGCACGTCGCTGACCGTGAGGTCGTGCGTGCGCTGGCGCTTGCCGAAGGCGCGGACGTCCGTGAGGTCGACCGACTCGCCCTGCACCGTGTGCAGTCGCATGCCGGGCTTGAGGTCGCCGGCCTCGATCCACGCCTTCTCGGAGTCCACCCAGAAGGGGTGGGTTGTAGTGGAGACCAGGGCTTCGGCCTTACCGGACTTGCCCTTGATCGTCAGGTCGACGAAGTGCTTGTCGTCCTCGGTGACGATCGTGCCGACGACCTCGCGAACGGTCGTCACGCCCGACTTCGGGTCGGTTGCCTTGATCTTGTCGCCGAGCTTGACCTTCTCGATCGGCTTGGTCTTGCCGCTGGCCAGCAGGACTTTGGTGCCGGGCAGGAAGCTGTGGGGTACCTCGCAGGAGCCCTTGTTCCTCCGAAGAGCCGCTGCTGCTTTCTTCCGCGCCTCAGCCAGTTTCTCCGTCGCCTTGGCCAGGCCCAGCCTCGCATTGCCCAGTGCCTTGTTGGCCTTGAAGAGGCCCTTCACGCCGCCGATCAGGTCCTCGACGAGGCCTGCCACGCGTTTGACGAGCCTGAGGCCCTTGGCCCATTTCCACGGGGCGCCGTACCTCGCGAGGATCTTGCCCGCGAGGCCTCCCGCGAAGCTGCCCGCGACGTTCAGAAGGGTTTCGCCGCATGCTCCGACGTCGCCGCTGGAAATGCAGTCCAGGGCCGCGTCCACACCCAGGATGTCCCGGGCGATCTTGACCAGCGCCTTGCCGGCGGACTGGATGCGCTTCTTGGCCGCGGACTGCTCGTTCTGCGCGGCCGACAGGTTCCTGCCAGCCTGATCCTGCTCCTGCGCCGCGTTGTTGACGGCGTTGTCTGCGACAGGCCGGCCGCCGCTGCACCTGACCACGCGGTCCAGGCACTCCTGGAGGATCAGGCCGCTGGGGTCAGCGTTCGTGACCGGCGAGTTGTTGGCGTAGGCGTAGCCGTTGATCTGCTGGGGTTGGGTGTAGTCGATGATCGGGTCGACGGATATGAACTTGCCGATCTCGGCGTCGTACTCGCGCGCGCCGAGGTGGGTCAGGCCGGTCGAGGCGTCGATCGTGCCGCCGACGTAGCCTCTCTCTCCCGGCCAGGGGCCGAACTTCTCGCCCCGCTCGACGCCGTAGGGGTCGAAGCGTCGCTGGGAGATCGCCCCGGTGGCAGAGTCGATCGCCAACTCGCCCGTTCCGTGGTGGTCGGCGGCCACGAAGGAGAGCTTCGCGGCTGTGCGGACCGCGACGGTCTGGCCCGCGAACTCGTAGTAGCGGGTGGCTGACTTCTTGGTGCCGTCGGCCGACAGCTTCAGTTCGGTGCCCGGCAGGTAGAGGGTCGTGCCGGAGGGGTCCTTGCGTACGAGACGGTTTCCGTCGGCGTCGTACACGTAGCTGGTCTTCGAGCCGTTGGCCTCGGTGACCTCGTTGACCTTGCCGGAGTCGGTCCAGGTCAAGGACTGGGCGTTGCCGCCGATGGTGCGCTTGGTGGTGTTGCCGGAGTCGTCGTACTCATACGCGGACTGCTTGTCCCCGGTGGGGGTCTTCTCCGTGATTTTGGTGACCTGGTGCGGACCGTCTCCCAGAGTGCCCGCGCCGCCGTACTCGTAGGTGCGGGTGATGTCGTTCGCCGCGTTCCGGCCGGTGTCGTGGTTGGTCTCCGAGACGCGGTTGCCGATGGCGTCCGTCTCGTACGACTTCCAGTACGGGGCCGGCCCGCCGAGCGCGCCCGAACCGGCGGCGGTGTCACAGGCGGTGGGTCCGGTGCCGTCCAACGGTGTGGTGGAGCCCCGGGTCCCGGAGCCCGCCGCGGTCGTCGCGACGGCCGAGGGGGTCCAGGCGTTCTGCAGGCGCCGGCGGCCGTCGTAGGCGAAGCACTGCACGTCCGGGGAGGTGGCGTTCGCCGTGTCCGCGATGGACAGGATGTTGCCCGCCTGGTCGTAGGAGTACCGCGCGTCCCTTGCCGGAACGGCCACGCCCAGGACGTCGACCACGGAACGGGTCAGCCGGTCGGTGCCCTTCTCGTAGAAGAAGGTCTGCTGGACCTTCTTGCCCCCTGAGGACAGTTCCAGTTGCTGGAGCCGGCTTTCCTTGGAGTAGACGGTGTTGGTGACGTAAGGGTTGGCGCTGCCCGTCATCGCGACCGGGCGCTGCAGGGCGTCGTACGTGTAGGCCAGGCTCTCCGCGGGCAGGTCGCCGACGGCCGGCATGCCCGTGGTCCCGACGGTTCCGTCCCTGTTGTACGTGGTCGTGAAGGCGTACAGTCCGGCCAGTGAGCCCTGCGAGGCAGGCACCTGGTAGGCGGTCTTGAGCGGACGGTAGAACGCGTCCATCGACTGGATGATCGTCGCGAAGTACTCGGTGGGCGAGACGTAACTGAGGAAGCCGTAGGCCTGGCCAAGCCAGCCCGCTTTGTCGTACCGGGTCTCGCTCAGCTGGGTGCCGCTTCCGGCGTCGCCCTGCCAGGTCGTCAGTACGCGCCCGAGCTTGTCGTAGACCGTGGAGGTCTTCTTGCCGCGGCCGTCGTAGGCCGCGATCGGGCGATCCAGTTCGTCGTACTCGGTGCGCGAGGTCCCCGCGTCGGGGTCGACCGACTTCGTCCTGCGGCCCAGCTGGTCGTACTCGTAGCGCCATACGTTGTTCTTGGCGTCGGTGACCGTCTCCAGCAGACCGGCCGTGTTGTACGTGTACCTCGTCGAGTCGTAGGGCACTCCGACACCCGGCGAGGCGCCCTGGTAGTGGCGGATCTCGGAGACGTTGCCCTGCTCGTCCGTGACGGTTGTCGTGGGTACCCCGCCGACCGGCGGGTCGACGTGCGTCAGCTCACCGTCGTACGTGGATGTGGTCCGCCACTGCTCGGCGCCCGAAACGGCGAGGATCTCGGCGGTCGTCCGTCCCAGTCCGTCGTACTCCATCAGGCTCTGCGAGCCGACCTGGGCGTCGCTCACAAGGAGCAACTCGTCGGAGGCCGCGCCGGCCGCGTTGTAGGTCGCGTTGGTCTTCCGGAGGTTGCCGGTGGGGCCGTACCACGTGTCGGCGACCATGCGGGTGCCGTCGGGGCCTTCGGTCTGGATCTGGCGGGCCCTGAGCAAGCTGTCGTACAGCTGGTACTCGGCGCCGTAGGAACCGTCGTTCTCGATCTTCTCCGTCTTGATCGCGGTGACCTTGTCCTTGCGGACGTTGTACGAGTACTTGATGCTCGGCGTCCGGGTCGACGCCCGGTCCGCGAGCCATACGGAGGTCAGTCGGCCCAGCGCGTCGTAGGCGAGGTCCGTCCGCCTGCCGTTCGGGTCGGTCTGGCCCGAGGACATGCCCCACGCCTGGGCGTAGTCGGTCGTGGTGACGTGCTCGGCGGCGTTGGTGACGACGGTCCTCGACAGCAGACCGTTGGTCTCTACGTATTCGGTCCTCGTCCGGTCCGTCGTCCCGTACTGCTTGGCGTCCTGCTGGGACGTCGGACGGCCGAAGGCGTCATAGGTCGTGGCACCGGTGACCTGGTACGTGGCCGTGGTGCCGTCGTGGGACGTCAGCCGCTCGGTCCTGGTGGCGTCACCCTTGGTGGGCGCCGCGCCGAACGCACCGTCGTCGTACGAGGTGCGCTCGTCGGCCAGGACCTGCGTCGCGCGGTCGGGCGTGGTCGCGCACTTGACGGTGACGCTCTCGCTGCGTGCAGGGAGCGTCAGGATGTTCTTCGCCGTGTTGTCCGCGTAGGTGGTGCGGGTGCAGGTGTCGTCCTTGGTGGTGGAGAGGTCGCCCTGGTCGTCGACCTGCAGGACACGTCCCGTGCCGTTCGACGTGTCGTACGTGGTGGTGGACTTCGTCTCACGCCACGTGCCGTCGGACTGCAGGTTGAAACCGCGGGCGGTCTGGGTGCGCACGATGGACGCGCGGGTGGTGTCCCAGCTTCTGGTCTGGGTCGCCGTGTAGTGCCTCCACGGAACGTCGACCGTCTTGGAGATCAGCTTCGCGCCGTCGTAGGTGGCCGCTTCCAACTGGTGGCCGGTGAACTCCTCGGAGTCCGTGTAGGACGCCCCCGTGGAGTCCTTGACCGTCACGGAGCGGGTGTCTCCGTCGGCGTCCTTGTCGCCGTCCATGCCCTGCAGATACGTGTATTCGACACGGGTGGTCTGCTTGTCGGAGCTGCCGCTGGTGACGCTGACCTTGCCGTAGCCCTGCCAACCACCCCAGGTGAGGTACTTCGCGTCGGTGATGCCGTCCGGCTTCGCCTTCCGCCAGGCGGCGTCGCCCTGGTATTGGTAGCGGGTGACCATCGAGTCACTGCCGCCCGTGCGGTCGGTCTCGATGATCGCCGACACCACGTACTTGTGGAACCAGTCCGTGATCGGCTCAGTGTGGCCGGGCGGCGCCCACTTCACCGGATAACAGCGCTTGACCGACTCGCCCGGCCTGGGCAGCGAGCCCTTCGCACAGTCCACGGGGGCGTAGGTGACGTCGAGTTGGGCACCAGTCTCGCTGACGACTGCGGACAGGCGGAATCGGTGGAACGGAGCGATGTTGTCGCCGACCGCGTCCACCCCGTTGGCGAGTTGCTCGCCGACGAGATCGACGGACGGGAGCTTCACCGTCGTCCCGACGCGGCCCTCGTGATCGATCTTCGACAACCACAGCGTCTTGGAGTCGTCACCGTTGTCCGTGAAGAGATGGGTGAAGCTCCAGGCGTCCACGTCCTGGTAGGTCGTGGCGTCCTTGCGCATCTGCGTGACGATCGACGTCAGCCGCTTGGTCGTCCAGAACGTCTGAACCGGTGACGTGCACTTCGTGCCGGCTTTGCACTCCTGGTCGATCGGGACGTCCGGCCAGTGAGAGGCGTTCGCCTTGGTGCGCTTGCTCTCCGCACAGTCGAAGTCGGAGGACGTCAGGCAGCGTTCGGCCGTGTTGAAGGCGATCCGGGCGGGAGCCTTCGCGGTGTAGACGCTGCCGTCCCGCTGACCGTAGTCGATGCGCTTGAGGTAGCCGCCGCGGTGGTACGCGGTGCCGTTGACGTCCGTCTTGCCGTTCAGCGCGTAGTAGTTGGTCTCGCGGTCGTAGAAGTAGGACATCACGTTGCCGTGGGTGTCCTTGACGTAGTCCAGGCTCCAGCGCCACGCCTGCTGGCAGTGCGCGCTGGTGAAGGCGGCGTTGTAGCAGGGCTCACCTGAGTCGTCGCCGAAGATCGGGGCGGTCCAGACCGAGTTGGTCTCCTCGTTGCCGCCAGCCCAGCCTGGCAGACGGTTCAGCCCGAAGTAGTACTCCGTGCCGTCGGAGGTCGTGACCTTCCAGTGCTCGCCCTTGTCTCCGGCGCTGCCGTCGTCACCGTTCACGGCGCCCGTCAGCCGCTCGATCCTGGAGCCGTCGTCGGACGACAGGTGCCACTTGCCCGTGGTGTCGTCCTTGATCAGCTCACCGGACGAGCCGTTGAGCATGATCGTGGCGTTCTCGAAGGCCCAGCACTGCTCAGCGGAGCCGGTGTGACCGTCATCGGAGCAGGGCTTGTACCGACGCTCGATGTAGCCGGGGTCGTATGAGAAGCCCTCGCCTATCCATGAGCCCTGATTGTTCGTGACGGAGGTTCGCCCGTCCGCCGACTGTGAGGAGTAGCCGAGGCCCACGGTGGGGGTCAGGCCGCCCGGCGTGGGAACCGAGGTGAACGGATAGTTCCAGCTGAACCCGCCGGACGACGGCGCGACGCTCCAACTGGACGACGGGGAAAGGGCCGTCGCCTTGTACGTGCCCTGAGCGCTGGAAGGGCCCGCGGCAACCGCGACGAGCGAGGTCGCGTCGGCCGCCATCGTGGACACGCCTTCGGCGGCAGCCGGCGCGGCGGTCACGTCGGCGGAGATGGTGCCCGCCTCCGCGTCGTTCGCCGTCGGCAGTACGACCGGCTGCTCGGGGCAGGCCTTGCTGCCCGGTATCGCGGCGGTTGCACAGGCCGGGAGTTGGACCATGCGAAGGCGGGAGGCGTAGGAACCGCCGAAGCCCTCCGCGAACTCCGAGTAGTCGATGGTGAGACGGACTTTCGCGGCCTTGTCGGATCCGTCGGCACGCGTGACGTCGAGCAGGACCCCGGCACCGATCCGCTCGGCGCGCTTCGGGTCGAGGACATCGACACGGACCTTGTCCGCGGTAGACGTCGCTCCGCCCTTGGCGTCGGCCTTCGCCGTGGCCCTGGCCTGCGTCTTCCCGACCGTGACCGGCAGACCGCCGGCTTCAGCGGTGGCCCCCAGCTTCATCTCGACGCCGCCCTGCTTCGGCCATACCGCCTGGTCCAGGCCCTTGACGGCAGCCTTGCGCGCGGGGTCGGAAGGGCGCGACTTCGCTGCTTTGGCGGCGGATCCCTTTGCGGGTTCTCCGTCGTCCTGCACGCCGAGGCGACTGGTCCGGCCCCGGTCGACGTCGTCGAACGCCAATGCCTGCACCGACGACGCGGACAGTGTGAGCGTGAGCCCGAGCACTGTCGCGGCGCGCGCCGGCCCGGGCATGCGGCGGCTCAGTGAGCGGCCACGAAGGAACATCGAACAACTCCCTGTTCGAAGAGAAAGTCTCGGAGAGGCGGTGGTGCCGGGCCTCAGTAGGCCCGGCACCAACTGATAGATGCGATGTACCGTCACATGTCGGGCTTCGCTGTCAGATCGGACAACAGCTGCACCGCGATCTGGTCCGCTGCGCCGCTGTAGACCCGTACCTCGTCGATCGCGCCGGCGAAGTACTCGCTCGCCCCGCGCAAGGAGCGGCCGACCTGCAGACCACCGGTGGCCGGCCAGAGGGTCGCGTCGCTGCCATAGGCACCGGCGGCGAGCTGACCGTCCACATACAGGCGAATCGAGTTGGCGACGGCGTCATAGACCACGGCCAGGTGCTGTCCGGAGCCGCCCGGGTCAGGCACTTGCTGGTCATTGGTGAAGGTCACGATGTCGGGTACGGCAACGTCCGATCCGGCGACGGCCAACTCCCACTGCCTGGTCGCTGCCTGGTAACGGACCTGGACGCGATTGGCGTTGGCACCCGGCAGCGACAGCACGGTCTGTGACGTCTCCGCCTCCGGTGAGGTGAGCTGTGCGCGGGCGGTGACGGTGAAACTGCTGTCACCGGACACCGGCGGCGTGGCCGTGGACGCGTAATCTCCGTCGCCGTCCAGGACCAGATGGCCGTCGCCGACCAGAGCCGGTGCGTCGAACCCGTCGGCGGGCTTGTAGATCTTGGCGTCACCCGTCAGCGTCAGCGCCTGACCGCCGCCCGTCCCGACCGAGACGCCGCCGCTCGCCTCGTCCAGTTGCCAATAACCCTTGCGTTCCGGCTTGACGGTCATCAGCTCGGCGACGTCAGCCGCCGGCAGGACCCGGTCGAACACACGGACCTCGGCGAGGTCGCCGGCGAAGTTGTCCCGGTAACCGCTCTTGGCGGTTGCGCGGCCGATCTGCAGCGGGCCGTACGACTTCCAGGACGAGAGCCGTTGGCTCACGCCCTTGAGCTCTTTGTTGATGTAGAGCTGGAGCTGTGGGCCGCCGCTCCTCTGCGCGTCGTACACGCCGGTCAGCAGCACCCACTGGTCCTTGACCACGGACACTCCGGTGGAGACGGCTTTCCATTCGCCGATGGAACTCACGTCGTTGACCGGGACGGCGAACTTCCAGGTCCGCGCCGACGCGTCATAGCCGAGGGTGAACCCGGGCTCGCCCGTGCCGTCCTGGCTGATCAACGCCATGCTCTTGTCCAGCGCCGTGGGCCGTGCCCACGCACTGACACTGAAGCTCTTGGCAGTGTCGAGCACGCTTTCACCGGCGTCGAGGTAGGACTCGGCCGTGCCGTCGAAGCGTGCGGCTTTGTCAGCCTTTCCTCCCGGGCCGTCCACCCCGAAGGTGACAGCGCTGCCTGCGGTCGCTGAGAAGTCACCGCTTTCGTCGTGGGCTTCGGAACCGGGCTTGTCGGCCAGGTCCACTGGGCGACGACCGGCCGTCCTTCGTCCACCAAAAAGTCGTAGTAGTTCTCGCTCGAGTGCGTCGCCTTGTCGATGGCGAGCACCTTGACCACGTGTCGTCCGGCACGGGTCGGCGCCCACTGCACCGAGACCGAGCCACCCGTCTTGGCCGGGGTGAGGGTGGTCAGGGCGGCGCCGTCGAAGGAGTACTGGTACTTGACGACGTCGGTGTCCGGAATCGCGTCGTTCGGGTTGGGCGAGAACGTGAACGTGCCGTAGGTGCCCACACCGTCGTGAGGAATCGTGTCGGACGGGTACTGAGTCGACAGCACGTTCGGTTTGCCCGGCCAGGTCTTGTCGTAGACGAACTCACAGCGCTGTGTGCCCGCCGAGCTCCACGGGCCGTAGCCGTCGCCGTCGTAGGCGCGGGCGCTCCAGGAGATGACGGTGTTCTGCGGGATAGACGGCTTCACGGTGTGGGTGAACTTGGTGGCGGCCGTCGGGGAGAGCCAGTCCGGGCTGGTGTACGTGTACGAGCCCCCGCTCCACTCGACCTTGAACTCGACCTTCACCTTGTCGGTCTGGCCGTTGCCGTGATCGGGGTCGGCGGCAATGACCTGAAGCTTCGGCGGGACGTCCGTGTAGGTGACGTCGGTTCCCCACTTGCAGAGGCCGCCGGGGTCGGTGAACATGTCGGACGTCTTGATCTGCCGCGGCAGGGTGTTGTACGAAACGGACAGATACGCGTTGCCGCAGATCCGCTTCCACTGTGCGAAGCGGGACTCGTCGGCAGCGCGCAGACCCAGTGTCATCGAGTTCCAGCCGCCGGCCGCGGCCGCCTTGATCTCGCTCGTCAGCTCACCGGACGCACCGCTCTCGAAGTGCAGGTTGGCCTGGCTCGAGCAGGAGGTCGGGGAGATGGCCTTGTCGACGGTCTGCAGGTGGTCGTCCCAGTCGTCCGAGGTGTTGGACCAGTTGCTGGACGACGTGAGTGCGTAGTTCTGTCCGCCGATCCGGTAGAGCTGGATGGGCTCGGCGGTCGGCGAGGCGCTGTAGATGTGCTCGACCCGGGCCGAGAACGTCGCCCCCAGGATCTGCTTCCCCTTGTAGAAGGACAGCGGCATGGTGAACATCACGCGGCGCGTGCCCACGCCGTTGCAGGACACCGGGTTGAAGTCGGTCGGGCATTTGCCCACGCCCGCGCTGCCCGAGTACTTCCAGTCCTGCTCGGTGGGCATCCCCGACATGACGCCGGTCCAGGACGTACGCGAAGTGGTCCGCTGGATGGGGTCGATGACCACAGGGAACACGGTGCCCGCACCCTTGAGGAGCGTTTGATCAGGGATGAGACGCAACGTGCCCTGGCCGACCTCCACGCCCAGCGGAGTGACCCGTCCGCCACCACCCGGGCCTTCGAGGGCGGGTTCGACGGCGACCTCGGGTGCGGGCGTGGCTGCGGCGCTCGTGTCCGCGGCGGCGGATGTGACCTTCAGTGCTTTGGCAACGGCCTTGGGGCCCTGCTTTTTGGCAGCGGCCTCCCGGGCGGCTGCCGAGTCCCACATCGCGGGCTTGCCCGCCTGAAACACGGTGCCGCCCACCTCGGCGTCCTCCGCGACGATCGCCCCGGTGGCGTCCTAGGTGACCTTCAGCCCGTCGGCCGCCATGCCCAGGTCGATCTGCGCAAGCCTCGGATCGGCCGCGGCCTGCGGCGTCTTGATGACGAGCAGATGGCCAAAGCCATCGGCCTCTGCCCGCACCGTGAGGTCGACGCCGGGAAGCGCGTCGACGTAGGTGGCGGTGTCCCCGTCGACCTGCGGCGTGGGCAGTGCACCGTAAGGCCAGCTCAGGGAGAAGGCACGCCCGGCCCGTCGCAGTGTCACAAAAGGCCGGCCCGTCTGACCTGCCGAGAAGCTGAGGTCGACGGTAGCAGCCCTCGGCCCCCAACTGCCGTCGGTCCTCTTCACCAGCGTGCCGTCGACCGTGACCCACTTGCCGCCCTGCACGGTGCGCACCGGCTCGGTGTACTCACGGGCGGTGAAAGTGCCGTCGGGTTCCGCGAAAACCTCACGGCGCTCGGTGCGCAGGCCCACGACCTCGGTCGACTTGCCGCTGTCCTTCGCGACAGCCACCGCCTGCTGCTCGGTCACCATCGGTTGAGCTGCCACGGTCCTCGTGTGGTCCTGCGCCGAGGGGCCGCCATCGTCGGGCAGGGCTACAAGCCCGGCCACCACCCCACTGGTGACGGTGGCAGCCACGGCCGCACGCAGCATCAGGCTGCGCCGTATCGATCTGGGTCTGCCTGCGGACACGTGTCCTTGCTCCAGTCGGTTCGTGCCTGTCGGGAGTGACCGGTCGCCGGAACGTCGCCTCCGGCGAGGTGCGGAAAATTCACGGGAGGTCATCGGACGGCCGTCCCGAAGGACGCGCCGCCGGCAGGGATGCCGCCTTCGCCGGGCTTCCACGTCTGGGTCGGCGCGCCGCCCGACGCCGCGTTCCACGGGAAGCCGTGCACGGCGCGCCCGGCTGTCGGGCCATAGGGCACACCCACGTACAGCAGCGACGGACTGGATCCGAGGCTGATGCCCGCATACGTGCGGGCCGACGGCCCGGAAGGTATGCCGTTGCCCGGCTCGATCCATGCGTCCGAGAGACCGGGGTCCCCGATCATCGGGAAGACCTGGACACCACCGGCCTCCGGAGCGTCTCCGGTCGCCTCTTCGCCGGGGACACCCACCGCGAGGCGCATCGTGGCCGCCGTACCGACCACGTCGGTGGTGGTGTTCACCGCCGCGAGTTGCTGGCCAAAGAAGTCGCCGGCCTCGGCATCGCCTTCCACGCCTGCCAGGTTCTGGTCGATCTAGGCGAGCGGGGCGACAGTGCCGTCCGCCTTCAGGTGGTAAGTGTGGACCGCCCCGGCGTCCACGGTGGTGTCGAGATCCTCCCCTGGTACTCCGACGGCGAGCAGCGAGTCGGTGGTCGTCGCGGCGCCTGTCGGGCGATAGGGAGCCATGGCGAGAGCGGCACCGTACCGGTCGTCGGTCTGGACGGCACGGTCCGGGTTCGTTCCGACGGTGCGGGCCTGACCCATGCCGAAGAGCGGATCCGGGACACCGTTCACGTTGATCGACGGCCTGAAGCCGACGACACCCCCGGCGAAGGTCGCCGTGCCGATGCTCTCGCCGGGGGCACCGACCACGAAGTGCCGGTCGGTGGCGGCGACCGAGGCGCCGAATCGATCGTAGGGCTCGGCCTCCTCCCACACACCTGTGGTGTCCTGCCCCACGGACGCGGCCTGGTAGTTGGTGCCGTAAACGTAGCCGAAGAGGCCGATGTCGACGCCTGCCGCGCCGTCTTCGCCCGGAACTCCGATGACGAGGAAGGGGGAGCCAGTGCTGGAGGTGCCGGCTGCGACCGCGAAGCCGAGCCAGTCGTCGATCTCGGGACCGCCGCCCAACGGCTGGGTTGCTCCCTGGACGAAGTCCTTGCTCTTGAACTCGGACCCCACAGCTGTCGTCGAGCCGTAGATCACCTGGACATAGCCCGCGTCCTTGATCGTGCCGACGTCCTCGTAAGGGATGCCCACTGCCAGGTCGCTGCAGCCGTCCTTGTTGGCGTCGTACACCGCTAGCGAGAAGCCGAACTGGTCCCCGTCCTCCGCGGTGTCAGCCACGTTGGCGGTGTCCTGGGAGATTTCCACCACCCCTTTGCCGCCACCGAGCACCACGTGCACCGAGCCGGCCCGCTCATGTCCGGAGACAGTCGCGTCCGGATCGGCTATGGCCGTGTCGCGGATGCCGTCGCCGTTGAAGTCGGACGAGGTACCGGCCGTGCAGGCGCTGGCTGCCGTGGCCCGTGTGCCGCCCAACCCGACTTCCAGCGCGAGCAAGGCCGTTACGAGCATTCCGGCAGCGACACGACGCCATGCGCGTTCCCCCCGTAACACCCGACTTCCTTCAGGCGTGGCATCACGCCTCGTCGAACCCTGTCCCTTTGCGGGCATGGGTTCCCCCCTCCCCCTGTGGTGCGCGGGGCAGCGAGTGCAAGACAGCCCCGCTTTCCCCGCTCTTGACGCAAACCCCTTTGAATAAAGGGGAGTTAAAGAAAGTTCAAGCGATCCTCCCCTCGCCTGGCGTGTACACGCAATGCGCACAGCGGCCCCCGCGAAGTGACATCGGTCACAGGGATCGCACAAGCCTCACCAGAAAGGCACTCGGGCTCGGCCCCCGCGGCTCGAACCCCGTCCCGGCGGGTCGGGGTGGGCACCGTATGCTCGCCGGGTCAGGACGTGCACACCGGAAGGCAGCAGAATTGACATCCTCCCTTCCCTGAAGGGAGGGGATTCCTGGCTCAGGCCGCCTCCGGGAGCGGCGCCCCCGGAGGACTTCCACCATCAGCACCAGCCGGGTTGAGACCAGCCCGGACGATCATCACACGGGCGGAGTTCTTGTCCCTGGGGGACACAGCTCCGCACGCGGTGCATGCGTACGTTCGTTCAGAGAGGGGGAGTGCGTGCTTGGTTCTCGCACCGCACTCGGAACAGTCCATCGTGGTATGGGCCGGGTGCACGAGGTGCACGATGCGGCCGTGTTTGCGGGCCATCTCGGTCAGCGCGGTCTTGGTCGCGCCGATCGCAGCGTCCGCCGCCTTACGGGCCATCGTCGACTTCGCGAGGAACTTCGGCTTGAAGTCCTCGACGGCGAGCTGGTCGAAATCGCGCACGACCGTCTTGGCCCACTTGCGGGCGGTGTCCTGACGCTGACGGGCAACCTTCTTGTGGACCTTGGCCGCCGCGCGGGATGCCGTCCGGTAGCCCTTCGACGCGGCCTTCCCGCGCGCAGGCTTACGACGCGCCATCTGCTTCTGGTACCGGGCCAACTTCGCGGCGGCGGTGCGGCCGTGCTGGGCGTGGGGGAGGTCGTGCGCGTCCGAGGTGGTGGTCGCGGTCTCCTTCACACCCCAGTCGACACCGATCACCGCGCCGGTCGAGGGCAGCGGCTCGGCGGCCGTCTCCACGACGAACGAGGCGTACCAGTGGCCGAGAATGTCGCGGTACACGCGCACGTTGGTGGGGTCGGCAGGCAGGTCGCGGGACCACACCACCGTCAGGGCGATACCGCCCGCGAGGTGCAGGCGGCCGTCCTTCAACCGGAATCCGCGCCGGGTGTAGTTCAACGAGGGCAGCGCGTCACGCTTGCGTTTGATGCGGGGCATCCCGGCGCGCTGCCGCATCGGCAGCCCCGCCTTGATGTCCTTCAGGGCTGGCGCGGGACTTGCCGAAGTCGCGGATGGTCTGCTGCTGTGGAACCGAAGCCCCTTCGCGCAGCCATCCCGTGGCGGTGCGGGCTTCGGTCAGCATCTTGTCGAGCTGCGCCGGGCCGCACGTCGTCTTCTCTGCGGCGTCCCGGTTCGCGGTGTGGACCTTGCGGGACATGGCCACGCATTCGTTCCACACCCACCGGCAGCGCGCCCACTCGGCCATCAGGTCCGTGCGGGCGGTCGACGACACGCGGAGCCGGTAGGTGTACCGGACGTGGCCGGACCCTTCGGCTATCGCCGGTGTCATCATGCTCCCTAATAGCACCATGGATAGCGAAGTGCGGATCACGCTCCGCCTCCCCGAAGAACTCCGTGACTGGCTGCGTGACCACGCTCAGCGCGAGCGTCGGTCCCTCAACTCCGAGATCGTCTACATGCTTGAGGTCGCCCGCACCGCCGTGGGCGGAGACGACCAATCGCCCTGACGGCGATTGCTCTATCCCGTGCCCCGCTACGCGGGAGCTTCGATTCTCCCCCGCAAGCGGGAGGTACCCCCACCCCGGCCTGAAGGCCGGGGCACCCTCGAAGGAGACAAGGTGAACTACAGGGTCCAGCCGAGCGCGCAGGTCGACGAGCGTGCCGAGATCGGCGCCGGCAGCAGTGTCTGGGACCTCGCGCAGATCCGCGAGGGCGCGCGCCTCGGTGAGGGCTGCGTGGTCGGCCGCGGCGCGTACGTCGGCTCGGGTGTGCGGATGGGCGACAACTGCAAGCTGCAGAACTACGCGCTCGTCTACGAGCCCGCGGAGCTCGGCGACGGTGTCTTCATCGGCCCGGCCGTGGTCCTCACCAACGACCACAACCCCCGTTCCGTGGACCCCGACGGCAAGCAGAAGCGCGGCGGCGACTGGGAGGCCGTCGGCGTGAAGATCGCCGACGGCGCGTCGATCGGGGCCCGTGCCGTGTGCGTCGCGCCGATCACCATCGGCCGCTGGGCGATGATCGCCGCCGGCGCGGTCGTCACCAAGGACGTCCCGGACTTCGGCCTGGTCGTCGGCGTCCCGGCCCGGCAGGTCGGCTGGGTCGGCCGGGCCGGCGTCAAGCTGGTCGAGCGCGCGGGCGAGGCGGACGTCTGGGAGTGCCCGAAGACCGGCGAGCTGTACGACGAGAAGGACGGCGTGCTCACCGAACGCGTCTGACGCGCCGCGCGTCCCAGAGCCCGGGGAGGGCGGCCGGTGTGCAGCCGGCCGCCCTCCCCTGCTCCGTCGGGGCGCCGGGGGACCGTGAGGCCCCGGGTCAGGCCTCGGCCGTCGCGGCGCGCTTGCGGGACTCCTTGTCCAGACGCTCGCGCAGCCAGCGCTGGGCCGGCTTCTCGACGAACCGGTGGACCAGCCACGCCAGCACGATCAGCGACACCGTGGTGATGGCCAGCGTGGCCCACGCACCGACATGCCCGTACAGGGTGCGGATCATCGCCCATCCCAGCTCCTCGTGGAGCAGGTACAGCGGGTAGACCAGGGCGCCGGCCGTGGACAGCCACTTCCAACTGATCCGGTCGAGCTTGTGCAGCGCGACCGCGAGCACCAGCAGGTAGAAGACGGTGACCAGGGCGAGGGCGACATACGGGGAACGGTCCATGCCCTTGTCGTGCCGCAGATGGTCGGCGTGCTGGACGAGGTCGCTCTGCATCACCAGCCAGCTCGCGCCCAGCAGCCCCCACAGCTTGAGGTCCGGGCCGAACCGGTACATCAGGTACATCGCGATGCCGGACACGAACAGCGCGGTGTTGAGCGGCTGCGCGAAGATCCCGAGCAGCGGGAACTTCTCCTCCTGCACCAGGACGCTCGCGAGCAGCCACAGCCAGCAGAAGACCGAGACGCGGACGTAGTCGAGCCCCTTCCAGAGCACGACCAGGAAGATCAGGTAGAAGGTCAGCTCCACCCACAGCGTCCAGTAGGCGCCGACGAGGTGCCGGGCCGAGAGCGGCACCTGGAACATCGTGAGGTTGGTGAGCGAGTCACTGACGCTCGGGGCCTTGCGGGCGCCGTCGGGCAGCGCCCGCCAGACGACGACGGCGACGACGACGGAGAACCAGTACGCGGGGAAGAGGCGCAGGAAGCGGGCCTGCACGAACTGGCCCGGAGTGCGGTTCCAGGCGGACAGGCAGATGACGAATCCGCTGATGATGAAGAACAGCTGCACACCGTAGGAGCCGTACGAGGTGTACGGGAAGATCGACGGGAACAGCGCCTTGGGGTTGACGCCCCAGTTCGCCTTGGTCGCCGCGTCCACTCCGGTGAAGTGGAATATCAGCACCGAGAGCGCGGCTATGACGCGCAGCGCGTCCAGTGCGTAGAGCCGATTGCCCCGGGATTGCCGTGGCGGCACGGTTCCGGGTGCGTCGGGCGCGTCCGGCAGGGCCGAGACCTTGACGTCGGTCTGGGACATTCGTCGTCCTCGCTGTGTGTCCGTACGGAGGGGGGACCGACCGCTCGGAATTCCGCGTCTGCCCCCTTGCGGAGCCCCGCTGCCTCGCCTTCGGCGCGCCCGGCTCCCGCCCGGCGAGCATACGGGAGACACCGGAACCGCACAGGGGCAACCCCGCGGAGCCGGCCGCCTGGAGCCGCGGCCGAGAACGGCCCCACGCACGCGTACGGCCCCGGCCGCAGGGACCGGGGCCGTGGCACGACGGCGGGCTGGGTCAGCCTCCGATGACGACCCTGCGGACGCCCTTCCAGGCCTCCGGGTCGGTGGTGCGGCGGCCGTCGACGAGGACCGTGACGTCCGGCAGGTCGGCCGGGGTCAGGCTGCGGTACTCGGCGTGGTCGGCCTGCAGGATCGCCGCGGTGACCTTCTCGCCCGCGTGCGGGGTGAGGCCGTGCGCGGCGAGCTCCTCGCTCGTGTACATCGGGTCCGAGACGAACGGGACCGCGCCGCGCGCCTTCAGGGCCGCGACGGTCGGGAAGACGCCCGAGAAGGCCGTCTCCTTCACGCCGCCGCGGTAGGCGGCGCCCAGCACCAGCACGTTCACGCCGGTCAGGTCACCATAGGCGGCCGCCAGCAGGTCCACCGCGTACTCCGGCATCGCCGCGTTCGCCTCGCGCGCGGAGCGCACGACGGTGGCGGCGGGGTCGTTCCACAGGTACATCCGCGGGTAGATCGGGATGCAGTGGCCGCCGACCGCGATGCCCGGCTGGTGGATGTGGCTGTAGGGCTGCGAGTTGCAGGCCTCGATGACCTTCTTGACGTCGATGCCGTTGCTGTCGGCGAAGCGCGCGAACTGGTTCGCGAGGCCGATGTTGACGTCCCGGTAGGTCGTCTCGGCGAGCTTGGCCAGCTCGGAGGCCTCGGCGGTGCCCAGGTCCCACACGCCGTTCGGCTGCGGCAGGTCGGTGCGCTCGTCGAAGTCGAGGACCTGCTCGTAGAACTCCACGCCGCGGGCGCCGGACGCCTCGTCGATGCCGCCGACCAGCTTGGGGTAGCGGCGCAGGTCGGCGAAGACCCGGCCGGTCAGGACGCGCTCCGGGGAGAACACCAGGTGGAAGTCCTCGCCCGCGGTGAGGCCCGAGCCCTCGGCCAGCATCGGCGCCCAACGGGTACGGGTGGTGCCGACCGGGAGGGTCGTCTCGTAGGAGACGAGCGTGCCGGGCTTGAGGCCTTGGGCTATCGCCTTGGTGGCCGCGTCCATCCAGCCGAAGTCCGGGACGCCCTCGGCGTCGACGAACAGCGGGACGACCACGACGACGGCGTCGGACTCGGCCACCGCGGAGGCGGTGTCCGTGGTCGCGCTCAGCAGCCCGGCGTCGACCGTCTGCTTCAGCTTGACGTCCAGGTCGTGCTCACCGGGGAACGGCTCGACGCCGGCGTTGACCAGCTCGACGACCTTCTCGTTGACGTCCGCGCCGATGACCCGGTGGCCCTTTGCGGCGAACTGGACCGCCAGCGGGAGCCCGATCTTGCCGAGCGCTACTACACAGATGTTCATGGAGGGTCGCTACTTCCTTCTCAAACGGGACTTCAGTTTCCTGACGGCGCCCCCCAGCGCCCGCCGGATGACCGTCCTCTTCGGGGGGTGGAGCTGGGCCGTGTCGACGACGACGCGTCCCTTGGGGTTCACGAGCGCCGACGCCCGGTACGGGTCCGCCTGCGGACCCCACAGCCTGGCCAGCGGCATGGGCAGCCCCTCGCCGCGCACGGGTATCTCGTAGGTGAACCCTGCCACGTCCAGGTATACCCGCACACCCCGGCCGGCGGTGGCGAGCTTCAGCGGGACCCGTGCGTGCAGCGCCGTGCCGGCGCCGTCCTCGGTGGGCTCCAGCGTCGTCTCGCCCGTCACGTCGGGCAGGGCGTGGCCGGGCTTCAGCCGGCGGGCGCCCGCCTTGTCCGCGGACTTCGGCATGGCCCCCTTGACGAGGCGCAGCGCGCTTCCGCCGACGTCGCCGACGACCGGCACCCGTACGGACGCCGTGTACGTGAGCGCCTCGCCCTGCTGCTCCCAGGCGGAGGCCAGCAGCTCGGTGCCCTCGGCGAGCGGGGCCGGGACGGATTCCCCGAGCAGCTCGTACACCCGGTCGGCCAGGCCGATGCGCGGGTCGCGGAAGCCGGGGTAGCGGGCGAAGGCGCGGTCGCCCTCGAGGACGAACGGGGTCGCTCCGGGCTTCTTCTCCGACGAGATCGCCTCGGCCAGCTCGTCGATCGCGCCGATGCGCGCGAGGGCGATCCGCACCCGGCGCTTGACGTCCATCGCGTCGCGGATGCCGTCGGTGAAGTAGGCGTCGGCCAGCCGCGCTATGCCCGCGCAGATCTGCCGCTGCAGCTCGCGGTCGAGGGATGGGAAGTCGTCCTGGACGAGCTTGGCCAGCTCCCAGGTGAAGTGCCGGCGCAGGACCGCGTCGCGCTGCGGACCGGCCTCGACGAGGCCGGCCGTGAAGTCCATGATCTCCGCGGTGGCCCGCAGCCGGGCCAGGTGGTCGGCGCGGTACGTGATGTTGCTGGCGTCGCCCCGCTTGACGGCGTAGTAGCAGACGTAGTCGGCCACCACCGAGATCTTCGCCGCGCGCACGCACGCCTCGATGGTGAACGGCTGGTCGCTGCCCACCGGCAGGTGCTCGGGGAAGCGCAGCTTGTACTTCTCGACCAGCTCCCGACGGAACAGCTTGGTGTTGGCGAGGGTGAACGGCAGCGCCGAGTCGTACAGGCTGACGTCCGGGTCGTTCTTCTTGTACAGCGCCTGGTGCACGTACCGGCCGTTGGTGCCGACCATCTTGCCGACGACGACGTCGGAGCCGTGCTTGTCGCCGCACTTCACCATGCGCTCCAGGGCTTCCTCGCCCAGGTAGTCGTCGGAGCCGATGAAGTACACGTAGCGGCCGGTGGCCACCTCGAGCGCGCGGTTGCTGGGCGCGGCCGGGCCGCCGGAGTTGGGCTGGTGGAGCACCTTCACGGTGTCCGGGTACAGCGCCGCGAAGCGGTCCAGCTCGGGACCGCTGTCGTCGGTGGAGCCGTCGTCGACCGCGACGATCTCGAGACGTTCGCGGCCTATGCTCTGCCCGAGGAGCGAGTTCAGGCACTCCGTCAGGTAGGGCATGGTGTTGTACACCGCGATGACGACGGTGACGTCGGGAGCCGCAGCCGCCCTCATGATCCCGCCTTCGGGTTTCTGGGGACGAGACGCGTGTACAGCCCGTCGAGGACCTCGGCCTGCGCCTCCCAGGTCCAGGTGTCCAGCAGACCGGGCTTGTCGTAGGCCGCCCGGTACTTCTCGGGGTCGGCCAGCACGGCCTTGATCGCGCGCGCCAGGTCGTCGACGTCCTCGGCCCGGCAGACCTCGCCCTGGCCCGTGGCACGGGTGACCTCGGACATGGTCTTCACGTCGCTCACCACCAGCGGCAGCCGGGCGTGCGAGTACTCGAAGAACTTCGTGATCAGGGCGATCTCGTGGTTCGGCCAGTGGTGGATGGGAATGCAGCCGACGTTCGCCGCGGACAGGAAGCGGACCACCTGCCAGTGCTTGACGTACGGCACGGCGTGCAGCCGGTCGCCGACGCCGAGCTCCCGGGCGCGGGCCAGCAGGCCCTGGATGTAGCCGGCCGCCGGCGCGGGCACGACGAACGCCATGTGGACGCCGTCCAGCTTCGGCAGGGCCTCCACCATGTCGCCGAGGCCGCGCTGCGCGCCGGGCGAGCCGCTGTAGACGACCAGCGGGACGTCCGGTCCGATCCCGCACAGCTCGCGCAGGTCCGGCTCCGGCTCGGTGTCCTCGATCGCCGGGTCCCGCTCGACGGGGCGGTCGGGGGCGTTGAGGACCACGGTCGGCTGCTCGGCGAGGCCGTGGCGCTCGCGCAGCAGGTCGGCCAGGCCCTCGGAGACGGTGACCACGGCGTCGGCGAACGGGGCGTACTCGCTCTCGTGCGCGGTGTTGCCGGGGATCCAGTGGGCGTTGTCCTCCCACGGACGCACGCCGGGCAGGAACTCGTGGGCGTCCCACACCAGCTTCACCGTGCGGCCCTTGGCGCGGGCGCGGACGGCGGCGCGGGCGCCGACGCCCAGCATGCGGAAGTCGTTGGCGTGGATGAGGTCGGGCTCCAGCGCGTCGATCTCCGCGCCGTACGTCAACTCGTAGTCCCACAGCACCGGTTCGAGGCGGCGCCAGGCGCGCTTGCCCTTGACGGCCTTCCAGGTCGCGGTGAAGGCCCGGTCGACCGGGCCGTGCAGGGCGCGGCCGGCCTTCTGGGCCTGGCTGCTCTGACGGGCGCGGAACCCGACCCACTTCTGCATGAACTTCGACACCGGTCCGGCCACCGTGAGGCGGGCCTTCTCGGCCTTGCGGAACATCGGGGAGCCGACGGCCTTCGGCGCGACCTTCAGCGCGGCGCGGCGGGTGGCCACGTCCGCGCGCCAGGCCTTGACCCACTGGCGGCGGTAGGCGGCCATCGGGCCCGGCGGGTAGGCGAGCGGACGGCGCAGCGGCGAGCGGTGACGTTCGGCGTGCCGCTTGGCCAGCGGGGTCTTCAGCGGCAGCAGTCGGACCTCGGCGTCGCCGAGCTTCCAGCTGCGGCCGTTGCCGGAGCGGACGAGACCGAGCAGCACCACGTCCCAGCCGGCGGCCGCGGCGGACTCGGCTGCCTTCTGCACCCGCGAGTCGCCGTCGACCTTGTTGTCGACCAGCATGACGACGCGACCCTTGACGGGGCGGGGTGCGCCGGCACTCTGCGCTTCCATTAACAGCCTCTCTAAACCGGTCACTTGAGGAAATCGCTGAGGACCTGCACGGTCCAGGTCCCGTCGTGGTACATACGGGCGAACGCGGCGGACTCCCGGCCGATCCTGGCCGTGCCCTCGCGGTCGTCGACGAGGGACTTCACGACCTCGCCGAGGGTGTCGGGGGTGGCCGAGACGATGGGCAGGGCGCCGTCCGTCGCGGCCTTCACACCATCGCTGATGTAGGCGACCACAGGCTTACCGGCAGCCATCGCCTCGACGGCGAACGTGCCATAACTGCCGGTGGTGAACTGGTCGAGCACCAGGTCGCAGCTCTGCACCAGCTCGCGCATCTCGGCCCACGGGATGCCCTCGGCGAGCCGGAACTCGATGAGTCCCTGGTCGTGGAGCTCGGTCATCACGGGGATGATCCGGTCGGTGCCCTTGGTCCACCGCTTCGAGGGGGCGTGCAGCACCAGCGGCCGCTCGCGCTCCATCACGGGACGGTCCGTGGCCCAGGCCAGGACGTCCACGACCAGCGGTGCCCACTTCGCGGTGGGCAGGTCCTCCAGCAGGTCCGGCGTGGTGACGTACAGCGGCAGTCCGGCCTCGGTGGCGATCCGCTTGTTCCGCTCGGCCTTGGCCTGGAGCTTCTTCGCGATGCCCTTGGGGGCGTCGTGGAAGAGCGAGAACGGGTGGCGGGCCATGTGGTTGGCGGGGTGCCGGATCTCGCTGCCGTGCGCGAGCAGCGCCACCTTGATGCGGGCCTGCTTGAGCGCGTCGAGGTCGCCGGCGATGGTGGAGCCGTTGAGGTTGCCGAAGACGGGCATGAACGCATCCACCAGCAGATGCGTATAACGTCCGACGATCCGTTCCACCTGCTGGAACTGGACGGGCAGCTCACCGAGCGCGGTCGCGTCGACGTAGACGTCGGCCGGGTAGTCGAAGGACTCCGGTTGCTTGTTCATGACGACCTCGACCGACACGTCCGGGTTGACGCGCGTGATGGCCTGGGCGTACGCGGCGCCCTGGCCCGCGTAGTTGGCCGGGCCGAGGCCCAGCCGGACGCGGGTCTCGCCGAGCTTCTTCCAGGTCGGCTGGCCGTCGCCGTCCGTGATCTCCACGGTACGCACGGCGTCCGGGGTCTCCTGCACCGTCCAGGACAGCTCGGGCCGCGGGCCGGGCGGGGTCTTCTTCGACAGCTCGCGGTACAGCTTCATCAGCTTGGCGCTCTGCGTCTCCCAGGACAGGTCCGTGCGGACCTCCTCGGTGATCGCCTCGGCGAGCTCGGCGCGGTGCTCCATGGCCCGTGCGGCGGCCGTGGCGAACGTCTTCGGGTCGTCCCAGGTCCACACCTCGCCCAGGCCGCGCTCCTCGACGTACGCCTTGATGACCTTCACGTCGCTGGTGACCAGCGGCAGGCCGGCCTGCAGGTACTCGGAGACCTTCGTCGGCAGCGACACCTCGCAGTTGGGGACGCGCCGGAACGGGGTGAGGCCGAGGTCGGCGGAGGAGAGGTAGTCGGCGACCTCGTGCTGCGGCACGTACGGCACCAGGTGCACGCGGTCGCGCACGCCGAGGGCCTCCGCCCGGGCGAACAGCTGCTCGAGCAGGGGCGTCATCCGGCCGTGGACCAGGGCGAGATGGAAGCCCGGGAGGTCCGGCATGCCGTCGATCACGGCGTCCACACCGCGCTCGGGGCCGATCCAGCCCGCGTAGACCATCAGCGGCGTCTCGGGGCCGAGGCCGCAGGCCTTACGCACGGAGACGGTGGACTTGCTGCCGCCGATCACCTCACGGACCGGCGAGTTGCCCACCACCAGCGGCGACTTCGCCAGCTTGTGGTCGTTCTTCAGCAGCTCCGCCATCTGCGGGGACACGGTCACGACCGCGTCGGCGCGGCCGATGAACTCCGCCTCCACCGCGGGCAGCGCGGAGGCCTGGCGGCGGTTGGGCCACTCCACGCCGCGGATGTACTCGTGCGCGTCGTACAGCCAGACACAGGAGCGGCCGCGGGCGCGCAGCCGGGCCGCGCTGAGGGCCGCCGTGGCGATCATCGTCACGTCGTTGGCGTGGATGACGTCCGGCTCGACCTCTTCGATCACCGGTCCGAAGGCGAGGTCGAGGTCGACCACCTGCGGCCAGTCGCGGCGCCAGTCGCCGACCGGCGCCGGGTCCTTGGACTTGCGCCGCTGCTCCCACTTGAAGGCCTTGACCCGCAGCCGGTGCACCGACCGGCGGGCCCGCAGCGCGGCCTTGATCGACGCCCGGCGCGGGGAGCCCGCGTACGCGGTCTCGGCGGACTTCTGGCGGACCCACGCCCGGTAGGCCGCGGTGTAGCGGTTCAGCGCCGCCTGGTCCTGCAGGTTGAACTGGGTGGCGGCCGCCCGCAGGGGGCGCGCCTTGCGGGTGTTCACCTCACGCAGGTAGTCCACGCCCACCGGGACGCGGATCACCTCGATCGGACCCATCTTCGACCGCTGGACGCGCTTGCTGTCGCTCCGGCCGATGAGGGTCACGTCCCAGCCGTCCCGGGCCGCGGCGACAGCGGTCTTCTGTACGCGAGAGTCGCCTGTGATGCCGTTGGCGACAATCACGGCAAGGCGCGGCCGGCGGGCAGGGGATTCCATGTGTGAGTTCCTCCGAGTGGAAGACAGAAGTTCGGCGTCCCCGGTTCCACGATCGGGTGGGAACCGGGGACGGGCGTTGTCGGCGACCCGCCACGCGGGTGTGTCAGGCCGCTCCGCTGCGGCTGTCGTCGAACCGCAGGGTCGTGCCCTGCGCCGCCGATTCCAGCACCGCGGCCGCCACCTCGACGGTGCGCATGCCCTGGCGGAGGGTGCAGATGTCGGCGGGCTTGCCGAGCACCGCGTCCCGGAAGAGCTCGTGCTCCACCTGCAGCGGCTCGCGCTTCGCGATGGCGTACCTGATCATGTCGCCCTCGGAGACACCGCGGAAGGCCCGCAGGGCCTCCCACTCGGTGGTCACCGCGGCGTTGGAGTGGAACGTGAGATCGGCGGTGAGGGTGTCGGCTATGAAGCAGCCCCGCTCACCGGTGACCGAGGTGAACCGCTCCTTGAGCGGGCTCAGCCAGTTCACCAGGTGGTTGACCATGGTGCCGTCGTCGAGACGGCCCACCGCGGAGACCATGTCCTCGTGCTCACGACCGCTCTTGGAGACGGTGTGCGCGGCGATGGACACGTACTGCCGCCCCGTCACCCATCCGGTGAGGTCGATGTCGTGGGTGGCGAGGTCCTTGACGACGCCGACGTCCGCGATGCGGTGCGGGAAGGGGCCCTGGCGGCGGGTGACGACCTGGTAGACGTCGCCCAGCTCACCGGCCTCCAGCCGCGCCCGCAGCGACATCAGCGCCGGGTTGCAGCGCTCGATGTGACCGACGCCGGCCACCAGACCCCGCGACTCGAATGCCTCGACGAGACGGCGGGCGCCCTCGACGGTGTCGGCGACGGGCTTCTCGACCAGGGCGCAGACCCCGGCCTCGGCGAGCGCCAGGCCGACCGGCTCGTGCAGGGCGGTGGGGCAGGCCACGACCGCGTAGTCCACGCCGAGGGCGATGAGCTCCTCGACGGTGTTCAGGATCGGCGCCCCCTGGGCGGCGCCGAACTTGTCACCCATCGGGTCGACGACGCCGACGAGCTCGACGCCGTCCAGACCGGACAGGACGCGGGCGTGGTGACGCCCCATGGAACCGAGGCCGACGAGTCCCGCTCGCAGCGACTTCCCGGTACTCACAGTTGCTCCCCCAGAGCATTGACAGCGGTGACGATGCGCTCCAGGTCCTGCGTGGACAGGGCCGGGTGCACGGGCAGCGAAACGACCTCGGCGGCCGCGCGGTCCGTCTCGGGCAGGTCCCAGTCACGACCCGCCTTCTGGTCCGGCTCCCAGTACGGCTTCAGCCGGTGGATGGGCGTCGGGTAGTACACGGCGTTGCCGATGCCGGCCTCGGTCAGCTTGGCCATGGCGGCGTCGCGGTCACCCTGGATGCGCACCGTGTACTGGTGGTAGATGTGCCGCGCGCCCTCGGCGACCTTCGGCGTGAGCACGTTCGGCGCGGTGATGTGCTCGGTGAGGTACGCGGCGTTGGCGATGCGCTGCTCGGTCCAGGCGTCCAGCTTGCCGCGCTGGACGCGGCCGATCGCGGCGGACACGTCCGTCATGCGCACGTTGGCGCCGACGATCTCGTTGGCGTAGCGCGTCTCCATGCCCTGGTTGCGCAGCAGGCGCAGGGTCCGCGCGGTCTCCGCGTCACCGGTGGAGATCATGCCGCCCTCGAGGCTGTGCATGTTCTTCGTCGGGTAGAAGCTGAACGTGCCCGCGGCGCCGAAGGCGCCTACCGGGGTGCCGTTCAGCGCGGCCGCGTGCGCCTGGCAGGCGTCCTCGACCACGGCGAGCCCGTGCTGCTGTGCGATCGCCATGATCTGGTCCATGGCCGCCGGGTGACCGTACAGGTGCACCGGCATGATCGCGGCGGTGCGCGGCGACAGGGCCGCCTCGACCGCGGCCGGGGACAGACAGAACGTCTCCGGGTCGATGTCGGCGAAGACCACGTCGGCGCCGACCAGCCGGACCGCGTTGGCGGAGGCCGCGAAGGAGAACGACGGCACGATGACCTCGTCGCCCGGGCCGAGGCCGAGGGCGAGGAGCGACAGGTGAAGAGCCGAGGTGCCGGAGTTGACCGCGACGCAGTGGCGCCCGTCGACCAGCTCCGAGAACTCCTCCTCGAAGGCGGCCACCTCGGGCCCTTGGACGACCATGCCGCTGCGCAGTACGCGTACCGCGGCCTCGATCTCCTCCTCGCCGATCACAGGCTTGGCGGCCGGTATGAACACATGGGCGTCGGTCATCGACATCCCCTCCTCTACGGCGACCTCGAAGGCGCACCACGTCTTGCCTGGTCGGGAAGGAGCCGTGTCGATGCTCAGCACGGCCGCATCCCTGGTTGTCCGCCGATGCCTGTGGGCGGGCGAACGGCTTGTACACAGGACCCGCCTCATAGGGTTCCTGGCGGGAAGTCAGCCGTGTCCGGCTGGAAGACCGGATGTGCTCCATCGGCTGTGGTCACGGTGTGCATGTCATCGGCCACCGGGACCACAGTGCACGTTACCAGCCCGCGGACGGCGATTTTCTCCAGGGTTATCGCAGTGAAACCCAGTGCGTGGGTGCGCTCTGTCACAAGCAGAACACAGAGTAACCCGCGGGTGAACGCACGGCGACGCGGACACCCGGGGTGCCGGGCGGCCGCGTCGCCGTGCGTTCACGAAGGCTCCCTCACGGGGCGTCAGTCCTCCGTCGGGGCGGAGACCGACGGCGCGCTCTGCTCCGCGGCCACCGTCTTCTTGGCCACCGTCTTCGCCGCCTTCTTGGCCGTCGTCTTCTTGGCGACGGTCTTCTTCGCGGCCGTCTTCTTGACCGCCGCCGTCTTCGTGGCGGCCTTCTTGGCCGTGGCCTTCTTCGCCGTCTTGCGGGCGGCCGTCTTCTTCGCCGGAGCGGCCTCCGCCTCCTCGGCGACGGGCGCCTCGGTCGCGGCGGCGACCGGCTCCCCGGCCTCGTCCGTGACGGCGGCCTGCGGCGCGGCCGACGGGACGACCACGACGGCCGTCTCCTCGGACGCGGTAGGCGCGGTGGCCTTGCGCACGGCCCGGCGGCGCGGGCGGGCCGGAGCCGCGCTCTCGACGACGGGCTCCGCGACGGTCGCGTCGCCCGGCACGGCCTCCGGCTGCGCGGCCTCGGGCTGCGCCTCGGCGACCGGGGCCGGCGCGGCCGCCGGCTCGGCGACTGTCACCACGGCGGCCTCTGCGCCCGCCGGCGATCCGGCCGGCGCGGACACCTTGCGGGTGGCGCGCCGGCGCGTACGGCCCTTGGGCGCTGCCTCGTCGACGGCCGGCGTGTCCGCCGCCTGCGCGGCCTCGACGACCGGGTCCTCGACCGCGACCGGCTCGGCGTGCGCCGCGGCCGCCTCGGCGGGCTGCACCGGACGCTCGGCCTCCGCCTCGGCGGTGACCTCCTGCGCGGTGGGCGCGTCGACGAGCGTCCCGGGAGCCGCGGGCGACGCGGGGGCCGCCTCGACGGTCTCCGCCGCGCCGAACGCGTCGGAGTCGCCCGTCCTGCGCGACGCGCCGCCTCGCGGCGTGCCCGCCGGGGCGGACGCCCTGCGGCTCGTCCGGCGACGGCCACGGCCACGGCCGGCGGAGGCCTCCGCCTCGGCGATGCTGCTGTACAGCTCCTCGTCCGGCGCGAACTCCGGGGCGGCGAGCGCGACCGGCTCGGCCACCTCGGCGGCGACCTCGGCCTCGCTCTCCGTCTCGTGCTCGACGCCCAGCGGCTCGACGGCGTCGACCGCCGCCTCGTGCTCGTGGACGTGTCCGTCACCGCCACGGCCGCGCTTCTTGCGCTTCCCGCCGCCGCCGACCGCGGTCGGCTGCTCCATGTGGACGATGACGCCGCGCCCGTTGCAGTGCACACAGGTCTCGGAGAACGACTCCAGCAGACCCTGCCCGACCCGCTTGCGGGTCATCTGGACGAGGCCCAGCGAGGTCACCTCGGCCACCTGGTGCTTCGTGCGGTCGCGGCCCAGGCACTCCAGCAGACGCCGCAGCACCAGGTCCCGGTTGGACTCCAGCACCATGTCGATGAAGTCGATCACGATGATGCCGCCGAGGTCGCGCAGCCGCAGCTGCCGCACGATCTCCTCGGCCGCCTCCAGGTTGTTCCTGGTGACCGTCTCCTCGAGGTTGCCGCCCTGCCCGGTGAACTTGCCGGTGTTGACGTCGACCACGACCATCGCCTCGGTCCGGTCGATCACCAGCGAACCGCCGCTGGGCAGCCAGACCTTGCGGTCCAGCGCCTTGGCGAGCTGCTCGTCGATCCGGTACGTGGCGAAGACGTCGACCTCGGAGGTCCACTTCGACAGCCGCTCGGCGAGGTCGGGCGCGACGTGCGAGACGTACCCGTGGATCGTCGACCATGCCTCGTCACCGCTGACGATGACCTTGGTGAAGTCCTCGTTGAAGATGTCGCGCACGACCCGGACGGTCATGTCCGGCTCGCCGTACAGCAGCGTCGGGGCGTTGCCGCCGTTCTTCGCCTTCTTCTGGATGTCCTCCCACTGGCCCTGCAGCCGCTCGACGTCACGGCGCAGCTCGTCCTCGCTGGCGCCCTCGGCGGCGGTGCGCACGATGACGCCCGCGTCCTCGGGGACGATCTTCTTGAGGATCGTCTTCAGCCGGGCCCGCTCGGTGTCGGGCAGCTTGCGGCTGATGCCGGTCATCGAGCCTTCGGGCACGTACACGAGGTAGCGGCCCGGCAGGGAGACCTGGCTGGTCAGACGTGCGCCCTTGTGCCCGATCGGGTCCTTGGTGACCTGCACGAGGACCGACTGGCCCGACTTCAGGGCGGCCTCGATACGGCGCGGCCCGTTGGCCATGCCGAGCGCCTCGAAGTTCACCTCGCCGGCGTACAGGACGGCGTTGCGCCCCTTGCCGATGTCGATGAAGGCGGCCTCCATCGACGGCAGCACGTTCTGGACCTTGCCCAGGTACACGTTGCCGACGTACGAGGTGGCCTGCTCCTTGTTGACGTAGTGCTCGACGAGCACGTTGTCCTCGAGGACGCCGATCTGGGTGCGCTCGCCGCTCTGGCGGACGACCATCACCCGCTCGACGGCCTCGCGGCGGGCCAGGAACTCGGCCTCGGTGATGATCGGCACCCGGCGGCGGCCCTGCTCACGGCCTTCCCGGCGGCGCTGCTTCTTGGCCTCCAGGCGCGTCGAGCCCTTGATGGACTGCACCTCGTCGGACGGCTCGGAGGGCTTGCGCGGCTCGCGGACCTTGACGACGGTGCGCTCCGGGTCCCCGTCGCCGGGCTCGGCCTCGGTGGACGAGTCGCCGGCGCGACGGCGACGACGACGGCGACGACGGCTTCCGGCGGTGGAACCGCCCGCCTCCTCGTCCTCCGCGTCCTCGTCCTCCTGCTCGGCGGTGTCCTCGGCGTCCTGCGCGGACTGCTCGGCGGCGAACTCGTCCGAGTCGGCGTCGGCGGAGTCCCCCTCGCCGTCGGCGGAGTCGCCACGGCGACGGCGACGGCCGCCCCGACGGCGACGGCGGCGCGAACCGGTCTCCTCGGTCTCGTCGTCGCCGTCGGCGACGTCCTCGGCCTCGTCGGCGTCCTCCGGCTCGGTCTCCGGCTCGTCCTCGACGGCGGGGGCGGCGGCCCGGGGCGCGGTGGTGCGGTCGGCCTCGCTCTCGTCGCCGGATCCGGCGGTCCGGCGGCGGCGGCGACGGCGCGAACCGGCCTGCTCCTCCACCGGCTCCTGCACCTCTTCGTGCTCCTCGGCCTCCGGCTCACCGGCGCCGGCCTCCGCGGCGGCGGCCTCCGCGGCCGCCCGCTGCGGGGTCTGGAACTGCGGCTCGGCGAACACGGGCGCCTGGAACACGGCGACCGCGGGCCGCGCGGGGCGGCTCGGCGCGTCGGACTCGGCACGCTCCTGGGCGGGCGCGGTGAAGCCGCCGGCGGCCCGGCGGACCACGCGCCGGCGGCCACGGCGGGAACCTGCGTCCTCGTCGGCGGGCGCCTCGGCGGCGGCCTCCGGCGCCGTCTCCCCGGTCACGGCGGCGCGGGACGGCTCGACCGGCTCGGAGACCGGCTCGGAGACCTTCACTGCCTCGTCGACCGCGGGAACCTCGGCCTCGGCGGGCGCGGTGGCACGGCGGGTCGCGCGGCGGCGGGCGCGGGGGGCGGGCTCGGCGGGCGCCTCGGCGGCGACGGCGGGCGTCTCGGGCTCCGGAGCCACGGCGGGCGTCTCGGCCTCGGCGGCGACTGCGGGCGTCTCGGCTTCCGGGGCCCCGGCGGGGGCGGTCGCCCGGCGGGTGGCCCGACGGCGGGTACGGGGGGCGGCCTCGGCGGGCGCCTCGGGCGCGGGCTCCGGCTCGGGCTCGGGCTCGGACTTCGCGAGGACCTTCTCGGAGGCCGGCTCGACGGCGGGCTCGACGAGCTCGGCCACGGCCTCGTCGGCCGGCGCGGACACGCGGCGCGTGGCCCGGCGGCGGGCACGGCGAGGAGCGGCGTCCTCGGCGGGGGCCTCCTCGGCCTCGGCCACGGCCTGCTCCGCGGGGGCTTCCTCCGCCGCGGCCGCGGGCACGACGGTCTCGGCGGCCTCGACGGCGGCCGGGGCTCCGGCGGGCGCGGAGGCGCGACGGGTGGCCCGGCGGCGCGCACGGGGCGCTGCCTCGGGCTCCGGCGCCGCGGCGTCCGTGGAGACGTTCTCCTCCGGGACGGTCACGTCCTGGAGGTCCTCCTCCGCCAGCTGCTCGGCGGACTCCACTGCCGGTATGGCCGGCGTGGTGATCTCGGCCGGGGCTTCGGCGGCGGCGACCGGCGGACCCGCCGGGCGGGAAGCGGCACGGCGCCGACGACGCGGCGGCAGTGTGTCGCTGGGGGTGTTCGCATCGGAGTCCGGAACGGACTCTGTGGATTCGGTTGGCTCGAGCATGCGGGCGTTTCTCCCGTCAGGCTCCCGGGCGCCGCGCCTGGTCCGGCGGCGATCACGAAGGATCGGCCGCCGTTGACGTCCGCGGCTCGCGCGATGCGCGGTGCCGCCGTCCGGGGCGCGGGCGCCGCACGGGAGCTCTCTGTGTCCTGTCTCGCCGGTTCCGTACGCCTCATGCGCACGGCCTGGCGAAAGTCTTCTGGTCGGTTCGCCGCCCGACCCAGGTGGCTCCCGAGTACGAGGGCGGCGCTACGGCGTACGTTCCTTCGCGGAACCTTCCCTACGCGGGCGCCTTCGCGGCGGCAGCGGATCCGGCCGTTGTGGGGGCCTGCACTGCCTCGCGGTCGGGCGCGAGCGGGTCGGTCACCGTGCCGGTCTCTGCGTCGAACAGCCCCTGCGCCAGCCTGGTCACCGCTGCGGGGACCGGCGGCGCCAGGTCGGCCACGGCGCGAAGACCGGACAGGACGTCGTCGGGTCGTACGGCAGGCGTCACGTGCCGAACAACCAGCCGCAGTATCGCACAGGGCTGGTCGGTCGGCCTATCAGCGGGTTCACTGTGCGTTTCCAGCCGGGCGACCGCGGCACGGGCGTCGAAGGTGCGGACGCCGTTCTTGGTCATGCGCTGGACCTCGACGGCGTCGGCCTCGTTGAAGGCGTCCACCGCCCGGTCGGCGTCGGCCGGGTCCACGCCGTCCAGCCGCAGCTCCCACACGGAGGCCGTCAGCCGGTCGGCGAGGCCCGAGGTCCGGGCCTCGACCGCGTCGACGACGTCGAGCCCGGCGGGCAGCGACTCGTCGAGGAGGACTCTCAGTTTCTCCGGGTCACGCGCCGCGGTGAGCGCGATCTCCAGATACTCCGCCTCACTGCCCGTGCCGGTGGGTGCGGCATTGGCGTACGACACCTTCGGGTGCGGCGTGAACCCCGCCGAGTACGCCATCGGCACCTCGGCACGGCGCAACGCACGCTCGAAGGCGCGCTGGAAGTCACGGTGGCTGGTGAACCGGAGGCGGCCGCGCTTGGTGTAGCGCAGTCGGATGCGCTGCACCGCGGGTGCGGGCGGCGGGCCTTCGGGCTGTCGCTTGCCCAGTGTCGTTCAGTCCTTCGTGAGAGCGGTCGTACTGCTACCAAGAGTACGTGCCTCGCCCGTCGATGGTTCCCGCCGGCCGATCCCCGCCGGCTGCCGCTGTTCGCCGAAGAGCAGCCGCCGCACGTCGACGCGGGCCTGCCGGGCCGTCTCGCGGGCCGCGGCCAAGGCCTGCCGGGTGGCCCGGCCCACGCTGCGCGCGGCACGGGCTGCGGGTTGCAGCACGGCGTCGCGGACGACGTGCCCGACCGGGGTGAGGACGGTCCGGTACGCCCAGCGCACCGGCTCGACGAAGATCCACCGCAGGAGGGTCCCGAGGAACCGTCCGACCGTCAGTGACAGGCGTCCGGCGATCCGCCAGGCGTGCCCGAGCGCGTCCCCCACCTCCCGTGCGACCACCACGAGGAAGCGGCCGACGGGGGCGAGCACGCAGCGCCACAGGGCGGCCGCGGGCAGCACGACCAGGATCCTGGCGGTCCAGTACAGGACCGCCCCGACGCCGCTGACCAGCACCGCCAGGAGGCGCCCCACCCCGAGCGCGCACCAGGCGACGGCCCGGCCGACCGGCGCGAGGAGCCACGTGTGCAGCCACCGGGCGGGGATGACGACGACGTACCGCAGCAGCCAGGCGACGGCCGTGCACGAGCCGATCCCGACGGCGGCGAGGACGGCCGCGCACCCCTTGGCCAGCCACGCGAGCGCGTGCCCCACCGGAGTCAGCACGCGCGCGTACACCCACACGAGCCCGGTCCGGGCCGTACGCGCCAGCCAGGCGACGCCCTGCCCGAGGGGCGTGAGGACGTACCGGTACAGCCAGAGCGCCGGAACGACCAGCAGCACCCGCCCGAGCCAGGCGAGCGCCCTGCCCGCGGGGGCCAGGACGTACCGCCACAGCCCGATCAGCGGCAGAACGAACAGCGCCCTCCCCAGCCAGAGCAGGGCCCGCCCGAACGGCCGCAGCACGGTGTCCCGGAGCAACCGTCCCGCGACGACGAGGAGGTCCCACGCCATCCGCACGGGCACGACCAGCACGAGCACCACGATCCGCACGGGCAGCCGGATCGCGACGACCAGACACCCCTCGGGAGCCCGGCCGCCCGGCGCGGACGGCTGCACGGGCGGTTCGGCGGGCGGTTCGGCGGTCCGTTTCTGCAGGTCCATGTGGACGTAGACGCCACAACGGGCTCCACGGATGCGCCGACGCGAGCACGCCGACCCGAACGGCCCCTCACGGCCCGGACCCCGCCGGCGTCGACCGCACGTGATCGGCGCACCTAGGGCTTGCGGTCCCGTGCCGCCTTTGCGGCCCGGGCCGACCTCGGACGGCGTGCCGGGGCCGCCGGCTCCGGCCCGTCCTCGGCGTGGCGAAGGGAGAGCTCCCGGTTGCTCTCGACCTGCCGGCGGACGGCGTGGGGCAGGTCCGGCATCGCCAGCAGCGCGTCGCAGGACCGGACGGCGGCCGTGTGGTCGCCCACCGCGTAGGCGCAGACGGAGAACTCGAAGAGCAGTCCCCACCGGTACACCCAGGACCTGGTGAAAAGCAGATCGTCCGGCTCGTGACGGCCCACGACCGCGCCCAGCAGGGAGAACGCCGTGTGGTAGCGGCTTCGCAGGCGCAGCCGCGAGGCCAGTTCGTAGACGGCCTCGAGCCGGGTGGGGCGGGACTCCCAGGCGCGGGAGAACGCGTCCATCGCCCCGGGCCAGTCGTCGGCTTGCTCCGCCCGGAGGATCCCCGTCTCCAGGAGCGAGCAGTACACCTCCTCCCCCCAGCCGCCCATTCCGGCCCGCCGCTCGTACAGCGCGATCGCCTCGTCCGCATGCCCCAGATCACGTTCGGTGTTGGCGAGGTAGAAGACCGTGCGCGGGTTGGCCGGGTCGCGCTCGAACTCGGCGCGCAGCAACCGCGCGTCGCGCTCGGAGCCGCCGCTGCGGCAGCCGCCGTCCGCGTGGTCCTCGATGACGAGGGCGTCCAGGTTCTCCTGGCGGTCGGGACCGTCGGTGCAGGGGTACTCGTGGGTGACGCCCTCGTACCGCCAGGACCGGTCGCCCCGCATGAGGTGCTTGAAGCGGTGCTGGGAGCCGGGGGTGTCGTAGCGCAGCATGTACGAGTCCGCCGTCAGCCGGGGCAGCGGGGCGTCCTGCCGCAGGACGTGGTCGGCGTCGAGCGTGAGCAGGTAGTCGGCCTTGCCTAGGGCGTGCCGGATGTTCCGTGTCCGGTTGTGCCCGAAGTCGACCCAGGGCTCGTCGTGGAGCTCTCCCGGGATGCCGTCGAGCACCTCCCGGATCACTTCCCGCGTCCCGTCGGTCGAGCCGGTGTCGGAGATCACCCAGTAGTCGATGAGGGGGCGCACGGACTCCAGGCAGCGGCCGATCACCTGCGACTCGTCCTTGACGATCATGCACAGGCACAGGGTCTGGTGTTTCACGGGCGTCAAGGTGGCACAGGGCCCGCACCCGGCCGTCCGTCCCACGCGAGGCGTACCCCGTCAGAAGGCGGCGATTGGTCCGATGCGCCGACGTGGGCCGCGCCGCCGGGGCCGCGGCGCGAGAGGGGAGCACGCTGTGCCGCGGGCCGGTCGCCGCCGCGACGGCGAGCGAAGGGGCCCTCGACAGTGTCGAGGGCCCCCTTCCCGTCTCGGCCCGTCGAGGGCCCCGTGACGTCTCGGCCGGCTCAGCCGGCCGGCGCGGTCTGCTTGACCTCCAGCGGCAGCAGCTTCCTGCCCGTCGGGCCGATCTGGATGTGGGTGTCCATCGCCGGGCAGACGCCGCAGTCGAAGCAGGGGGTCCAGCGGCAGTCCTCGACCTCGGTCTCGTCGAGGGCGTCCTGCCAGTCCTCCCAGAGCCAGTCCTTGTCGAGGCCCGAGTCCAGGTGGTCCCAGGGCAGGACCTCCTCGTACGTCTTCTCGCGGGTCGTGTACCAGTCGACGTCCACGCCGAAGGCGGGCAGCGTCTTGTCGGCGCAGCTCATCCAGCGGTCGTAGGAGAAGTGCTCCCGCCAGCCGTCGAAGCGGCCGCCGTCCTCGTAGACGGCCCGGATGACCGCGCCGACGCGGCGGTCGCCGCGCGAGAGCAGTCCCTCGACGATGCCGGGCTTGCCGTCGTGGTAGCGGAAGCCGATGGAGCGGCCGTACTTCTTGTCGCCGCGGATCTTGTCCCGGAGCTTCTGGAGGCGCGCGTCCGTCTCCTCGGCGGAGAGCTGGGGGGCCCACTGGAAGGGGGTGTGCGGCTTGGGCACGAACCCGCCGATGGAGACCGTGCAGCGGATGTCGTTCTGGCCGGAGACCTTGCGGCCCTCGGCGATCACGTTCATCGCCATGTCGGCGATCTGCAGGACGTCCTCGTCCGTCTCCGTGGGCAGGCCGCACATGAAGTACAGCTTCACCTGACGCCAGCCGTTGCCGTACGCGGTGGAGACGGTGCGGATCAGGTCCTCCTCGGAGACCATCTTGTTGATGACCTTGCGCATGCGCTCGGAGCCGCCCTCGGGGGCGAACGTCAGGCCGGAGCGACGGCCGTTGCGCGTCAGCTCGTTCGCCAGGTCGACGTTGAAGGCGTCCACGCGGGTGGAGGGGAGGGACAGGCCGATCTTGTCCTCCTCGTAGCGGTCCGCGAGTCCCTTGGCGACCTCGCCGATCTCGCTGTGGTCGGCGCTCGACAGCGAGAGCAGGCCGACCTCCTCGAAGCCGGTGGCCTTCAGGCCCTTCTCCACCATCTCGCCGATGCCCGTGATGGAGCGCTCGCGCACCGGGCGGGTGATCATGCCGGCCTGGCAGAAACGGCAGCCACGGGTGCAGCCGCGGAAGATCTCGACCGACATGCGCTCGTGGACCGTCTCGGCCAGGGGGACGAGGGGCTGCTTGGGGTACGGCCATTCGTCCAGGTCCATGACCGTGTGCTTCGACACGCGCCACGGGACGCCCGACCTGTTGGGGACCACGCGCGCGATACGGCCGTCCGGCAGGTACTCGACGTCGTAGAACCGCGGGATGTACACCGCTCCCGTCTTCGCGAGGCGGAGGAGGACCTCCTCGCGGCCGCCGGGGCGGCCCTCGGCCTTCCACTCGCGGATGATCTTCGTCATGTCGAGCACGGCCTGCTCGCCGTCGCCGATGACCGCCGCGTCGATGAAGTCGGCGATCGGCTCGGGGTTGAAGGCCGCGTGGCCGCCGGCCAGCACGATCGGGTCGTCGAGACCGCGGTCCCGGGACTCCAGCGGAATGCCCGCGAGGTCCAGCGCCGTCAGCATGTTGGTGTAGCCCAGCTCCGTGGAGAAGGACAGGCCGAAGACGTCGAACGCCTTCACCGGACGGTGGCTGTCCACGGTGAACTGCGGGACGGCGTGCTCCCGCATCAGCGCCTCCAGGTCCGGCCACACGCTGTAGGTGCGCTCGGCGAGGACGCCCTCCTGCTCGTTCAGCACCTCGTAGAGGATCATGACGCCCTGGTTGGGCAGGCCGACCTCGTACGCGTCCGGGTACATCAGCGCCCAGCGGACGTCTGAGGACTCCCAGGGCTTGACCGTGGAGTTGAGCTCGCCGCCCACGTACTGGATCGGCTTCTGCACATGCGGGAGCAGTGCTTCGAGCTGCGGGAAGACCGACTCGACAGACATCGCGGGGGCACCTTCGTGAGCGGACCGGGGGTCCCCCCGGGCGGAGGCTGGGGGGTGACCATCTAGCCTAACCCGGCCGAGGACCTCCCCCACCCCGAGAGAACCGCCGCGGTCCGCCGCGGTCCGCCGCTAGACCTCCGCCGCGCCGCTGATCCGCTCCCAGGCCTTCGGCAGCTCCTTCTCCACCAGCTCGGCCCGCCGCTCCTCCCGCCCGTACAGCAGCCCGTACGTGAACGCGCTCTCCCCCGCCGCGTGCGCCACGGCGGACAGTTCGCGCAGGGTCTGCCGGGCCATGACGCTGTCCTGGTGCTCGCCGAGCAGGCTCTGCAGCGACTTCATGGACTTGGCCAGCGCCTTGGCCCGGCCGCCGATCGCCGGGGTCGCCGTCTCCGCCGCGTACCGGGTCCGCTTGGTCTTCTTGCGTGCCTCGTGCAGGCCCTCGTCCCGGTCCCGGCCCGGCGGCTCCGCCATGGCCCGCTCGACGAGGTCGGACACCTTTCCGAGGTCCTTGCGCACGGCCTTGGCGAGCACCTTGGCCGGCTCGCCCTCGGCCGCCTTCCGCAGCGGCGGGTCGGCGACGAACGCGTCGAGGGCGTCCAGCAGGGTCAGGTAGCGCGCCGAGTCGAGGACGCCCAGCAGCCGGCTGCGGGAGCCGTGGTGCTGGGCCTTGGCCCAGGTCTGCAGCCGCTCGGCGACCGGGCCGGAGACGAGCGTGTGCGGCACGTCCTCCAGACCTGCCCCGAGGCGCTCGGCCAGCACCTCCTGATCGCGGCCCACGCCCAGCTCGCCGGCCAGCCACTTCAGCTCGACGCCGATCGGGTCGGTGACGCCCCGGTCGAGGACCTTGCGGAACGAGCGGAAGGTGCTGCGCAGGCGGCGGGTGGCGACGCGCATGTCGTGCACCGCGTCCTCGGCGTCCTGGCGCACGGCCGGATCGAGCGCGAGGATCGCGTCCCGCTGCGCTCGGACGTACGCCAGGACATGGTCGCCCGCGGTCACGGGCTCCCTGTCCGAGCCCTTGCGCCCCGCCCCCGCCGCCTCGGCCGCCGCCTTCGTCCTCGCCTTGGCCCGCTTCTTCCGGGGCGCCGTCTCCGCCAGGGCCCGCGCCAGCTTCGACGCCGACTTCGAGGGCCGCACGCCCGCCTTGCGCAGCCTCTTGTCCAGCTTGTCGAGCAGGGCGGGATCGCCGCCGTCGGCGAGCTCCACCTCGATCTCGGTCCACTGGGCCCGGCCCTCGCCGCCGAACAGCCGGTCCGCCCGGACGGCGTCCACGCTGGCCTCGGCGAGCAGCCGGCCCTCGGCGTCGAGGAGAAGGCGGACGTCACGCGCCGAGCGCAGTCGCACCACGGGCACCAGCTGTCCCTCGCGGACGCGGGAGCGAACCAGCCCGGCGAGCTCGTCGGGCACGGTGTCGGAGAGCGGGGCCCTGATCTCGTCGCGGACGCCGACGGCGACGGGGAGTTTCAGGTGCCAGCCGGCGTCGGAGCCCCCGGTGCGACGGCGCAGGGTGATGGAGGCCGCCGCCAGTCGCAGGTCGGACGTGTCGTAGTAGGTCGCGTCCAGCTCGGCGACGCCTTGGTCGAGGACGGACGCGACCCCGGCCGCACCGGTCAGGTCAGGCAGTCCACTGTCATCGGATTCGTACTTGCGCTCGATCTCGCGTTTCGTCTCCGCCATGAATTGAATCTAGTCGCAGTCGGGCCCGTACGGCAGTGCGTACGGGCCCGGATGCCAACCCCACGCGGATGAACCGCGAGGTCTCCGCGATTTACGCGGACATCGGCCGCTGCACCCGGATGGACTGCAGCAGCCCCACGGCCACCCAGACGGCGAACATCGACGTGCCTCCGTAGGAGACGAAGGGCAGCGGCAGACCCGTCACGGGCATGATCCCCAGGGTCATCCCGATGTTCTCGAAGGACTGGAAGGCGAACCAGGCCACGATGCCCGCGGCGACGATCGTGCCGTACAGCTCCGTGGTCTCACGCGCTATGCGGCACGCGCGCCAGAGGACCACCCCGAGCAGGACGATGATCAGGCCCGCGCCCAGGAAGCCCAGCTCCTCGCCCGCGACGGTGAAGACGAAGTCCGTCTGCTGCTCCGGGACGAACTGGCCCGTCGTCTGGGAGCCGTGGAACAGACCGGCGCCGGAGAGACCTCCGGAACCGATCGCGATGCGGGCCTGGTTGGTGTTGTAGCCGACGCCCGCCGGGTCGAGGCTGGGGTTGGCGAAGGCGGCGAACCGGGCGATCTGATAGTCGTCCAGAATGTGCAGCTGCCACACGGCGACGGCGCCCGCCGCGCCCGCGCCGAGCAGTCCGAAGACCCAGCGGTTGGACGCCCCGGAGGCCAGCAGCACCCCGAGCACGATCATCACCATGACCATGACGGAGCCGAGGTCGGGCATCAGCATCACGACCAGCATGGGGACGGCCGCGAGTCCGAGGGACTGGAGCACCGTGCGCTGGTCGGGGTAGAGCTTGTCGCCCGCGTCGACCCGGGCCGCGAGCAGCATGGCCATGCCCAGGATGATCGTGATCTTCACGAACTCGGAGGGCTGGAGCGAGAAGCCGCCGCCGATGACGATCCAGGAGTGCGCGCCGTTGACCGTCGAGCCCAGCGGGGTCAGCACGGCCAGGATCCCGAGGAGCGAGAGGCCGTAGAGGACCGGCACCGCGTTGCGCAGGGAGCGGTGGCCGAGCCAGACCGTGCCGATCATCAGGCAGAGCCCGATGCCGGTGTTCATGAGATGCCGGATGAGGAAGTAGTACGGGTCGCCCTGGTTGATCTCGGTGCGGTTGCGGGTCGCCGAATAGACCAGGAGCGAGCCGATCAGTGACAGAGCGACCGCCGACGCCAGAATCGGCCAGTCCAGCCGCCGGGCCAGCGAGTCACGGGCGAACACCCGGGTCCAGCCGGCCCGCTCGGGCCCGTATCCGGAGACGGAGAAACCGTTCGCGCCGCTCATGTGCACATCCTCCGGCTTCCTCTCCTGCGCCGTCGCCTGCGGGTGTCGCGGTTGGGGTCGGTGTTCTGCTGGACGGTGGCCGCGGGCTGCGTCTCGTTCGGCTCCGGAGCGGTCTGCTGGCTGGCGCGCTGCTCCTTGGCCGGGTCCTTGGAGACCTTCGGGGACTTGATCGTGCCGTCCGCCTGGACCTTCGGCAGAGCGACCTGCGGGGTGGGCAGCAGGGCGTTCTTCTTGTCGATCTTGCCGTCGTCCGAGACGCCGTACATCGCGTTGTAGATGTGCCGCACGGCCTCACCGGAGGCGCCCGAACCGGTGCCGGCCTGGGCGATCGTCATGACGACCGTGTAGTCCTTGCTGTACGTGGCGAGCCAGGACGTCGTCTGCTTGCCGTAGACCTCCGCGGTACCGGTCTTGGCGTGCAGCGGGATCTCCTTCTGCGGCCAGCCGCCGAACTTCCAGGCGGCGGTACCGCGGGTGACCACGCCCTCCAGAGCGGCGTCCATGCCCTTGAGCGTGGCCTTGTCGACCGGCAGCCGGCCCTTGGGCCTGGGCTTGATCTCGTGGACCGTCTTGCCGTCGGCGCTGACGATGGCCTTGCCGATGGTCGGGGTGTACATCGTGCCGCCGTTGGCGAGCGCCCCGTAGATCACGGCCTCCTGGACCGGGGTGACGAGGGTGTCGCCCTGGCCGATGGAGTAGTTGATCGAGTCGCCCTCGCGCATCTTGTTGCCCTCGAGGCAGTTCTCGTACGCAATCATCTCGACGTAGGTGCCGCCCTTTTTGCCGTACTTGCACCAGGAGTCCTTGTTGGCCTTCCAGTAGGACTCCTTCCACTGACGGTCGGGGACGCGGCCGGTCACCTCGTTGGGCAGGTCGACGCCGGTCTCCTTGCCGAGGCCGAACTGGTGGGCCGCCTTGTAGAAGTAGTCCTTGGGCTCACCCTTCTTCGGGTTGATGCCGCCGTCCTTCTTCCACTCCCGGTCGGCGAGGCCGTAGAAGACGGTGTCGCAGGAGACCTCGAGGGCCCGGCCGAGCGAGATGGGGCCGAAGCTCTCCCCCTCGAAGTTCTTGAAGACCTGGCCGCCCACCGAGTACGAGCTGGTGCACGGGTAGCCGCCGTCCCACTCGTAGCCCGCCTCGACCGCGGCGGCCGTGGAGACCACCTTGAACGTCGAGCCGGGCGCCGACTGACCCTGTATGGCCCGGTTGATCAGCGGGTAGTCGGAGTTCTTGCCGGTGAGCTTCTTGTAGTCCTTGGCGGAGATGCCGCCGACCCAGACGTTGGGGTCGTAGGCCGGGGCGGACGCCATGGCGACCACCCGGCCGGTCTTGGCCTCCATCACCACGACCGCCCCGGAGTCGGCCTTGTAGTTCTCGCCGGTGATCTTGTCGAACGCCTGGCGGGCCACCTTCATCGCGTTGTTCAGCTCGTACTCGGCGACCCGCTGCACGCGGGCGTCGATGCTGGTGACGAGGTTGGCGCCGGGCTGTGCCTCGTCGGCCTCGGCCTCGCCGATGACGCGGCCGAGGTTGTCGACCTCGTAGCGGGTGACGCCGGCCTTGCCGCGCAGCTGCCTGTCGTACTGGCGCTCCAGGCCGGAGCGGCCGACCTGGTCGGAACGCAGGTAGGGCGAGTCGCTGTCCTGGGCCTTGGTGATCTCTTCGTCGGTGACCGGCGAGAGATAGCCGAGCACCTGGGCGGTGTTGGCGTTGCCGGGGGCCGCGTAACGACGCACGGCCTCGGGCTCGGCGGTGATGCCGGGGAAGTCCTCGGCACGCTCACGGATCTGGAGCGCCTGCTTGGCGGTCGCCTCGTCGGTGATGGGGATCGGCTGGTACGGCGAGCCGTTCCAACAGGGCTGGGGGGTCTGGGCGTCGCACAGCCGGACCTTCTGCGCGACCTCGTCCGGCTTCATGCCGAGGACGCCCGCGAGCTTGGCCAAAACCGCCTTGCCGTCGTCCTTCTGCTTCAGCAGGTCGGTGCGGGAGGCGGAGACCACGAGCCGTGTCTCGTTGTCCGCGAGGGGCACGCCGCGCGCGTCCAGGATCGAGCCGCGCACGGCGGGCTCGACGACCTGCTGGACGTGGTTGCCGGAGGCCTCCTTGGCGTACGCCGCGCCCTCGCGGATCTGGAGGTACCACAGGCGGCCGCCGAGGGTGCCCAGCAGGGAGAGGACGAGGATCTGGATCACGACGAGCCGGATCTGGACCCGTGGGGTCCGACCGGTCTCGGGGATGTTGGTCACTGCGGCTGCTCCCCCTCTCGGTGCGCGAACGTGTGTGCGCGGACGAATGATGAACGATCGGCCTGTGAGGCCTCGTTCCGCCTGGCCTTGCCCCGTTCGGGTGATTCCTGCACGGACGCGCTCCGCGCGCGGGCGCCGGCGCTCACAGCCGCTTGACCCCCTTGATGCGACCCGCCCGGGTCGCCCGTGATCTGGCCGCCTTCAACTTGAGTCCGCCGCGCTGCCCGCCGATCCGCAGGCCCGTCCCGGAGGAGAGCCAGCCGGAGGAGATGTCGGGGCTCTTGGCGGCGGAGTTGGTCTCCGCCAAGGGGTCGTTGTCGGCGCGCCGGGCGAGGAACATGATCGCGGGAACGACGAACGGGGCGAGCAGCAGGTCGTACAGCGCGGCCGTGAACAGCAGCCCGGTGAGGCCGACATGGCGGGCGGTGGTGTCCCCGACCAGGGCGCCGACCCCGGCGTACAACAGGGTGGAACCGATGGCGGCGCCGACCACGACGACCATCGGACCGGTGGCCGACTTGATCTGACCGGTCTCGGGCTTGACGAGCCCGGCGAGGTAGCCGATCACGCACAGCACGAGGGCGTAACGGCCGGCGGCGTGGTCCGCCGGGGGCGCCAGGTCGGCGAGCAGGCCGGCGCCGAAGCCGATGAGCGCGCCGCCGACGTGGCCGTACACCATGGCGAGGCCCAGGACGGTGAGCAGGAGCAGGTCGGGGACGGCCCCCGGGAGGTGGAGCCGGGCGAGGACGCTCACCTGGATCACCAGGGCGACCACGACCAGCGGAACGGAGAGCAGGATCCGGTTGACGCGCATGGGGGTTGTCAGCTCCTACTGCTGCTGGCCGTCTTCGGGTGCGTTCGCGCTCGGCGTGACCGTGACGGTCACCGTCGGCGTGGGGACCGGTTTGGGCTTCGAGGGGAGCACGGTGTCGCGCGGATCCTTCTTCGGGGCCTCGACGACGACGCCCACGATGTCGAGCTTGGTGAAGCTGACGTACGGCGTGACGTAGAGGGTGCGGGTGAGGTCGCCGCCGGAGGGGTCGACACGGGAGACGATGCCCACGGGGACGCCGGGCACGAAGGGCTTGTCGGCCTGCGAGCCGAAGGTGACCAGCCGGTCGCCCTTCTTCACGTCGGCCTTGCCGTTGAGGAGTTCGACGCGCAGCGGCCGGTCGCCCTGCCCGGAGGCGAAGCCGAGTTCGTCGGACGCCTCCATCCGGGTGCCGACGGTGAAGTCGGGGTCGTTGGCCAGGAGGACGGTCGCGGTGTTCGGGCCGACGGTGGTGACGCGTCCGACCAGCCCCTCCCCGTTGAGGACCGTCATGTCGCGCCTGACGCCGTCCTGAGCGCCGATGTCGATGGTGATGGTCCAGGAGAAGCCCTGGGCCGCTCCTATCGCGATGACCTCCGCGCCCTTGATGCCGTACTGGCCGGCGCCGGCGATCTTCAGCGTCTTGTCGAGCTGCGCCAGCCGGCTGCGGTTGCGGTCGTCGCTGCCGAGCTTCGCCTTGAGAGCCGCGTTCTCCTGCTCCAGATCGGTGAGCCGGTCATGGCGTTCGCCGGAGTCGCGGACGGCGGAGACGGCGTTGCCGACGGGATCCACCGCCGACGCCACGCCGTTCTCGATCGGGCCGAAGGCCGCGGCCGCGGCCTGCCGGGCGCCGTCGACCGGGGAGTCCTCCCCGCCGCGGATGTCCACCGTGATCAGCGCGAACGCGATGGCGATCAGCAGCACCAGGAGCAGCCGGCTCTCTCGTGTGTCCCTCACGTGCGGCGGCCGTGCCCTTCCTCGAGTGAAAAAACCAAGAACAGGAATCAGGAAGCAGGTGTCGGGTTTCCGGGAAACGACATCGGTAATTCGGGTAGCCCCGGGCCAGGATGGCCAAGGGCGCTTTGTCGGAGCTTATGCCTCTGGATCAACGATCCGCCGCACGAGAGGAGATCATCCCGTACGGCGGAATCGAAGCGTTACGTCATCTGCGCGGCGCGGCGTCCAGCACCTGCTGGAGCGCCTCGAACTCCTCGACGCACTTGCCGGAGCCGAGCGCCACGCTGTCCAGCGGGTCCTCCGCGATGTGGATGGGCATGCCGGTCTCCCGGCGCAGCCGCTCGTCCAGCCCGCGCAGCAGCGCTCCGCCGCCGGTCAGAACGATTCCGCGGTCCATGATGTCGCCGGACAGCTCCGGCGGACACTTGTCGAGCGTGGTCTTCACGGCGTCGACGATCGCGTTGACCGGTTCCTCGATCGCCTTGCGCACCTCGGCGGCCGAGATGACGACGGTCTTGGGCAGCCCGGAGACGAGGTCCCGGCCACGGATTTCGGTGTGCTGGTCGTCGTCGAGGTCGTACGCCGATCCGATCGTGATCTTGATCTGTTCGGCTGTCCGCTCACCGAGGAGGAGGCTGTACTCCTTCTTGATGTGCTGGATGATCGCGTTGTCCAGTTCATCGCCCGCCACGCGGATGGACTGGGCGGTGACGATGCCGCCGAGCGAGATGACCGCGACCTCCGTGGTGCCGCCGCCGATGTCCACCACCATGTTGCCCGTGGCCTCGTGGACCGGCAGGCCGGAGCCGATGGCCGCGGCCATGGGCTCCTCGATGATGTGCACCTGGCGCGCGCCGGCCTGCGTCGACGCCTCGATGACGGCACGGCGCTCGACGCCCGTGATGCCCGACGGCACGCAGACGACGACCCGCGGCCGAGCCAGATACCGCCGCTTGTGGATCTTCAGGATGAAGTAGCGGAGCATCCGCTCGGTGATCTCGAAGTCGGCGATCACGCCGTCCTTCAGCGGACGCACGGCAACGATGTTGCCGGGCGTGCGCCCGATCATCTTCTTCGCTTCGGCGCCGACCGCGAGGATGCCACCGGTGTTGGTGTTGATCGCGACGACGGACGGCTCGTTGAGTACGATCCCGCGACCCCTGACGTACACCAGCGTGTTGGCGGTCCCGAGGTCGACAGCCATGTCACGGCCGATGAACGACATTGAGTTCCCCATCAGGATTCGACTGGCCTTCCATGAGCTTTGAGGGCTTTTCAGGTCGGCGAGGTGGGTGCTGTGACGTGAAGGCTTCCATCGTAAACGCGCCTGCACGGACACTGCGGAGCGGTCTCCGCCATTGTTTGCAGATGCTGTGAGGGTTCGCTTCCGGAGACGGGCGTTCGGGGGCTCAGGTTCCCTCGATCGCCCGCTCGGCCGCCGCGAAGGCCCCCGGATCAGGCGCGACCGGGGAAGAAGATCTTCACCTCGCGCTCGGCGGACTCCTCGGAGTCGGAGGCGTGGATCAGGTTCTCGCGGACGATCACACCGTAGTCGCCGCGGATGGAGCCCGGTGCGGCGGCGATCGGGTCGGTCGGGCCGGCCAGCGCGCGCACGCCCTCGATGACCCGCTCGCCCTCGACGATCAGCGCGACGACCGGGCCGGAGGCCATGAACTGCACCAGCGGCTCGTAGAAGGGCTTGCCCTTGTGCTCGCCGTAGTGCTGCTCCAGCGTGTCCTGGTCCAGGGTGCGCAGCTCCAGCGCCGTGATCCGCCAGCCGGCCTTGCGCTCGATACGGCTGATGATCTCGCCGGTCAGGCCACGACGAACGGCGTCGGGCTTGAGCAGGACGAGGGTGCGCTGGCTCACGAGGTGACTCCTTCTACTACCGGTGTGCGGTGCCGATGCTCCGGCGCCGGGTGGCGGCGCCGGCGTGTGCGGTGGGATGAGGTTACAGGGCGGGTCCCGGCGTTTGTCACACAGCGTCAGCAGGGTCCGCGGAGGGGCCGGCCGCCTGCGCCGCGAAGCGGGCCTTCGCCTCGTCGACCTTTCTGCCGTAGTGCACCGACGCCCACCACAGGGCCCCGAAGAGCACTCCCATGAAGAACATGATCGGGACGAAGAACCCGGACGCGACGAGAGCGATCTGCAGCGCCCAGCCGAGGGCGATGCCGCCGGGCCGGGTGACCACACCGCACAGCAGCACGCTGAGGAGCATGGCGATGCCGCAGACCGTCCACACCGTGGACGTGGACAGGTCGGCGTCCTTCATGGCGACCAGGCCGGCGAAGCCGATGACGAAGAACTCACCGATCAGGGTCGACGAACAGAGCGTGCGCATGGTGGTCCTCAGCCCTTCCCGAGGAGCAGTCGGGCCTCGCCGACGGTGATGACGGAACCGGTGACGAGCACGCCGCCGCCGGCGAACTCGCCCTCCTCCTCGGCGAGCGTGATCGCCGCCTCGAGGGCGTCCGGCAGCCGGGGCTCGACCTGGACGCGGTCGTCGCCGAACACCTCGACGGCGATCGCGGCGAGCTCGTCGGCGTCCATCGCGCGATGGCTCGTGTTCTGGGTGACCACGACCTCGGCGAAGATCGGCTCGAAGGCCTCCAGCAGCCCCCGGACGTTCTTGTCCGCGCTGGCCCCGACCACGCCGATCAGCCGGGAGAAGTCGAAGGCCTCACCGACGGCCTCGGCGGTGGCGCGGGCGCCGGCCGGGTTGTGCGCGGCGTCCAGGACGACCGTCGGGGAGCGCCGGACGACCTCGAGGCGGCCCGGCGAGGACACCGCCGCGAACGCCTTGCGGACGGTGTCGATGTCGAGCGGTTCGGGCCGCTGGGAGCCGACGCCGAAGAACGCCTCGACGGCGGCGAGGGCGACGGCCGCGTTGTGCGCCTGGTAGGGGCCGTGCAGCGGCAGGTACACCTCGGGGTACTCGCCGCCCAGGCCGCGCAGGGTCACGAGCTGTCCGCCGACGGCGACCTGACGGGAGACCACCCCGAACTCCAGCCCTTCCCGGGCGACCGTGGCGTCGACCTCGACGGCCTTCCTCAGCAGCACCTGCGCCGCGTCGACGGGCTGCTGGGCGAGGATGACCGTGGCGTCCTGCTTGATGATCCCGCCCTTCTCCGCGGCGATCGCCCCGGGCGTCTCGCCGAGCCGGTCGGTGTGGTCGAGATCGATGGGCGTGACGACGGCGACATCGCCGTCGATCACGTTCGTGGCGTCCCACGAGCCGCCCATGCCGACCTCCACCACGGCGACGTCGACGGGGGCGTCGGCGAACGCGGCGTAGGCCATGCCGGTCAGCACCTCGAAGAACGACAGCCGGTACTCCTGCATGCCGTCGACCATCTCGACGTACGCCTTGATGTCGTCGTACGTCTCGATGAACCGCTCGGCGGAGAGAGGGGCTCCGTCCAGGCTGATCCGCTCGGTGATCGACTGGACGTGGGGGCTCGTGTAGCGGCCGGTGCGCAGTTCGAAGGAGCCGAGCAGCGCCTCGATCATGCGGGCGGTCGACGTCTTGCCGTTCGTCCCCGTGATGTGGATGGAGGGGTACGAGCGCTGCGGCTCGCCCAGCACGTCCATCAGCGCGGCGATGCGGTCGACGGAGGGCTCCAGCTTGGTCTCGCCCCAGCGGGTGGCCAGCTCGGCCTCGACCTCGCGCAGGGCCTTGTCGACCTCCGGGTCCGCGGGGCGCGCGGGCGTGTCGGACTGCGGCGCGCCGCCCTGGGTGCGCAGGGTGCGACTGCCGGCCTCGATGACCGCGAGGTCGGGGTCGCGGTCGGTCTCCTCGGCGATGATCTCGTCGAAGGGATCGAGGGGGTCGAAGGGGGCGGGCAGGTCGTCTGGGTTGCCGTTCGGGGGGAGCTCGCTCACGGGGCCAGTCTACGGACGGGCGGTGACAGACGTGGGCGGAGGTGGGCGAGGGCCCCCGGAAGCCGTACGGCTTCCGGGGGCCCTCGCCCGTTGCGGTGTCCTAGGCCTGCGGCAGACGCTCCAGCTGGGCCTGGATGCGGGCGATGTCCTCGTCCGCCTTGGCGAGCCGGGTGCGGATCTTGTCGACCACGTTGTCCGGGGCCTTCGCCAGGAACGCCTCGTTGCCGAGCTTGGCGACCGCCTGCGCCTTCTCCTTCTCGGCGGCCGCCAGGTCCTTGGCGAGCCGCTTGCGCTCCGCCGCCACGTCGATCGTGCCGGACAGGTCCAGCGCGACCGTGGCGCCCGCGACGGGCAGGGTCGCCGTGGCCGAGAAGCTCTCGCCCTCGGGCTGCAGGCGCAGCAGCTGCCGGATGGCGGCCTCGTGGGACGCCAGCGCCGTGCCGTCGAGCGTCAGGCGGGCGGGGACCCGCTGGCCCGGCTGGAGACCCTGGTCGGCACGGAATCGGCGGACCTCGGTGATGACCGACTGGAGGCTCTCGATCTCCCGCTCCGCGCCGGCGTCGCGGAAGCCCGAGTCGGTCGGCCACTCGGCGATGACGACGGACTCGCCGCCGGTCAGCGTCGTCCAGAGGGTCTCCGTCACGAACGGGACGATCGGGTGCAGCAGCTTCAGCGTGACGTCGAGGACCTCGCCGAGGACGCGGCCGGAGACCTTCGCCGGTTCCCCGCCGGCCATGAACGTCGTCTTGGACAGCTCGACGTACCAGTCGAAGACCTCGTCCCAGGCGAAGTGGAACAGCGCGTCCGAAAGCTTCGCGAACTGGTAGTCCTCGTAGAGCGCGTCGACCTCGGCGACCACGGAGTTGAGACGGGAGAGGATCCAGCGGTCGGCCGCGGACATCTGCGAGACGTCCGGTAGCGGGCCGTCGACCGTGGCGCCGTTCATCAGCGCAAAGCGCGTGGCGTTCCAGATCTTGTTGGCGAAGTTGCGCGAGCCCTGGACCCAGTCCTCGCCGATCGGGACGTCGACGCCGGGGTTGGCGCCGCGCGCGAGGGTGAACCGGAGCGCGTCGGAGCCGTACTTGTCCATCCAGTCCAGCGGGTTGACCGCGTTGCCGAAGGACTTCGACATCTTCTTGCCGAACTGGTCGCGGACCATTCCGTGCAGGGCGATGGTGTGGAACGGAGGCGTGCCGTCCATCGCGTAGAGGCCGAACATCATCATCCGGGCGACCCAGAAGAAGAGGATGTCGTAGCCGGTGACCAGGACGGAGTTCGGGTAGAACTTCGCGAGCGACTCGGTCTGCTCGGGCCAGCCGAGCGTGGAGAACGGCCACAGGCCGGAGGAGAACCAGGTGTCGAGGACGTCGGTGTCCTGCCGCCAGCCCTCGCCGGTCGGCGCCTCGTCGTCAGGACCGACGCAGACGACCTCGCCGTTCGGCCCGTACCAGACCGGGATGCGGTGGCCCCACCACAACTGCCGCGAGATGCACCAGTCGTGGAGGTTGTCGACCCAGTCGAAGTAGCGCTTCTCCATCTCCTGCGGGTGGATCTTGACGCGGCCGTCGCGGACGGCGTCGCCGGCGGCCTTCGCCAGCGGCCCGACCTTGACCCACCACTGCATGGACAGGCGCGGTTCGATGGTGGTCTTGCAGCGGGAGCAGTGGCCGACGGAGTGGACGTACGGGCGCTTCTCCGCGACGATCCGGCCCTCGGCGCGCAGGGCGGCGACGATGGCGGAGCGGGCCTCGAGCCGGTCCAGGCCCTGGAAGGGGCCGTGTGCGGTGATGACCGCGTGCTCGTCCATGACGGTGAGCGACGGCAGGTCGTGGCGCTGGCCGATCTCGAAGTCGTTCGGGTCGTGCGCCGGGGTCACCTTGACGGCGCCGGTGCCGAACTCGGGATCGACATGGGTGTCCGCGACGACCGGGATGGAACGGTCCGTCAGCGGCAGCCGGATCAGCTTGCCGATGAGGTGCTGGTAGCGCTCGTCGTCGGGGTGGACGGCGACGGCGGTGTCGCCGAGCATCGTCTCCGCGCGCGTGGTGGCGACGACGATCGTGTCGTCGCCCTCGCCGTACTTCATGGAGACGAGTTCGCCGTCGTCGTCCTGGTACTCGACCTCGATGTCCGAGATCGCCGTCAGACAGCGCGGACACCAGTTGATGATGCGCTCGGCGCGGTAGATCAGCTCGTCGTCGTAGAGCCGCTTGAAGATGGTCTGGACGGCCTGGGACAGACCCTCGTCCATGGTGAAGCGCTCACGGGACCACGCGACGCCGTCGCCGAGGCGGCGCATCTGGCCGCTGATCTGGCCGCCGGACTCGCCCTTCCACTGCCAGACGCGCTCGACGAACGCCTCACGGCCGAGGTCGTGACGGGACTTGCCCTCCTTGCCCAGTTCACGCTCGACGACGTTCTGGGTGGCGATGCCGGCGTGGTCCATGCCGGGCTGCCAGAGCGTCTCGAAGCCCTGCATGCGCTTGCGGCGGGTGAGGGCGTCGATGAGCGTGTGCTCGAAGGCGTGCCCGAGGTGCAGGCTGCCGGTGACGTTCGGCGGGGGGATGACGATGGTGTACGGAGGCTTCTCGCTCTTGGCGTCCGCCTCGAAGTAGCCCCGCTCCACCCAGCGCTCGTACAGCGGCCCCTCTACATCGGCCGGCGCGTACTGGGTCGGCAGTTCGGTGTGGGGCGCTGATGGCTGCTGCTGAGCGTTCTCGGTCACGCGCCCAGTTTAGGGGTGTCACGGGGCCGTCCCGAAACGTGTTTGCCGTGTAACGGTGGGGCCCCCGCCGCCGTGCAGGCATCACCTTTGAGCCAGGATGTGAAAATCACATAAGTATCTGGAGGGGAACCCAGGAATGAGTCACAACCAGCCGGGCCCGTACGGCGGGCAGCCCCAGCAGCCCGGACCGTACGGACAGCCCGGTCCGTACGGCCAACCGCCGCAGGCGCCCCAGCCCGGCTACGGCTACCCCCAGCAGCCCCCCGCCCCGCAGCCCGGCTACGGCTACCCGGCCCCGCCCCCGCAGGGCGTTCCCCCGCAGAGCCCGCCCTACGGCCAGCAGCCGGCGTACGGCCAGCCTCCCACCCCGCCCTACGGCCAGCAGCCTCCCTACGGCCAGCCGCCCTACGGCGTCCCGCAGCCCCCGCCCCCCAGCGGCGGCGGCAAGAAGGCGGGCCTGATCATCGGCGCGGTGGCGGTCGTGGCGGCGATCGGCGTGGGCGCGTACTTCGTGATCGGCGGAGGCGGCGGCGCCGGCGGCCTGAAGGACGACGGCCCGCACAAACTGGACACCCCGGCGACGGCGCTCACCGACTACAAGCGGGTCGGCAAGGGCGGCGAGAGCACCGATCCGGACACCGCCAAGTACCTGACGGCCAGCGGCGTCAAGGACGGCAAGGCCGTCATAGGGCAGTGGTCGACGGCCGACTTCGGCGACTACGACCCGCAGAACCCCGACCCCGCCGACCTGCCGAGCCAGGCCGAGCTCCTGACGGCCAGAGGGTTCTCGATGCTGGGCGGCTACGGCAAGATCGCGAACCCCGAGTCGTCGCTCGACACCTATTTCGCCGTCATCCAGAAGGAACTGCAGAGCAACAACTCCTCCACGTCGTCCAGCAGCACCCAGGGCAAGACCGAGCTGATCGGTCAGCCCGAGGAGGCCGACATCGACGGCGCGGTCATGAAGTGCCAGTCGCTGAAGAGCACCAACTCGCTGACCAAGAGGGAGTCGACCGACTGGTTCTGCGTCTGGGCCGACTACAGCACGATCGCCATGGTGTCCCCGGGCGACAACACCAAGAGCATCACCAAGGACGTGGCGGTCGACATCACCACGAAGCTGCGCGACCAGGTCCGCGTCAAGGCCTGAAAAACCCGGAGCGGCGCTCCGTACGACGCGAGGGGCCCCGGTCGGTCGACCGGGGCCCCTCGCGTCGTACGGGTGCGGATCAGGCGGTCTTCTGCTCGCCCGGGCCTCGGCCGCCGCGGGCGTCCCGCGGGATCAGGGTCGGGTTGACGTTGGAGAGGACGACGTCCGCCGTGATGACCACACGGGCCACGTCCTTGCGGGAGGGGACCTCGTACATGACCGCCTGGAGGACCTCCTCCATGATGGCGCGCAGGCCCCGGGCGCCGGTCTGGCGCAGGATGGCCTGGTCGGCGATGGCCTCCAGCGCCTCACGCTCGAAGTCCAGCTCCACGCCGTCGAGTTCGAAGAGCCGCTGGTACTGCTTCACCAGGGCGTTGCGCGGCTCGATCAGGATCTGCAGGAGCGCCTCGCGGTCCAGGTTGTGGACCGAGGTGATCACGGGCAGACGGCCGATGAACTCGGGGATCATGCCGAACTTGACCAGGTCCTCGGGCATGACGGCCTCGAACTGGTCCTTGGACTCCAGCTCGCGCTTGGAGCGGATCGTCGCGCCGAACCCGATGCCCTTGGCGCCGGCCCGGGTCTCGATGATCTTCTCCAGGCCCGAGAACGCGCCGCCCACGATGAACAGCACGTTCGTGGTGTCGATCTGGATGAACTCCTGGTGAGGGTGCTTGCGGCCGCCCTGCGGCGGCACCGAGGCGGTGGTGCCCTCCAGGATCTTCAGCAGGGCCTGCTGCACGCCCTCGCCCGACACGTCGCGTGTGATGGAGGGGTTTTCACTCTTGCGCGCGACCTTGTCGATCTCGTCGATGTAGATGATCCCGGTCTCGGCCTTCTTGACGTCGTAGTCGGCCGCCTGGATCAGCTTGAGCAGGATGTTCTCGACGTCCTCGCCGACGTATCCCGCCTCGGTCAGCGCCGTGGCGTCGGCGATGGCGAACGGGACGTTCAGCATGCGGGCGAGGGTCTGCGCGAGGAGCGTCTTGCCCGAGCCGGTGGGGCCGAGCAGGAGGATGTTGGACTTCGCCAACTCGATGGCGTCCTCACGGCCTTGGCCGCCGCCGTTCTCGCCGGCCTGGACGCGCTTGTAGTGGTTGTACACCGCGACCGACAGGGCCTTCTTCGCGGGCTCCTGGCCCACCACGTAGCCCTCGAGGAACTCGTAGATCTCGCGAGGCTTGGGGAGTTCCTCCCAGCGGACCTCGCTCGTCTCGGCGAGCTCCTCCTCGATGATCTCGTTGCAGAGATCGATGCACTCGTCGCAGATGTACACACCGGGCCCTGCGATGAGCTTCTTGACCTGCTTCTGGCTCTTGCCGCAGAACGAGCACTTGAGCAGATCGCCGCCGTCACCGATGCGTGCCACGGTGTGCTTCCCCTTCGCCTGGGAGACGACTGGACGCTTTCGAGTCCAGCGGCTCCTGGTGCTGCCTTATTCCGACGGTACCTTGCCTGGCCCCCCGTTCGGGCCCCCCTTGGCACGGTTCACTGCGACGTGGAGCGTGTCACACCGTACCGAGGGGGGCCGGACCGGACGACCTCGTGCGTCAACGCAGGTTGTCGTTGTTCATCTTCCGGGTGGAGATGATCTGGTCGATCAGGCCGTACGACAGCGCGTCCTCGGCCGTGAGGATCTTGTCGCGCTCGATGTCCTCGCGGATCTTCTCGATCGGCGTGGTCGAGTGCTTGGCCAGCATGTCCTCCAGCTGACCGCGCATCCGGAGGATCTCGTTGGCGGCGATCTCCAGGTCGGAGACCTGACCGCGGCCGGTCTCGCTGTACGGCTGGTGGATCAGCACGCGCGCGTTCGGCAGCGCCATGCGCTTGCCCGGCGTGCCGGCCGCCAGCAGGATCGCGGCGGCGGAGGCCGCCTGGCCCATGCAGACCGTCTGGATGTCGGGCTTCACGAACTGCATGGTGTCGTAGATCGCGGTCAGCGCCGTGAAGGAGCCGCCGGGGCTGTTGATGTAGACGGAGATGTCGCGGTCCGGGTCCATCGACTCCAGGCACAGCAGCTGCGCCATGACGTCGTTGGCGGAGGCGTCGTCGATCTGCACGCCGAGGAAGATCACGCGCTCCTCGAAGAGCTTCGCGTACGGGTCGTACTCGCGGATGCCCTGGGAGGTGCGCTCGACGAAGCGGGGGATGACGTAGCGGGACTCGGCCCGGGGGCCGGTGTATTCGGCCTCGGTGCGGGCGTGGATGCCGCTGCCGGGGAAGTGGTTCACGGTGTCTCCTGGAGAGAGGGCTGGGGCGGTGGGCTGAAGGGGCTGGAGAGGGGCGCCGACGGCTTCCGAGGGGCTCCGGGCCCCCGCTGGGAGGCTCCGGGTGGCCCGGGGGCCCGACAGGGCTTCCCGGGCCTCCGGGAGGCCTCAGCGGGCTCCTGGAGCCTCGGAGGGGTCAGGGGCTCAGGGGGCTCCGGGGAGCGCCCTGGGCGGCCCTGCCGCCGTCAGCGGCGACCCTCAGGCCGCCCCGGTACCGCCGCCGCCCGGCATGCCGGCGGCCGTGGGGATGACGTCGTCGATGAGGCCGTACTCCTTGGCCTCGAAGGCGTCGAACCAGCGGTCGCGGTCCGAGTCGCGGGTGACCTGCTCGACCGTCTGGCCGGTGTGCTGCGAGGTCAGCTCGGCCATGCGCTTCTTGGTGTGCAGCAGCCGCTCGGCGTGGATCTTGATGTCCGAGGCCGATCCGGCCAGACCCGCGGAGGGCTGGTGGATCAGGATCTCGGCGTTCGGCAGCGCGAAGCGCTTGCCGGGGGTACCCGCGCTGAGCAGGAACTGGCCCATGGAGGCGGCCAGGCCCATGGCGATGGTCACCACGTCGTTCTTGATGAACTGCATGGTGTCGTAGATCGCCATACCGGCCGTGATGGAGCCGCCGGGGCTGTTGATGTAGAGGTAGATGTCCTTGTCCGGGTCGGCGGCAAGGAGCAGCAGCTGTGCGGTGATCTTGTTGGCGATGTCGTCGTCGACCGGCTGGCCGAGGAAGATGATCCGCTCGCCGAGCAGCCGGTTGTAGACCTGGTCGCCGAGGCCACCACCGATGGAAGGCTCGCCGGCGGCGGAGGGCATCAGATTCGTCACGTATCCACCTGCTCGTCTTACGACGGCGCCGGGCCGTCTCACGTGTACTGCCGGGGGCAACGGGGACTCCCCTGCCCTCGTACTCATGGACCCTAACGCGCGGGTCCCTTCGGGGAATCCCGGAGAGCTGGGTGTTCGCCGGGGGCGTAGCCCGGGGACTCCGGCGACGAGGCGGGCACCGGTCGTGTTCCGGCCGCGCGCAGGCGTCGGCCGCTCGCGCGCCTCCCTCGCCCCCCGGGGAGGACGACGGGCCCCGGGACAGAAGTCCCGGGGCCCGTCGCACCTGCTTCAGGAACTGCGCGAGGCTCAGGCCTCGGGCTTCTCCTCGGTCTCGGCGGCGGCCTCGGCGGCCTCCGCGGTCTCCGGGGCGTCCTCGGCCTCGTCCTCGTCGTCGTCCAGGTCGATGACCTCGCCGTTGGTGTCCTTCACCGTGGCGGACTCGACGACCGTGGCCAGCGCCTTGCCGCGGGCGACCTCGCCGACCAGGAGCGGAACCTGGCCGCCCTCGACGACCGCCTGGGCGAACTGGTCGGGGGACATGCCGGAGGAGGCGGCACGGCGCATGAGGTGCTCGGTGAGCTCCTCCTGGTTGACGTTCAGCTTCTCGCGCTTGACGAGCTCGTCGAGCACGAACTGGGTCTTGATGCCCTTGACCGCGGCCTCACGGGTCTCGGTCTCGAACTCCTCGGCGGTCTTGCCCTGGATCTCCAGGTACTTGTCGAGGTCCAGGCCCATCTGACCGAGCTGGTGGTGCTCCAGGTTGTGCTTGCGGGTGTTGACCTCGTCCTCGAGCAGCTTCTCGGGGACGGGCACCTCGACGAGCTCCAGCAGCTTCTCGAGGACGCGCTCCTGCGCCTGCGTGGCCTGGTCGTACTGCTTCATGTTCTCGAGGCGCTTGCGGCTGTCCGCCTTGAGCTCGTCGAGGGTGTCGAACTCGGAGGCGAGCTGCGCGAACTCGTCGTCCAGCGCGGGGAGCTCGCGGGCGGCGACCTGGGTGACCTTGACGGTGACCTCGGCCTCCTTGCCGGCCGCCGAGCCGCCCTTCAGCTCGGAGGTGAAGGTGGTCTCGCCACCGGCCTCCAGGCCCTTGACGGCGTCGTCGATGCCGTCCAGCAGCTCGCCCGAGCCGATGGTGTAGGAGACGCCGCTGGCGACGCCGTCCTCGAGGACCTCGCCGTCGACCTTGGCCTCCAGGTCGACGGTCACGACGTCGCCGTCCTCGGCGGCGCGCTCGACCGGGGAGGTCGAGGCGAAGCGCTCGCGGAGCTGCTCGACCGACTTGTCGATGTCCTCGTCCGTCACCTCGACGGCGTCGACCTCGACCTCGATGGAGGAGAAGTCCTCGGGAAGCTCGAGGGCGGGACGGACGTCGACCTCGGCGGTGAAGTTCAGCGTCTCGCCGTCCTTCAGCTCCGTGATGTCGACCTCGGGCTGGCCGAGGACGTCGATCTCGGCCTCGTTGACCGCCTCGGTGTAGAACTTCGGAAGCGCGTCGTTGACGGCCTCCTCCAGCACGGCGCCACGGCCGAAGCGCTGGTCGATGACCCGGGCGGGAATCTTGCCCTTGCGGAAGCCCTTCACCGTGACCTGCTGGTTGATCTTCTTGTACGCCGCGTCGAGGCTGTCCTTGAGCTCCTCGAAGGGCACCTCGATGCTGAGCCGAACCCGAGTCGGGTTCAGGGTCTCCACGGCGCTCTTCACGGTTCGGTCTCCTTGGGGGCTGACATCTTGGTTTCCGCCGGAGCCAGACCGGCTCCCGCAAATTCGCCGCCCGGAGGACTTCAGGAAGAGACACACGGGCGTGCAGCTTGCATAGTAACGGCAGCAGGGACACGCCCCAAAGGCGATCAAGCGAGGTGGTCACGGAGACGGCCGGCGAGAGCGGACGAGAACCGCGGTACTGGTCGGGGTGGCGGGATTTGAACCCACGGCCTTCCGCTCCCAAAGCGGACGCGCTACCAAGCTGCGCCACACCCCGTCTGGTGCGACACGTAGGGTACATGCCCGCAGGCCGTCTGACCGCCGCATTTGCCGGGCGTCGGGGCGGCCCGCGGGGCCGCGCGGAAAGGCGGTGTGCGACAGGGGGCGTCGACCCGCTACGATGCGTGCAGTGCCGCGGTCGGCTGACCTGCGGCGCGACGTGTGCGGGCGTAGCTCAATGGTAGAGCACTAGTCTTCCAAACTAGCTACGCGGGTTCGATTCCCGTCGCCCGCTCTGTACGACGAAGGCCCGGGTGAGAGGTTTCCTCTCCCCGGGCCTTCGGCGTGCCCGCTCCGATGCGCGACAGGGCGGCTCGCGGCCGCTCGCCGATGTCAGAAGCTGATCGAGTTGATCGTGTCGGCGAGCGAGTCGAGGAAACGATTGATCGACGGGGCCATGCCGGTCGAGGCGAGGAAGAAGCCGAACAGGATGGCGACGATCGCCGGGCCCGCCTTGATCGACCCGCCCCGGATGAGAACCACCAGGATGATCGCCAACAGCAGCACCACTGACAGTGAGATGGCCACAACTGATCACACACCCTCGGTCGGTCCGCACTCCCGAGACCATCGTGCCACCAACCCGGCCCACCTATGCGGCCCGTGACGCATCATCGCGGGCCGCGTCGGCCGGCGGCCGGACGCGGGTCATTCGGATCACTTGTCGGCACACGTGTGGGCAGCGGGAATTGGGGAACTCGGTTTCCGTGTCCACACAATGCCTGCGCAGTTATTTCGAATTGCGGTCGACGCGATGACGGTTTGCGTCAACTGGCGGGCAACAAGCGGCGTTATGCACCTTTTAGTCGGGATGAAGAGTGACATCACGGACAGCCCTACGCCTCATCCCGTTTCGCCGGCCGTGCCATGCAAGAGCTATAACGAGGAATGACCAGGGGCGTTTTACGAATTGCCGCGCACGACGCTAGGGTGCCTCAAATGTTCCACGCCGCCTCGTCTCTCGTTCCGAGCACGCGCTCGTCCCCGAACCAGAACGACCAGCACGACCGGAACGGTCCAACGGGTGGACGCGACCGTTCGCGGGACAGATCCGCCGAGCGGCCGGCCCCACGGCCCCCCGCGCGGCGCGACGCGTTCTTCGACAACGCCAAGTACCTGGCGATCGTGCTGGTGGCCGTGGGGCACGCCTGGGAGCCGCTCAAGGGCGGCAGCCGGGTGCTGCAGGCCGCGTACATGTTCGTGTACGCGTTCCACATGCCGGCGTTCATCGTCATCTCCGGCTTCTTCTCGCGGAGCTTCGACGGCAGCCCCGCCCGGCTCAAGCGCCTGATCACGGGCGTCGCCGTGCCGTACATCGTGTTCGAGACCGCCTACCCGGTCTTCCGGCGACACATCGACCACAACCCCGCCCAGGAGATCAGCCTTCTCGACCCCTGGTACCTCACCTGGTTCCTGGTGGCGCTGTTCGTCTGGCGGCTCACCACGCCGGTCTGGAAGCTCGTCCGGCATCCGCTGCCGCTGGCGCTCGGCCTCGCCATGCTGGCGACGGTCACCCCGTCCATCGGCGACGACCTGGACCTCCAGCGCGTCCTGCAGTTCCTGCCGTACTTCGTGCTGGGCCTGTGCCTCGAGCCCGAGCACTTCCGCCTGGTGCGCCGGCGCTCGGTGCGGATCGCGGCGGTGCCCGTGCTCGCGTTCGCCCTGGCCTTCGCCTACTGGGCGGTGCCACGGATGAACGTCTCCTGGCTCTACCACCGCGACTCCGCCCAGGAGCTGGGCGCCCCCTGGTGGGCCGGGCCCGTCATGCAGCTCGCCCTGTTCGGCTGCTCGCTGCTGCTGACGGCCTGCTTCCTCTCCTGGGTCCCCGGCCGCACGATGTGGTTCACGGTCCTCGGCGCCGGCACGCTGTACGGCTATCTGCTGCACGGCTTCCTCATCAAGACCGCCGACTACCGCGGCTGGTTCGCGCACCCCTCGCTGCACCGGCCGCTCGGGGAGATCGCCGTCACCGTCGCCGTGGCGGCGGCCGTCACCCTGTTGTGCACGCCGCCGGTACGGCGGGTCTTCCGGTTCGTGATCGAGCCGAGGATGGAGTGGGCCTTCAAGCCGGACGCCGCACTTCTCGCCCGCGAGCGCGAGAACGGCGAGAAGCCCGCGCGGCTCGAGAAGGGCGACGGGCGCGGGGAGAGCCGCGGGCGTGCGGGCGACGAGAAGGCCGCGGGCGGCGTCGGGGGCTGAACACCCGCCCGCCCGGGGCCCGTCGCGGAACGCCCGTTCCCGAAGGATCGCCCCAGGGGCTCATCCCGGGGCGACGGTCCGGGGAGGTCGTCGAGCGGACGCGGTGAGGCCGAGGAGTGCGCGCATGTGCGCGTACTTCTCCGTCAGTCGTGCGCGGGTGGGCGCGTCCAGGACCGCCAGCCGGGCCGGGTCCGCGTTGTGGGCCAGGTCCGCCTCCTTCACCAGCAGGGCGCCCGGCGTGGCCAGGACGCGGGCCGCGTACGCCTCGGGCGTCTCCCCTGCCCGCTTGGTCACGGCGAGGACGACGGCCTTCGTGCGGTCGCTCAGCGCGGCCGCCGCCAGCCAGGCCTCGGTGAGGGCGTGGTCCTCGACGGCGTCGTGCAGCCAGGCGGCCGCGATCTGCTCGGCGTCGCCGCCACGCACGCGTACCCCCTCCGCGACCGCCTGGAGGTGTTCGGCGTAGGGGCGGCCCGCCTTGTCGGTCTGGCCCTCGTGGGCGGCGCGGGCGATGGCCTCGACCTCGGACACGGTCAGCACGGCGTTCCCCTCTCGGGAGAGCTCACCGCTTCGGGGGAGCTCACGGGTTCAGGACAGCGCCGCCGACTGGGTCGTCGGGCCCTCGTGGCAGATCAGCAGCAGGGCGCGGTCGTCGTTGACGTCCTTGGCGACGGCCTCGATCAGGTGCCAGGCGGCGCCCTGGAAACCGCCGGCGACGTAGCGGTCTGCCGCGCCGGTGAGGCGGTCGATGCCCTCGACGATGTCCCGGTCGGAGGTCTCGACCAGGCCGTCGGTGAAGAGCATCAGCACGTCGCCGGGGCGCAGCGAGCCCTTCACCGGGTCGAACTGGGCGCCGTCGTACACCCCGAGAAGGGGGCCCTCCGCGGCCTTCTCCTCCCAGCGGCCGCTGCCCGCGCTGAGCTGAAGGCCCGGCGGGTGACCCGCCGAGTAGAGCTCGTAGTCGCCGGAGTCGAGGTCGAGCACGAGGTGGATGGAGGTCGCGAAGCCCTCGTCCCAGTCCTGGCGCAGCAGGTAGCCGTTGGCCGCCGGGAGGAAGGCGTGCGGGGGCAGCGAGCCGAGCAGGCCGCCGAAGGCGCCCGACAGCAGCAGCGCGCGCGAACCGGCGTCCATGCCCTTGCCGGAGACGTCGGTGAGGACGACCTCCAGCGTGCGGCCGCCGTTGGTGCGGGCCGCGACGACGAAGTCCCCGGAGAACGACTGGCCGCCCGCGGGCCGCAGCGCCATCTCGTGGTGCCAGCCCGGCGGCAGACTCGGCAGCTTGCTCTGCACACGGATGCGTTCGCGCAGGTCGAACAGCATGGTTCCGCCGCGTCGCCAGGGCACGCCGACCCGGCTGCGGAACTGGGCGATGAGCAGCCCGAAGAATCCGCATGCAGCGACCACGAGAACCACGCCGGGCGTGACCCGGCTGGGGCCCTCCGTGTACGGGCCCAGCCGCACCGACTCCACGATGAGGGCCGTCGCGGCCGCCGCGTACAGCCCGAGCAGACTCGACGGACGCAGCAGCAGGCCGCCGGTGACGATCGGCAGGACGAGGGCGGCCGGGGAGCACCACACCGAGTTGGCGAGCGTGGTGGCGGCGATCAGCGGGACGGTGAGCAGCAGGAAGGCGAGTGCGATCCAGTCCGAGCCGTCACCGCGGAAGTAGTCGACGGCGCTTCTGCGCACGCCGGTGCGGACCCGGTGCATCAAGTGCTTCAACCGGGCCGTCAACGTCTCGGCTTCCGCGCGCCGCTGTCGTCCTGCTGCCATTAGTTCGGGACCTTATCCATCCGACCCGCCGCTTGGCACGGGAGGTCCCACTTGTCCCCCGTCCGAGGTTCAACTTCACAGTGAACGTCATGGAAAGCGCTGCCGCCGCAAAGAGGGCGAAATTCCCTGGCCCGGCCCTCGTGGGCCTGCTACCCATGAGCCCATGACGAGTGAGGCGGGTCACGACGGAACGGCGCGGGTGACGGCGACGGACATGCGGGTACTGCGGCCGGAGGAATGGGACACCTGGTACGACGCTCTGCTGCGCGCTTTCGGCGGGGTCCCCGAGTCGGTCGAGGAACGGGAGCTTTACCGGTCGCTCACCCCGTACGACCGCTGCCTCGGCGTGTGGGACGGCGACGCGTGCGTGGCGACGGCGGGAGCGTACGACTTCCGGCTGACGGTGCCCGGCGGGACGTCGACGCCGGCCGCGGGCGTCACGATGGTCGGGGTGAGCGCGACGCACCGGCGGCGCGGGATTCTGACGTCGATGATGCGGCGGCTGCTGGACGACACGCGCGCGGAGGGGCGGTCGCTCGCCGTTCTCACCGCCTCCGAGCCGGACATCTACGGACGGTTCGGGTACGGCGCGGCGACCTTCGCGCTCCAGGCGGAGATCGACACCAGCCGGGTGCGGCTGGCCGTCCCGGACGGCGCGGACGAGGTCCGGCTGCGGTACGCCGACCCCGGCGCGCAACTCGCGGTGTGCGAGGCGGTGTACGCGCGCACGGTGCCCGGCCGGGCCGGGATGCTCGCGCGGCAGCCCGGCTGGGAACGGCTGGGACTGCTCGATCCGGAGAGCGAGCGGGGCGGGGCGTCGCCGCTGCAGTGCGTGCTGGCCGAGCGGGACGGCGAGGTCACCGGATACGTCCGGTACCGGGTGCGTCCCGAGTGGGGGCACAGCGGGCAGAACGGGCGGGTGCTGCTCCAGGATCTGACCGCGGTCGACGCGCCGTCGCAGGCCGCGTTGTGGCGGTTCCTGTTCGGGATCGACCTCACTGCCTCGCTCGAGGTGCGGGGGCGGCCGGTGGACGACGGGTGGCAGCATCTCGTGTCCGACGTCCGGCGGTGCGAACTGCGGGTGCGGGACGCGTTGTACATGCGGCTCGTGGAGGTCGGCGCGGCGCTGGAGGCGCGGACGTACCAGGCGCCGGTGGACGTGGTACTGGACGTCGAGGACGCGTTCTGCCCCTGGAACTCGGGGCGTTGGCGGCTCTCCGGCGACGTCAAGGGCGCGGTGTGCTCGCGGACCACCGACCCTGCCGATCTCGCCCTGTCCGTACGGGAGTTGGGCGCGGCCTACCTCGGCGGGGTGAGCCTGGCGGCGCTGGGCGCGGCCGGGCGGGTGCGGGAGGTCCGGCGAGGGGCGCTGACGGAGGCGGCCCTGGCGTTCGGGGCGGTCACGGCCCCGTGGCTGCCGCACGGGTTCTAGTGCCGCGCCCCGAGGTGGCCGGTCAGCTCTTCTGGCAGGTCGGGCACCAGAAGAGGTTGCGGGCGGCGAGGTCGGCGGTGCGGACGCCGTCGCCGCACAGGTGGCAGGGCTGGTGGGCGCGGCGGTAGACGTACACCTCGCCCCCGTGGTCGTCGACCCGCGGCGGGCGGCCCATCGCCTCCGGAGTGTGCTCCGGGCGGACCGTGTCGATGCGGTTGTCGCGGACGCCCTGACGCATGAGGGCGACCAGGTCGGACCAGATCGCGTCCCATTCGGCGGGGGTGACGGTCCGGCCGGCGCGGTAGGGGTCGACACGGTGCCGGAAGAGGACTTCGGCGCGGTAGACGTTGCCCACCCCGGCGATGACCTTCTGGTCCATGAGGAGCGCGGCGATCGTCGAACGGCTGCGGGAGACGCGGGCGTAGGCGGCCTGCGGGTCGGCGTCGGCGCGCAGCGGGTCGGGGCCGAGCCGGGCGTGCACGGCCCTCTTCTCCTCGTCCCCGATGAGGGCGCAGGTCGTGGGGCCCCGCAGGTCGACGTAGGACGTCGGGGCGGCGAGGCGGAGCCGGACGGTGTCCGTGGGCGGCGGCGCGGGGGCCGGCCCGAAGGTGACCTTGCCGAAGAGGCCCAGGTGTATGTGGATCCACCGGTCGGCGGTGAAGCCGAGGAAGAGGTGCTTGCCGTGGGCCTCGGTGCGGGTCAGCGGGGCGTCGGCGAGGAGGGCCGCCGCGGCGGCGAACTTGCCCTGCGGGCTGCTGACTTGCAGGGGACGGCCGGTGAAGCGGGCGTAGTCCTGCGCCAGTCGGTGGATCGTGTGGCCTTCCGGCACCGGTGTGTCCCTTTCCCGCGCCGGGCTGTCCGGCGCCCGTCTCGCCCACCCGTCCGTCCAGGTCGGGTGGGCGGCGCCTTCCGCCTCGGCCGGAGGTTACTGCTGGGGGTGGTGGGGCGGGACGGGGGGCAGGTCGCCCGTCGTCTCGTAGTCCGCCAGCATGTCGATGCGTCGGATGTGACGCTCGTCCTGGGAGAACGGGGTGGCGAGGAAGGTCTCGACGAACTTCGTCACCTCGTCCTGGGTGTGCATGCGGGCGCCGACCGCGACGACGTTGGCGTTGTTGTGCTGGCGGCCGAGGGACGCGGTCTCCTCGCTCCAGGCCAGCGCCGCACGCACGCCCTTCACCTTGTTCGCGGCGATCTGCTCGCCGTTGCCGGAGCCGCCGATCACGATGCCGAGGGAGTCGGGGTCCGCGGCCGTCTTCTCCGCCGCGCGGAGGCAGAAGGGCGGGTAGTCGTCCTGGGCGTCGTAGATGTGGGGCCCGCAGTCGACCGGGTCGTGACCCGCCGCCCTGAGCCATTCGACGAGGTGGTTCTTGAGTTCGAAGCCGGCATGGTCCGAGCCGAGATACACGCGCATGGGACGAGTGTGACATGGGGGCCGCGGGGTAGCAGCCCCGGGTGCCGCGTCGGGAAACGCCCCGCAGCACCGCGGAAGCTCAGGAAAACCTCAAGTAACAATTCCAAATCAAAGGTTCCTGAATCCATTTGCCTCGGATTCACTGGACCGGCTCATACGCCCCCCACAGCACGATCCCCCTGATTCCCCTCACGCGGCGCAAAGGAAAGACATCCCCATGACTTCGCAGCCGACCCTCACCAAGGCCTCGTCAGGCCCCGGAGGCGCCGGAGAACCCGGCTCCGGACTTCAGGCAGGTCTCAAGAACCGCCACCTGTCGATGATCGCCATCGGCGGCGTCATCGGCGCCGGACTGTTCGTCGGTTCCAGCTCCGGCATCGCCACCGCCGGGCCCGGCATCCTGCTCTCGTACGCGCTCGTCGGCACGCTCGTGGTGCTGGTGATGCGCATGCTGGGCGAGATGTCCGCGGCCAATCCGACCTCCGGCTCCTTCTCCGCGCACGCCGACCGCGCGCTCGGCCGCTGGGCCGGGTTCTCCATCGGCTGGCTGTACTGGTTCTTCTGGGTCGTCGTGCTGGCCGTGGAGGCGACCGCCGGGGCCAAGATCCTCGAAGGGTGGATGCCCGCGGTCCCCCAGTGGGGGTGGGCGCTCATCGTGATGATCGTGCTGACCGCCACCAACCTCGTCTCCGTCGGCTCCTACGGCGAGTTCGAGTTCTGGTTCGCCGGCATCAAGGTCGTCGCCATCGGCGCGTTCATCGCGGTGGGCGGTCTCGCCGTGTTCGGCGTGCTCCCCGGCGTCGACGACGACAAGGCCGGGCTGGGCAACCTCACCGGGCACGGCGGCTTCCTGCCCAACGGACCCGGCGCGATCCTCACCGGCGTCCTGCTCGTCGTCTTCTCGTTCATGGGCAGCGAGATCGCGACCCTCGCGGCGGGCGAGTCCGAGAACCCGCAGCGGGCCGTGACCAAGTCGACCAACAGCATCATCTGGCGCATCGGCGTCTTCTACCTCGGCTCGATCTTCGTCGTGGTCACGCTGCTGCCCTGGGACGACCCGTCCATCAAGGAGCAGGGCTCCTATGTCGCCGCCCTCGACTCGCTGGGCATCGCGCACGCCGGTCAGATCATGAACTTCATCGTGCTGACGTCCGTGCTGTCCTGCCTCAACTCCGGCCTCTACACGGCCTCCCGCATGGCCTACTCGCTCGGCGAGCGGGGCGACGCCCCGAAGGCCTTCGCCCGCACGACCAGCCGTGGCGTCCCCCTGGCGGCGATCGTCTCCTCCGTGGTCTTCGGATTCGTCGCCGTCTTCTTCAACTACCGGTTCCCGGACTCCGTCTTCCTCTTCCTGGTCAACTCCAGCGGCGCCGTGGCGCTGTTCGTCTGGCTGGTGATCTGCTTCTCGCAGCTGCGGATGCGGAAGATCATCCAGGCCGAGGCGCCCGAGAAGCTGGTCGTGAAGATGTGGCTCTACCCGTATCTCACCTGGGCGACCGCCGCACTCATCGTCTTCGTGCTCGGCTACATGCTGACCGACACGGAAGGGGAGAGCAGCGGGCGGACGACGGTGCTGCTGTCGCTGCTCGTCGCCGCGGTCGTGGTCGTCATCGCCGTGGTGAGGCAGCGGGGCGCGGGGGCGCGGACCGGCCGCTCCCCCGCCGAACCCGCGGCGGAGTCCTCCGCCGCTGCCGGCTCCCCGGCCGAGAAGGTCTAGCGGGGGCGGAGCGGCAGGCGTACAGGGGGTCGCTTCGGCGGCCCCCTGTACGCCGAATCCGGGCGGGATCCGGATCGAATCCGGGCCGTCCCGGCCGCGCGCGGCTCCGCGCCGTTCCCTCATCCCTCTCTCCGGCCCGACCTCTCCGCTCGGCTCTCTCACAACACCGTGAAGCTGTCCTTCACGGCCTCGTACGTCTTCAGGGCCTGCGTCTCCGTCCCGGGCCGGTACCAGGTGTTGACCTGGTAGGACTTCCCCCTCTCGTCGAAGCCCAGCAGCCGGGCGTGCCAGGAGGCGCCCCGGAGGGTGAAGGCGTACTCCCAGACCACCGCCGGCCGACCGCGGAACGTCGTCCGTTCCAGGCGGATCTTGCGGTAGTCCCGGCCCTGGCGGGCGTTCTCCTCGGAGGTCCGCCACGCGTCCATGAGGTCGCCGTGGGCCAGGGACGACTTCGCGACGAGTTCCTGGGCACCGTCGGGGGACGTGTAGTGCACCTCGGCGCCCGTCTTCACGTCCCGCCGCCAGCCCTTGGGCGTCGACCATGCGTAGCCGCCCGCCTCCGCGTGCGCGCCCGGCGGCAGGCTCGGCGGACGGGACGTCCCGCGCACCGTGGGGGACGCCGACGCCGAGCCCGGCGGTGAGCCGGCCGCGGATCCGGTGGCAGCGGCGGTGCCGGCGGACTGTCCGGAGGCGCTGCCGCCGGCCCGGTCCGCGCCGTCCGGTCCGCCGGGGAGCGTCGCCAGCGCGAGCGCGACGGCCGCACCGACGACGGCGACGCCGAGGGCGGCGAACAGGGCGGTACGCCGACGGCCCGCCCGTCCGTGCGTCCGCGCCTGTCCGTGTTCCCGCCCCTGCCCGTTCTCCTGCCCCTGCCGGTGATCCCGCGCCTGCGTCTGTGCCTGTGCCTGTGCCTGCACCTGTGCCTGCTCGGGTTCGTGTGGCCGCCGCCGGGTCCGTTCCCGTGCGCGCCCCGGCGCGCGTTCCGCGCGAGGTCCGTCGGGCGGCGGAGCGGCGTGCCCGTCCGGGACGGGCCTGCGTTCCGTCACCGCCTGGGAACGGGCCAGGGAGATGCCGGAACGCGCAGGCGCGGCGTCGGCCGCCGCCGCAGTCGCGCGGGGGAAGGCGATGGGGACGAGGAGGGACTCCAGCGCGGGGAGCGTGGGTCGGGCCGCCGGGTCCTTCTCCAGCAGAGCGGCGAGTACGGCCCGCAACGGGCCTGCTCCGGTGGGGAGTTCGGGTTCCTCGTAGAGCACCGCGTGCAACGTCGCCAGTGTGGTGTCGCGGGCGAAGGGGGAGTGTCCGGCCAGCGCCGCGCAGAGCGTCGCGCCCAGGGACCACACGTCGGAGGGCGGGCCCTGCGGGCGGCCGGAGACGCGCTCGGGGGCCATGTAGTCGGGGGAGCCGACCAGCATGCCGACCATCGTCAGCGCCTTCGTGTCCTGGATGGCGGCGATGCCGAAGTCCGTGAGGACGATCCGGCCGCTGCCGGCGTCCCCCCGCTCCCGATCCTGCCCGCCCCTGCCGGACACCCCCGTCTCCACCAGGACGTTGCCCGGTTTGATGTCCCGGTGCAGGACACCTCTGGTGTGCACCTGGCGCAGCGCCGTGACCAGCCCCAGGCCTATGCGGGCGGTGTCGAGGGGGCTCAGCGGGCCTTCCTCGGCCATGATCCCCTCGAGCGAGCGCCCCGCGACCAGCTCCATGACGATCCACAGCCGGTCGCCCTCGTCGACGACGTCGTAGACGCGGACCACGTTCGGGTGGTCGATGCGTGCGGTGGCACGGGCCTCGCGCAGGGTGCGCTCACGGCGGGTGCGGGCGTCCTCGGCGCCGAGGCCGTCGATGCGCATCTCCTTCACCGCGACCTGCCGGTCGAGCACTTCGTCGACGGCCCGCCACACCCGCCCCATTCCCCCCTGGCCGATGCTCTCGGCCAGCCGATAGCGCCCCGCCACCAGCACCCCCGGGAACCCACCGCTCACCGCCCTCCCGGTGTTCTCCCCGCTCCCGGGAATCCCTGGATTCCCCGAATTACCCCAGCCCCCCGAACCTCCCGCGTTTCCCGAATTTCCCGCGCTTCCCCGATCTCCCGCGCTTCCCGAATTACCCGGCAATCCGCTGCACCCCCGCCCTGACCCGGCCCCTGAAACGCAATAGTCACACTTAGTGCCGTACCAGCATAGTGCGGAGAAATCTTGTGGTACCTCTTCAAGTACTGCGAATTCAGGCGCAGCCAAGGGGGCGAACATGAGTTCTCGTCGTGCCATGACCACCGTCGGATCGCTGGTCGTGGTATCCGTCTCGGCCGTACTGACCCTGCCCTTCCCCGCCGGGGCGGAGGACCAGGGGCCCGGGAGCAGTAAGGGGGGAAAGGTCGTCGACGCGGCGCCCGCGGGCGTGCGGACGACGACCCTGCTGCCGGAGAGGATCTCGGTCGACAACGCTTCCGGGAAAACGTCCATCACCGCCACGGTGAAGAACGAGGGGACCCAGGACGGCGAACAGATAAGGCTTCTGGTCGTCGGTTTCGACGGCCTTACGGTCAAAAGCGTTCAGGGCTGCGAAGCGATCACAGCGAAAGACCTACCGGAAGGATCCAACAGCGGTTTCTCCTGCGCCATCGACCACCTCGCGGCCGGCGCGTCGAAGTCCTATGCCGTCGACGCGACCTTCGACCTGAAGAAGACCGGAAAGATCTGCCTGCCGGTTCAGACGGGCGACGGCGCGAAGACGTACTGGCAACAGGGCCCGGTGCCGTTCGGCACGACGAACCCGTCGCCGAACGCACCCGCCACCCCCCTGCTCCTCGGCACCGACAACACACCCGTCGGCCCGGTCGGCGACGAACTGCCCCGGACCGGCGTCGGACGGGATCTGCTGCCGCTCGGCGCGGCCGGGGCGTCGCTGCTCATGGCGGGCGCGGCCGGGCTGTGGTGGTCCCGGCGGCCGGCCGGGCCGAGGGCGAACTGAACACGGAAGGGCCCAGAACGCGGGAGAGGTCCGCCGGGGGCGTCGTCGGACGACCCGGGCGGACCTCTTCCGCGGCGGCCGGACGCGCCGGCCGCGATCCGTCACGGACGCCTACCGCTTGAGGAGCTTCCACGCCGTCGGCAGCAGGCCCATCGCCAGGGCCGCCTTGACCGCGTCCCCGATCAGGAAGGGGGTGAGGCCCGCCGCGATCGCCTGGGAGGCGGAGAGGTCGGCCGCGTAGGCCAGGTACGGGACGCCGACGGCGTAGATGACGGCCTCGCCGAGCAGCATCGCGCCGGCCGTGCGCAGCACGGAGCGGTCGGCGCCGCGGCGGGCGAGGGAGCCCACGACGGCCGTGGCGAGGATCATGCCGAGGATGTAGCCGAAGGAGACGCCGATGCCGGAGGAGCCGTCCGCGAACCACGGCACGCCGGCCAGGCCGGCCAGCGCGTAGACGGCGAGCGAGGAGACTCCGCGGCGGGCGCCGAGGGTGGTGCCGACGAGCAGCGCGGCGAAGGTCTGGCCGGTCACCGGCACGGGGCTGCCCGGGACCGGGACCGCGATCTGGGCGGCGAGTCCGGTCAGCGCGGCGCCGCCGAGTACGAGCGCGACGTCCCGGACGCGGGAGGCCGGGAGCAGGTCGGCGAGGACCTGTCCGGGGCGTGCGGGGGTGGCGGCGGCGGTGCTCATGGGGACTCCGCGGGTATCGGGGGCGGATCGGGACACGGCGACGCTATCCCAGCGCGGTTGAGCGGCTCTCCGTCAACGCTCGACAAAGCGGGCGACCACGGCTTGGTGGCATCCGAACAAAGGATGCTGGTTACACCGGGTACGGGGTGACGCCGATCACTGAGGTGGGGATGTTTCGCTCACCTTTCCCCGTGCGACGGGATTGTGAACTCCCGCCAACGAAATCCTAGTGGTCTGGTGGGATTCACGGTCCCTGCCCTACGATTTCAGCCATGCTCGCCCTCGCCCAGTCCAGAAACCTCACGTCGCGTCGCTACGTCGACCTGCGACGCCAGGGCACGGCCACCTGTCGCCGGCCGGTCTGAGGCGCGGTCGCTGCGCGCCTCGGCTCCCGAGACGTGTCAGCCCCGTTCCCAAGGACGGCCCACCGTGCCCGCTTCCCCCGCCCTTCTTCCCGTCTCCACCCCCTCCCCCGTGTCCCGGGTCGCCGACAGCGACCGGCGGCGCACCAGCGCCAGCATGATCCTGCGCTCCGTGCTGGAGCACGGGCCGGTGGCGCGCTCCGCCATCGCCCGCCTGACGGGACTGTCCCCGGCCGCCGTCACCGACCACTGCTCCCGGCTCACCACGCTGGGGCGCGGTGCCGTACACCACGGTCGCGCTGCTCGACCTGCGTGGACGGGTGCCGGCACGACGGGAGTCCGGGCACGGGGGCGCCGGCCCGTACGGGGTGCTGAGGCGCGCGGGCGAACAGCTCGCGGCGCTCCTCGGGCCCGTGCCGCGGGGATCACCGACGGGACGAACCCGATGCATGTGGTCGCGGCCGCCGGGGCCGGGGATGCGGTGGCCGTCGGGCTGCTGCGCGAGCGGTCGCGGATGACCGGACGGGCGGCGGCGCTGCTGCTCGACGTCCTGAACCCGGAGCGGGTCGTGGTCACCGAGGTGGGCGCGCTGTATCGGGCGGACTGCCTCGCCGCGCTGCGCGCGGAGGCGGGGGCCGAGCGGGCGGAGTGCGTCGCGCCCAGCGGCTTCCCGGACTCCGTGCCGGCCATGGCCGGCGGCGCGGTGGTGCTGGACGTGCTCTACCGGGACCCGTTCACCCTGTCGTCTCGAGCGACTTAATTCAGAAAATCCGAATGTTGACACGCTTCACCAGCGGACGGGAAAATCATTCCATGAGCTGTCGCACTCTCTGTTGCTGACGCCCCCGGCGCGCCGGGCGCGCCCTTTCTCACCGTTCCCCCGGCGTTTCCACACGCCGTTTCGCGCACATTCCGCGCATCGCCCGTCCATGCATGCATGCATTCCCTTGACCGGGACGACCCATCCATGACGGCGCCCTGAATTCCGCCCGTGTTTCCGCTGCTTTCCCCCTGGGGGTCCTGCTGTGCCTGCCACCTATGACCGACGCGTCTTCCTCACCTCTCTGCTCGGCGCCGCCGCCGGTGTCGCCGGTCTCAGCGGCTGCGCCGAGAGCAGCGCCGCGGCGACCGGGAAGGGCGCCTCCACGGCTCCGCTCGCGGCCGAGGTGCCCGCCGGCACGAGCCTGAAAATCTCCTCCTTCCAGAACGTCCAGCAATTGCAGTTCAAGCTGGCGAAACTTCCCGCGCTGCCGTTCGAGGTGTCGGACTGGCTGAACATCGGGGCCGGTCCCGACGTCATCAACGCATTCCGCGCGAAATCCCTGGACCTCGCCAACAACGCGGGAATACCGCCGATCCAGGCGCATTTCCAGGGTTTCGACGCGAAGATCGTCGCGATCAACATCACGCGCAAGCCGAACTATCTCTTCGCCACCAAGCCCGGCAGCGACATCCGCACGGTGGCCGACTTCCGCGGCAGGAAGCTGGCGTTCTCGCAGGGGCAGGCACAGGGCGTGGTCCTGCTGCGGGCGCTGAAGAAGGCCGGCCTGAAGTACGACGACGTGAAGCTCGTCCCGCTGACCAGCAACCAGTTCCTCACCGCGCTGCAGTCCGGCCAGGTCGACGTCGCCCCGCTCGGCAACACCCAGGCGCCCGCCTACCTCCAGCAGTACGAGTCCAAGGGCGCCCGCACCGTCACCACCGACGTCGTCGACCTGCTCAACCTGCTGTGGGCGCCGGCGTCGGTGCTGAACGACAGGGCGAAGGCGGCCGCGGTCGCCGCGTACATCCCGCAGTGGGCACAGGGCCAGGTGTGGCAGTACGAGCACCCGGACGTGTGGAACGAGGAGTTCTACGTCAAGACGCAGAACCTGAACCTCGCCCAGGCCCGGTCGATCACCGCGCTCGCCAACAAGCCGCTCTTCCCGCCCAGCTGGGCGGAGGCCGTGCGGTGGGAGCAGGAGACCGCCGATCTGCTCGCGGAGGGCGGCTTCGTGAAGAAGTTCGACGTCTCCTCGCTCTTCGACCACCGCTTCGAGGGCATCGCCGCGAAGTCCGTAGCCGCCGAGTACCGGAAGTGACCGCCATGACCACCACCACGCTGAGCACGGCGCCCGTCGCCGCCGCCGGTCCGGCGCCCCGCCGACGGCGCCGCCGCAGCCTCTCCCCCGGCAAACGCCTGCCCGCCGCCCGCATGGTCGGACCGCTCGTCGTCCTCGCCCTGTGGGCCGCCGCCTCCGCCGCCGGGCGGCTCGACCCCGCGGCGATCCCCGCGCCCTGGACCGTGCTGGAGACCGGCGCCCGGCTGTGGAACGAGGGCACGCTCACCACCGACGTCCTCACCTCGCTGGAGCGCGCCGGATACGGCTTCGCGATCGGCCTGACCGCGGGCGTCGCGCTCGCCCTGGCGTCCGGGCTGTCCCGTACCGGGGAGGCCCTGATCGACGGGACCGTGCAGCTCAACCGGGCGATCCCGACCCTCGGCCTGATCCCGCTGTTCATCCTGTGGCTGGGCATCGGCGAGACCTTCAAGATCGCGATCATCGCGATCGTCGTCTACATCCCGATCTACCTCAACACGCATGCCGCGCTGTCCGGCATCGACCACCGGTTCGTCGAACTCGCCGAGGTACAGGGCCTGTCCAGGGTGCGGTTCATCCGGGAGATCGTGATCCCCGGCGCACTGCCCGGATTCTTCGTGGGACTCCGGCTCGGCGTCACCGGCTCCTGGCTCGGTCTGGTCGTCCTGGAGCAGATCAACGCCACCAGCGGCCTCGGCTACATGATGTTCCAGGCGCAGAACTACGGCCAGTCGGACGTCATCCTGGTCGGCCTCCTCATCTACGGCGTCTTCGGTCTGATCTCCGACAGCGCGGTCCGTCTCGTCGAACGGAGGGTGCTGTCATGGCGCCGCACACTGAGCAGCTGACCCGTGCCTCCGCCGTCCGGCTGCGCGGTCTGACCCGGTCGTTCGACGGGCGCACGGTCCTCGACGCCGTCGACCTGGACATCCCCGCCGGACAGTTCGTGGCCCTGCTCGGGCACAGCGGCTCCGGCAAGAGCACCCTGCTGCGGGCGGTCGCGGGCCTGGACCACGCGGTCGCCGGGAGCGGGGAGCTGACGGCGCCGGAGCGCGTGTCCGTCGTCTTCCAGGACTCGCGGCTGCTGCCCTGGCGGCGGGTGCTGGAGAACGTGCTGCTGGGCCTCGACGGCGGGGAGGCCGACCGCAAGGGACGCGAGGCGCTCGCCGAGGTCGGGCTGAAGGGACGCGAGCGGGCCTGGCCCAACGAGCTGTCCGGCGGCGAGGCACAGCGCGCCGCGCTGGCCCGCTCCCTGGTCCGCGAGCCCGAACTCCTTCTGGCCGACGAGCCGTTCGGGGCGCTGGACGCGCTCACCCGGATCAAGATGCACACCCTGCTGCGCGAACTGTGGGAGCGCCACCGGCCCTCCGTGCTGCTCGTGACGCACGACGTGGACGAGGCGATCGTGCTCGCCGACCGTGTCCTCGTCCTCGAGCACGGCCGAATCGGGCTCGACCTGACCATCGAGCGGCCGCATCCGCGCTCGTACCGGGATCCGCTGCTCGGCGAGTACCGCGAGCGCCTGCTGGCGGCGCTGGGCGTGACGGCGGATGTCGAATGAGTCCGGCCGGCGCCGGCCGGTCCGTCCGCCTCCCGGGGGCCGTCGCCTCCGGGCCACCGCTCCGGCCCTGAACGGGCCCCGTCCGCGAACGCCGGACGGCTGCGTCCCGCGCGTTCCACCCCTCCCCCGACCGTCTGTAAGGACACGCCATGCCCCGCCGGCTTCACCTCAACGCCTTTCTCATGAACACCGGTCATCACGAGGCCTCGTGGCGGCTGCCCGAGAGCGATCCGTACGCCCATGTCGAGCTGAGCCACTACGTCCATCTGGCCCGGACCGCCGAACGCGGCGCCTTCGACTCGCTGTTCCTCGCCGACGGACCGCAGCTGTGGAGCGACCTGGCACAGCGGCCGGCCGGCTCGCTGGAGCCGCTCACCCTGCTCACCGCGCTCGCGACGGCGACCGAGCACATCGGCCTGATCGCCACCGCGTCGACCTCCTACAACTCCCCCTACAACCTGGCCCGCAAGTTCGCCTCGCTGGACATCATCAGCGGCGGCCGGGCCGGCTGGAACATCGTCACCACGGCCGGCGCGGAGGCCGCCCGCAACTTCGGCCTCGACGCCGAACCCGCGCACGCCGAGCGGTACGCCCGGGCCGCCGAGTTCCTCGACGTGGCGCTGAAGCTCTGGGACAGCTGGGAGGACGACGCGATCGTCGCCGACAAGGCCGCCGGCGTCTGGGGCGACGACCGCAAGATCCACCCGCCCCGGCACCGGGGGACGTACTTCAGCGTCGAGGGCGCGCTCAACGTGCCGCGTTCGCCGCAGGGTTACCCGCTGCTGGTGCAGGCGGGCTCGAGCGAGGACGGCAAGGTGTTCGCCGCCCGGTACGCGGAGGCGGTGTTCACGGCCCAGCAGACCCTCTCCGACGCGCAGGCCTTCTACGCCGACCTGAAGGCCCGCACGGCGGCGGCCGGCCGCGATCCGGAGCACATCAAGGTGCTGCCCGGGATCGTGCCGGTGATCGGCTCCACGGAGGCGCAGGCGCGAGCGCACGAGCGTGTCCTCGAGGACCACATCGTGTACGCGCACGGCGTCGGACGACTGGAGTCCCTGCTGCAACTGGAGCCCGGCACACTGGAGTTGGACGCCGAGCTGCCTGCCGCCCTGCCGTCCGAGGAGGCCATCGAGGGCGCCAAGAGCCGCTACACGCTCGTGGTGGAGCTGGCCCGGCGCGAACGCCTCACCGTGCGGCAGCTGATCGGGCGGCTCGGCGGCGGCCGCGGGCACCTCACCTTCGCGGGGACGCCCGAACAGGTCGCCGACAAGATCGAGACCTGGTTCCGGCAGGGCGCCGCCGACGGTTTCAACATCATGCCCGCCGTGCTGCCCTCCGGCCTCGACGCCTTCGTCGACCACGTCGTCCCGATCCTGCGCGCCCGGGGACTGCTGCGCACCGAGTACGGCCCGCGCACGACCCTGCGCGAGCGGTACGGGCTGCCTCGTCCCGCCAACCAGTACGTCGTCCCCGCACTCGCCACCGCCTGAAAGGACTCACCCCCATGTCCCTCCACCTGCGCAAGCTCTCCGCGAACATCGGCGCCCACGTCAGCGGCGTCGACGTCGCCGGCCCCCTCGACGAGGCCACCCGTGCCGCCCTGCGCGAGGCGCTCAACGTCCACAAGGCGCTCGTCTTCGACGACGTGAACCTCGACGACGAGAGCCAGCAGGCCTTCGTCCGTCACTTCGGCGACGTCACGACCGCCCACCCGACCGTGCCCGCCGTCGACGGCGCTCCGAACGTGCTGCCCGTCGACAGCGAGCGGGGCGTCGCCAACCACTGGCACACCGACGTCACGTTCGTCCTCAACCCGCCGCAGGCCAGCACCCTGCGCAGCATCACCGTCCCGCCCTACGGCGGCGAGACCCTGATCGCCAGCTCGGCCGCCGCCTACCGCCAGCTGCCCGAACCGCTGCGCGCCCTGGCCGACACCCTGTGGGCCGAGCACACCAACGACTACGACTACGCGGTGCCCGCGGAGGACGTCGACGAGGAACGGGACGCCCAGCGCGCCCAGTTCACCTCCATCAAGTACCGCACCGCCCACCCCGTGGTCCGGGTCCACCCGCTGACCGGCGAACGCGGCCTGTTCATCGGCGGGTTCGCGCAGCGGATCGTGGGGCTGTCGGTGGGCGAGTCGCGCAGGATCCTCGACCTGCTCCAGTCGTACGTGGTCCGTCCGGAGAACGTCCTGCGCCACCGCTGGTCGCAGAACCAGCTGGTGCTGTTCGACAACCGCATCACGCAGCACTACGCCGTGGACAACTACGACAAGCAGCCGCGCCGGCTGCACCGGGTGACCGTCGCCGGTGACATCCCGGTCGGCATCGAGGGCAAGGAGAGCTACTCGATCGAGGGGGACGCGGCGCACTACACGTCCGTCGCGGCGTGAGCGCGCCGCGCGCCCGGCGGCCGCGCCCCGCCGGAGACTGACCGGCTCGACCCCGAAAGGCCCTCACGGTGTACCCGTGAGGGCCTTTTTATTGCTAGCGTGCAGTTGCAAGTCACTTGCAACAAGAGGTTCGAGGGGACCACGCATGCCCGTCTACACGCTGCCCGAGCTGCCCTACGACTACTCCGCGCTCGCCCCCGTGATCAGCCCCGAGATCATCGAGCTGCACCACGACAAGCACCACGCGGCGTACGTGAAGGGCGCGAACGACACGCTGGAGCAGCTCGCGGAGGCCCGGGACAAGGAGTCGTGGGGCTCGATCAACGGCCTGGAGAAGAACCTGGCCTTCCATCTGTCCGGGCACATCCTCCACTCGATCTACTGGCACAACATGAGCGGCGACGGCGGCGGCGAGCCGCTGGAGAAGGACGGAGTGGGCGAGCTCGCGGACGCCCTCGCCGAGTCGTTCGGCTCGTTCGCGAACTTCAGGGCCCAGCTCACCAAGGCCGCCGCGACGACGCAGGGATCCGGCTGGGGGGTCCTCGCGTACGAGCCGCTCAGCGGCCGGCTGATCGTCGAACAGGTCTACGACCACCAGGGCAACGTGGGCCAGGGCGCCACGCCGATCCTGGTCTTCGACGCCTGGGAGCACGCCTTCTACCTCCAGTACCGGAACCAGAAGGTCGACTTCATCGACGCCATGTGGGCCGTCGTCGACTGGCAGGACGTGGCCCGGCGCCACCAGGCGGCGAAGTCCCGCCCGGACGTGCTGCTGCTCGCTCCCTGAGGCAGCGTGAAGCGTCCCGCCCCGTGATCGTCTTCTCACCCTTCACGACGGCGGGCGGAAGGAGACAGCGGCCCCGCGAGGACACGACTCGCGGGGCCGCTGCGCTGTGCGGTGCGGTGTGGGCGTGGGGGCTTCCCAACGGGGGCGTCGCGGGCGAAAGTGGCCCGCATGGGTCTTCCGAAGCGGCGCTGCCCCAACTGCGGGGACACCGAGCAGCACTTCCGGCTCCTGCGGGGCGACGAGCGCGCCTTCGCCCTGACGCAGGCTCAGGTGCACAGGGCGGATCTCGACAAGTACCGGCGCTGCACCCGCGAAGGCTGTGTGCGGGTGCAGTCCTACTTCAGCTGGAAGTCCGGCTTCGATCTGCCGGAGGAGTTCCGCACGCCTGCGCGGACGCCGTAGCACCGTGCGGTCGCGTGAAGCCCCGCGAGCACGGCCCGCGGGGCGTCACGGCCTCACAGGTTGCTGAAGTCGGGACCCTTGGTCCGGGTGCGCTTGATCTCGTAGAAACCGGGGACCGAGGCCACCGCGAGGGTGCCGTCCCACAGACGGGCGGCCTCCTCGCCCTGGGGGGCGGGGGTGACGACGGGGCCGAAGAAGGCGATCTGCTCGCCGTCGGGTCCGGGCACGGCGATGACAGGGGTGCCGACGTCCTGGCCGACCTTGTCGATGCCCTCCTTGTGGGAGGCGCGCAGCTGGGCGTCGAACTCGAAGTCCGACTGCTCGGCGTAGTCGATCAGGGAGGCGGGCAGACCGACGTCCTCGAGCGCGCCGGCTATGGCCTCCACGGTCGGGCCCTCGCCGTTGTTGTGGATGCGGGTGCCGAGAGCGGTGTACAGCGGGCCGAGGACGTCCTCGCCGTGCAGCTGCCAGGCGGCGGTGACCACGCGCACGGGCTGCCAGGCCTTGACCGCCAGCATCTCGCGGTACTCCTCGGGCAGCTCGTCGAGCTTGTTCTCGTTGAGCACGGCGAGGCTCATCACATGCCAGCGGACCTCGATGTCCCGGACCTTCTCCACTTCCAGCACCCACCGGGAGGTCATCCAGGCCCACGGGCACAGCGGGTCGAACCAGAAGTCGACGGGGGTCTTCTCCGACATGTCTCTCCCTAGAGATCCTCAGCAGACACAGCTTGCTCCCTCAACGCCGCGACCCGTGCCGCACATTCCCTGCTGCCCCGCGTCAGGGGCGCATGACAGGATCGCTCCTGTCCGCCAGACCCATGCGCCACCCAGTGAGGGAGTACCGCCCGTGCCCGGTGAGAACCTGTCCCGCGACGAGGCCCGGGAGCGGGCCGCCCTGCTGTCCGTCGACGGGTACGACGTGTCCCTCGACGTCCGTTCGGCGGTCGGCGACCGGTCCGGGGACGCGCCGCGCACCTTCAGGTCGGTCACGACGATCCGGTTCCGCTGCAACGAGCCGGGGGCGTCGAGCTTCGCCGACCTGATCGCGCCGAGTGTGACGTCCGTCTCCCTCAACGGCCGCGATCTCGACCCCGGCGAGGTCTTCGACGGCGCCCGGATCCTGCTGGAGGACCTGGCGGCGGAGAACGAGCTGGTGGTGGACGCCCTGTGCGCCTACTCCCGCACCGGTGAGGGCATGCACCGCTTCGTCGACCCGGAGGACGGCGAGGTCTACCTCTACACCCAGTACGAGCCCGCCGACGCGCGCCGGGTCTTCGTCACGTTCGAGCAGCCCGACCTCAAGGCCCCGTTCCGTTTCGAGGTGCGCGCGCCCGAGGAGTGGACGGTGTGGAGCAACGGCGCCGGCGAGCGCGCCGACGGGGTCTGGCGGTTCGCGGAGACGAAGCCGATCTCGACGTACATCACCTGTGTCGTGGCCGGTCCGTACCACTACGTGACGGACACGTACACGCGCGACCTCGGCGACGGCACGACGCTGGAGATCCCCCTCGGCGCGATGTGCCGCAAGGGACTGGCGCCCTACTTCGAGGCCGACGACGTCTTCCTGATCACACGACAGGGCCTGGACTTCTTCCACGACCACTTCGACTACCCGTACCCCTTCGGCAAGTACGACCAGGCGTTCGTGCCCGAGTACAACCTCGGCGCGATGGAGAACCCGGGCCTGGTGACCTTCCGCGAGGAGTACATCTTCCGCGGGAAGGTGACGCAGGCCTCCTACGAGGCGCGGGCCAACGTCATCCTGCACGAGATGGCCCACATGTGGTTCGGCGACCTCGTCACCATGGTGTGGTGGGACGACCTGTGGCTGAAGGAGTCCTTCGCCGACTTCATGGGCACCTTCGCCAACGTCGGCGCGACGCGCTTCCGGGACGCCTGGATCACCTTCGCCAACCGCCGCAAGGCCTGGGCCTACCGCGCGGACCAGCTGCCCTCGACGCACCCGATCACCGCGGACATCCGCGACCTGCAGGACGCCAAGCTCAACTTCGACGGCATCACCTACGCCAAGGGCGCCAGCGTGCTCAAGCAACTGGTGGCCTACGTCGGCCAGGACGCGTTCCTGGAGGGCGCCCGCCGCTACTTCAAGCGGCACGCGTACGGCAACACCGGCCTCGGCGACCTGCTGTCGGTGCTCGGCGAGACCAGTGGCCGGGACATGGGCGCGTGGGCGCGGTCCTGGCTGCAGACGGCGGGCGTGAACTCGCTGACCCCGCAGGTCCTGCTGGACGCGGCCGGCCGGGTCGCCGAGCTGGCGGTGCTCCAGGAGGCCCCGGAGTCCCACCCGGAGCTGCGGCCGCACCGGGTGGCCGTCGGTCTGTACCGCCGGGAGGAGGGCCGTCTGGTGCGGTACGCGCGCGCCGAGGCGGACGTCGACGGTCCGCGCACGATCGTGCCGGACCTGGCCGGCCAGGAGGCCCCGGAGCTGGTCCTGGTCAACGACGACGATCTGACGTACTGCAAGACCCGCTTCGACGAGACCTCGCTGGACGCGCTGCGCTCCTCCCTGGGCGACATCGCCGACCCGCTGGCCCGTGCGCTGTGCTGGTCCGCGCTGTGGAACATGACGCGGGACGCGCTGCTGCCCGCGCGGGACTTCATCGGGCTGGTGCTGCGCTTCGCGGGGCGCGAGTCGGACATCGGCGTGCTGCAGATGCTGCACGCGTGGGCGGAGTCGGCGCTGGTGCACTACGTGGCGCCGCCGCTGCGGGAGACCGGCGCGCGGCTGCTGGCCGAGGGCGCCGAGCGCGAGCTGTACGCCGCCGAGCCGGGCAGCGAGCACCAGCTGGCCTGGGCGCGGTTCTTCGCCGGCACGGCCGAGAGCCCGGCCGGATTCGAGCTGTTGCAGGGCCTGCTGGACGGCACGACGACCGTCGAGGGGCTGGAGGTCGACCAGGAACTGCGCTGGACGTTCCTGGAGCCGCTGGCCGCGCACGGGTACGCGGACGAGAAGGCGCTGGAGGCCGAACTGGCCCGCGACGACACCGCGTCCGGCCGGCGCCACCAGGTCCGCTGCCTCGCCGCCCGCCCCTCGGCGGCGGTCAAGGCGCAGGCGTGGGCGCAGGTGGTGGAGTCCGACGCCCTGTCCAACGCCCTGGTGGAGGCGACGATCGCCGGGTTCGGCCAGCCCTCGCAGCGCGAGCTGCTGGCGCCGTACCGGGACAAGTATTTCGCGGCGATCGCGCGGGTGTGGTCCGAGCGTTCCATCCAGATCGCGATGACCATCGTCAAGGGCCTGTTCCCGTCCCTGCAGGACTCCCCGCAGACCCTGGTGGAGACGGACATCTGGCTGGCCGCGCACGACTCGGCGCCCCCGGCGCTGCGCCGGCTGGTCCTCGAGGCGTGGGACGACCATGCGCGGGGCCTGCGCGGACAGGCGTGCGACGCGCGGGCCGAAGCGGGGACCGCGGCCGACTAGGGATCCGCCGGGCGGTTCCCGGACCCTATCTTTGGCCATGAATTCTGCCGACGGTCACCGTTACGGAATTCAGCCGATCCGACCCGTAACCCCTGGCCCCCTCATCCGGGACCAGGGGTTTTCGGCGCCTACTCGGCATCCGAACACCCGTCCTTTAGGGCGAACTTGTCCTGATTTGTCGACGGGCGTGTAACAGCGGTTAATCGGCCCGGTGAGCGCGGAATCCCCGTTGCATGACCCACAACACCCCGCTCCCCCGCGTCCCCTCGGCGTCCCCCCGCCCCGTCCGCCACCTCTCCGACGTCCACCGCCGGGTCGCCACTCTCGCCCGTCTGCGCGCGCAGGGCGTGGCGCCCGCCGAGGCCGACGAGCAGTGCCGTCCCGGCGGGCCCTGGCAGCAGGTGCTGCCCGGCGTGTACCTGCTCCACCCGGGGCCGCCCACCAGCGAGGAACGGCTGCACGCGGTGCTGATGTACGCGGCCCGCGCGACGTCGGCGCCCGGGGTGCCGTCCCAGCCCGCCCCGGGGGACCCGCACCGGCCGGTGTACCGGGACGCGATGATCACGGGTCTGGCGGCGCTGAACCTGCACGGTCTGGCGTCCGCCCCGCCGCTGACGTCGCTGGAGCACGTCGACGTCCTGGTGCCACGGCTGCGCCGGCTGCGCTCCACGGGCTGCGCGCACATCGTCCGCACGGCCTCGCTGCCGGCTCCGGAGCAGGCGACCGGCGTCCCGGTGGCGCCGGTGCCGCGCGCGCTGGCCGACGCGGTGGCCGAACTGACGGACGCGGGCGTGGTGCGGCGGCTGCTCTCGGAGGCCGTGCGCGGGGGGCACTGCGAACCGACGGCCGTGGTGCGGGAGTTGACGGACGCCAAGCTGCTGGGCCGGCCGCATGTGGTGGACGCCGTGGACGCCCTGCTCGCGGAGGGCCGCGCGATCGCAGAGGGCCGCCTGTACGCGATGGTGCGCGAGCACGGCCTGCCCGACCCGGTCTGGAACGTGGACCTGCGGCTGCCGGGCGGCCCCCACCTCGGCGGTCTGGACGCCTACTGGCCGGATCAGGCGGTGGCGGTGGAGCTGGACACCCGGGCCCCGCGCCAGGACGAGGACGCGCTGTGGTCCGAGTACGCGCGCAAGCGGGAACACCTGGAGCGTCTGGGTATCACCGTCGTGTACGTCCCGCCGAGGAAACTGCGGGACGCGAGCGCGCAGCAGGCGGCGGTGGTCCGCACGGCGCTGATGGCGTCGGGCGACCGCGACCCGGCCGCGTATGTCGTGGTGCTTCCCCGGTAGGGACGGAGCGGGGAGGCATCAGGAGGGGAGAGGAGGGGCCGCCGGCGCCGGACCGGCGGCCCCTCCTCGCACGACTGCGGCGCCGGGCCGCCGTCACGGTGAGGCGGGCGGCCCGGCGCGGACGACGGCCTGATCGCCCCGGGGGCCGAAGAGGTGGAGGATCTCCACCGCGCGGTCGTCCGCCGGACCGGACCAGTGCGGTTCGCCGGTGTCGAACTCGGCCACTTCGCCCGGACGCAGGACGAGTTCGCGCGCACCGAGGATCAGGCGCGGCTCGCCCGCGAGGACGTCGACCGCGGCAGCTCGGCGCCGCACTGGGCGTCGCCGCCGGTGGGGGTCTGGTCGCGGCCGCCGCCGGTCCCGCGCAGCTCGCGCGCGTCCCGGCCGGGATGGGTCCTGGTGTCCGTCTGCGGACTGTGCCTGCTGCCGGTGAGCCGTCTCGCCGGACGCCGATGAGGCACGCCGCGCGGCCGGCGTCCCCGGCCGACGGAGGGCGCCCGGCCGCAGGACCGCCGGGCCGCCCTGTCATTCCGCGGGCGGCGCCGCTTCCCCCGACGGCGCGGCCTCCGCGGACGCGACGGTCCCGGCGGGCGCGGTCCCCTCGGGCGGCAGGGCTTCCTGCGGGGCCAGGGACCGGCGGCCGTTCACCGGGCGTTCCCGCCACAGCGCGAGCGCGGTGTCGACCAGGCGGACCCGGGTGAGGGAGGGCACCGCGTCCAGTTCGTGCCAGGCGGCCATGTCGGTGGAGCCGTTCACCTCGTGGCGCAGCTCCCCGCCGACGACACGCGCCTCGTAGACGACGCGGACGCCGTGGTGGTCCACGGGACCGCGCAGGCCCTCGCGGCCGACGGTGCGGCGGGAAGAGTCGATGCCGAGCAGGCCGGTCACCTCGACGCGGTAGCCGGTCTCCTCGTCGAGTTCGCGCACGACGGTGTCGAGGGGGTCCTCGCCGTGCTCCATCCCGCCGCCCGGGAGCACCCACTCGAGGGTGCCGTCGGGAGCGGGCGAGCGGGCGAGCAGCAGCCGTCCGTCGCGGACACAGACGGCGTAGGCCGCCACCCTCAACTTCTTGCGCATACGGGGACGGTAGCCGGACCCGTCCGCCCGGGCACGGGATTTGCCTGCCGCACAGCCGCCGGACAGGGAGTGCACAGGAGGCTCGTAGAGGGTTTTCCCCATACATCCATATCGATTCGGTCAACTGTCCCCAAATAACTGACTCTTAGGCAAAACTTTGCGGTCATCCGGGAGCGCATTCCGGAGGCCCGTGAGCAGGCAGGAACGGCCTGATCACGCGCTGCTCGTTCCTTTACCTACAAGGGATGCCGATGACCCTCACCCCCGAGCGTGAACCGATATCGGGCGCCAGACGCGTGGCCCGGACAGCAGTGGCGGCGGGCCTCGTGGCCGCGCTGTCCGCGGCCGGACCGATACCCATGGCCTTCTCGGCCGACGCCGGCCGGACCCCGGTCGCGGCCGACCCGGGCGTGAAGTCCGCCCATGACAAGCTCGGCTCCGACGACGCCGACCTCCTCGCCGAGGCCAAGGCCGCCGGCGACAAGAACGTCACCCTCATGGTCGCGACCGCCCCCGGCCAGACCGAGAAGGTCGCCGAGGAGCTGGACGCGGTCAAGGGCGGCTCCGTGGGCCAGTCCTACGACAAGCTCGGCTACGTCCGCGCCACCGTCCCGACGGGCAAGGCCGACTCCGCGATCGCCGCGGCCGCCAAGCTGTCCTCGGTGCACGCCATCGACCTGCGCCAGAACATCGTCCTCGACGACCCGGCGCCCAGCGCGGACACCGCCAAGGCCGGCAGGTCCGCCGCGAAGACGAAGACCTACCCGGCGCCGAGCCGTAAGACGCCCGCCGAGAACCCGTACAACCCGTCCTTCGAGACGGGCGCCGTCGACTTCGTGAAGAAGAACCCGAAGGCGGACGGCCGCGGCGTCACCATCGGCATCCTGGACTCCGGCGTGGACCTCGGCCACCCGGCGCTGCAGAAGACCACCACCGGCGAGCGCAAGATCGTCGACTGGGTGACGTCCACCGACCCGATCCTCGACAGCGACGCCTCCTGGCGCCCGATGACGACCTCCGTGTCCGGCCCCAGCTTCACCTTCGGCGGCCGCACCTGGACCGCGAAGCCCGGCTCGTACCAGGTCAACCTGTTCCGCGAGTCCGCCACCGCCGGCGGCGACGCCAAGGGCGACGTCAACCGCGACGGCGACACCACCGACGTGTGGGGCGTCCTGTACGACGCGACGGCCGGCACGGTCACCGTCGACGTGAACGCCAACGGCGACTTCACCGACGACACCGCGATGAAGCCGTACAAGGACGGATACCAGGTCGGCTACTTCGGCACCGACAACCCGGCGACGGACGTCGTCGAGCGCCAGCCGTTCGTCGTGCAGATCCGCAAGGACGTGCCGATGGACCCGTTCGGCGGCGACTGGGTCGGCAAGAAGGCAGACTTCGCCAACATCGGTCTCATCGCCAGCGAGCACGGCACCCACGTCGCCGGCATCACCGCCGCGAACGGCCTGTTCGGCGGTGCAATGAACGGCGCCGCGCCCGGCGCGAAGCTCGTCTCCGCCCGCGCCTGCGTCTTCGGCCCGGGCTGCACCAACGTGGCCCTCACCGAGGGCATGATCGACCTGGTCGTCAACCGCGGCGTCGACATCGTCAACATGTCGATCGGCGGGCTGCCGGGTCTGAACGACGGCAACAACGCGCGCGCCGAGCTGTACACGCGCCTCATCGACACCTACGGCGTCCAGCTCGTGATCTCCGCGGGCAACGAGGGCCCCGGCGCGAACACCATCGGCGACCCCGGTCTGGCCGACAAGGTGATCTCGGTCGGCGCGGCCATCTCCAAGGAGACCTGGGCCTCCAACTACGGCTCGCAGGTGACGAAGAAGTACGCGCTGCTGCCGTTCTCCTCGCGCGGCCCGCGTGAGGACGGCGGCTTCACGCCGACGCTCGTCGCGCCCGGCGCCTCGATCAACACCACCCAGACCTGGCTGCCGGGCTCCCCGGTCGCCGACGCGGGCTACCCGCTGCCGGCCGGCTACTCCATGCTGCAGGGCACCTCGATGGCCTCCCCGCAGGCCGCGGGCGCCTCGGCGCTGCTGATCTCGGCCGCCAAGCAGCACAAGGTCGCGCTCACCCCGGCGATCCTGCGCACGGCGCTGACCTCGACCGCCCACCACATCAAGGGTGTGCAGGCGTACGAGGAGGGTGCGGGCGCCATCGACATCGTGGACGCCTGGAAGTCCATCAGGAAGGGCGCCACCGCCCACGACTACACCGTCAAGGCTCCGGTCGACACCGCGCTCGACCAGGCTCTGAAGACCCCGGGCTTCGGCACCGGCGTCTACGACCGCGAGAGCGGTCTGAAGGCCGGGCAGAAGAAGACGTACGACGTCACCATCACCCGTACGTCCGGCCCCGACAAGGCGGTCCGCCACGAGCTGGAGCTCGAGAACAACGCGGCCGGCACCTTCCGGATCGTCGGCGACGACGAGGTGAAGCTGCCGCTGAACAAGCCGGTGACCGTCAGGATCCAGGCCCAGCCGAAGGCCGCGGGCATCGCCAGCGCCATCCTGGAGGTGGACGACCCGAAGACCGAGGGCGTCGACAAGCAGATCCTCAACACGGTCGTCGTCTCGACGCCGGTGAAGCACACGTTCTCCGTGTCGAACACCGTGCAGCGCAACAGCTTCCAGTCGTACTTCCTGACCGTGCCCGAGGGCGCCAAGTCGTTCGAGGTCGCGATCGGCGGGCTGAAGGACAAGAGCCAGACCCGGTTCATCTCGATCCACCCGTACGGCGTCGCGGTCGAGGACAGCTCCACGATCTACTGCTACAGCAACTACCCGAACACCAACGGCTGCCGGCCGGACGCCCGTTCGTACCCGAACCCGCAGGCCGGCGTCTGGGAGATCGAGGTCGAGTCGCGTCGTACCTCGCCGCTGCTGGACAACCCCTACAAGCTGGACGCGACCGTCTACGGCGCGGTCTTCGACCCGGCGACCGTGACCGTGCCCGAGGCGAAGGTCGGCACCCCGGCCCCCGTCTCCTGGAAGGTCAAGAACAACTTCGCCGCGATCGACGGCAAGCTGGTCGGCGGCCCGCTCGGTTCGTCCAAGGCGACCCGTCCGACCATCGCCAACGGCGCGACCCAGACCACCACGGTCGAGGTCCCGGCCGGCGCCAAGTCGCTCGACGTCTCCATCGGCAACGTCTCGGACGCCTCCGCCGACCTGGACCTCACGGTCTTCGACGCGTCCGGCAAGCAGGTCGCGCAGCAGGCCGACGGTGACGCGGAGGAGGCGGTCTCCATCCCGTCGCCGGCCGCGGGCACGTACACCATCGAGGTCGCGGGCTACTCCGTCCCGGCCGGCACCACGGCGTACGACTACCTGGACGTGTTCTTCTCGTCCGCCCTCGGCACCGTCGGCGTCGACGAGTCGACGCCGGTGAAGCTCGGCACGGGCGCCACGGCGTCGGTCAGCGCGACCGTCACCGCCGCGGCCGCCGCTCCCGAGGGCCGGGCCTTCTTCGGCCAGGTCCAGCTGGTGAACGCGCGGGGCACCGTCGCGGGCTCCGGCAGCGTGGCGATCGAGAAGGTCACTCCGTAACACCGTGCACGGCAGCAGGGGCGGGCGTCCGAAAGGGCGCCCGCCCCTCGCCGTTCCCGCCCCCGCCCCGGCCGGTCAGCCGGGCGGGGATTCGTCGCAGGTGAGGCCGGCCGTCTCGGGCAGCGCCCGGGTGAGGGCGGTCCGCTCGGGGGCGATGTCGGCCTCGCCGACCGCCCAGACGTCGGGAGTGGCCGACCCCCGCCCCAGCGCGACCAGCACATGGTCGCCCTCCGTCAGCAGCGGGTCCATGTCGTGCTCCATCTCGAAGGCGGCCTCCGGCGTGCTCGCGGCCGGCCGGTAGGCGTGCGTGACGCGCAGCGTGACGCGCTCGCGGGTCGTGCCGGGCAGCGGGCGGACGTCCGTCACCTCGCCCTCCACCACGAGCCGCGCGCAGACGAGGTACCCGGGGTCGCCGAGGGGGCTGCCGGAGTCCCCGGCGCCCTCGGACCCCTTCCGGCCGGCGCCCGTGCCCTCGTCGCTCGCGGAGCTCGCCTTCGCGTCGGCGTCGTCGGACGCCCCGTGCCCCACCTGGAAGACCGCCCAGCCGACCCCGAGGACCATCGCTCCGGCGGCGGCGACGCCCGCGGCGCGCAGCACCAGCGGCCGCAGCCGGGCCGCAGCCGTGGGCCGGGACGACGGGAACCGGGACGGACGGGAGGACCGGGGGCGCCGCACCCGTCCGGGCCGGTGTGCCGGAACGCCCCGTCGCCCGGCCCGGTCCGCCCGGTCCGCCGGTCTCGCCGGCTCCGCCGTGAGGGCGTCCGCGAGGGCGCCGAGCTGTTCGCGCAGCAGCGCGAGGTCGGCCGTCGCCGAGCGGTGCTCCGCCATGAAGGCGTCGTCGGCGCGGCTCTCGTCCGGCAGCGGCTCGTCGACGATCGCGGCCATCAGCGCGTCCAGACCGGCGCGGCCGTCGTGTTCCGCGGTCACGTCACACCACCTCGTCCTCGTGCAGGCGGGCGCGCAGGGCCCGGACCGCCGTGTGCAGACGGCTCTTGACGGTGCCCTCGGGGACGCCCAGCTCCCGGGCTATCGAGCGCACCGGCAGGTCGGCGTAGAAACGCAGGACGAGGACCTGCCGCTGGGCGTCGGGCAGCTCGTCCAGTCCCTGGGCCACGGCGAGCGAGAGCACGCTGGTGTCCTCGCCCGAGGCCGGCTCGTGCTGGCGCAGCGAGGCCAGCCGCTCCCCCAGCCGCTCCTGACGGCGCTTGGCGCGATGCCAGTCCATCGCCAGGTTGGAGGCCACGACCGCCGCCCACGCGGAGACGTCGCGCGGCGCCTCGTAACCCTTCGCCGCGCGTTCCAGCAGCCGCAGACGGACCTGCTGCACCCCGTCCGGCAGGTCCGCCTGCGGCACTCCGCCCAGCGCGAGCACCGCCCGCACCCGGCGTTCCTGCGCCGCGTCCAGAGGGTCGTCGCCGGACACGGTCCCGTCCCCCTGGACGCGGTGGGCTCTTCTGCGCAGCACAGCCACCCCTCCCTGCCGCGTTTCCTCTACGACGCCGTGGGCCGCGGAAACGTTCGGCGGAGCCGTGAGGAATGGCGCAGAGGCGTACGTCACACCGGCGCGCGCGGCAGCACAGCTTGCGGTGCGGGGCGGGCACAGGGCGAATTCCTCCAGCTCAGCGGGGTGTGGGAGGGAGTTCCGCGGGCGGCGGCCCCGGCGGGGCGTCCCAGCCCTCGGGCATGGGGGGCAAAGAATTGGACAGGCGGGCCGGGGTCGGCCGCATCATGGAAATGGCCTCGGCCAGGCAACACGCACGTAAATGGGACGGACAGAGGGAGTCGCCGTGAGGGTCGGAATCGTCGGAGCCACCGGTCAGGTCGGCACGGTCATGCGCAGGATCCTCAAGGAACGGGACTTCCCGGTCACGCAGCTGCGCCTGTTCGCGTCGGCCCGCTCGGCGGGGACGGTCCTGGACGGCGTGACGGTGGAGGACGCGGCGACGGCCGACTACGCGGAGCTGGACATCGTCCTGTTCTCGGCGGGCGGCGCGACGTCGAAGGCGCTCGCGGAGAAGGTCGCCGCGCAGGGCGCGGTCGTGATCGACAACTCCTCCGCCTGGCGCAAGGACCCCGAGGTCCCGCTGGTCGTCTCCGAGGTGAACCCGCACGCGATCGCGAACCGCCCCAAGGGCATCATCGCCAACCCGAACTGCACCACGATGGCCGCGATGCCGGTCCTGAAGCCGTTGCACGCGGAGGCCGGCCTGGAGGCGCTGGTGGTCGCGACGTACCAGGCGGTGTCCGGGTCGGGCGTGGCGGGCGTGGCGGAGCTGCACGGCCAGGCGCAGAAGGTGGTGCCGGACGCGGACAGGCTGACCCACGACGGCGCGTCGGTCGACTTCCCCGAGCCGCAGGTCTACAAGCGTCCCATCGCGTTCAACGTGGTCCCGCTGGCGGGCTCGATCGTCGAGGACGGCCTGGGCGAGACGGACGAGGAGCAGAAGCTCCGCAACGAGTCCCGCAAGATCCTGGAGATCCCGGACCTCAAGGTCTCCGGCACCTGTGTCCGGGTCCCCGTGTTCTCCGGGCACTCCCTGCAGGTCAACGCCCGCTTCGCCCGCCCGCTGTCCGCGGAGCGCGCGACGGAGCTGCTGTCCGAGGCCGCCGGCGTGGTCCTCACCGACATCCCGACGCCCCTCGAGGCGGCCGGCAAGGACCCGTCCTACGTGGGCCGCATCCGCCGGGACGAGACCGTGGAGCACGGCCTCGCCCTGTTCATCTCCAACGACAACCTGCGCAAGGGCGCGGCGCTGAACGCGGTGCAGATCGCGGAGCTGGTGGCGGACGAGCTCAAGCGCTGACGGCCTCACGCACGTACTGAGGGGTGGCCGCCGGTCTTCGGCGGCCACCCCTTCGGTGCACTCAGAGAGCGAGGTGCCGCCGGAGTGCGCCGTCGATCTCCGCCATGCGCGGTCGTGGTACCGCACCGATCCGCACGAGGATCCGCTCCGGAACCACGGCTCGCACCTGCTCGCACTGAGCCTTCGTGTCCTTGGGCAAGTGGCACTCGTCCGCGCCGAGGAACACCTGGAACGTCAGGACGCGCGTCGTGTTCGACGTGAGGGGCACCACGGTGATCACCCCTCGGCCGTGGCGCTCGACCGACCGGTTGGCGGCGTCGTTGGACACGATCACCGAGGGGCGCGCCTTGTTCGCTTCGCTGCCCCGCGTCGGCTCGTAGTCGACCAGATAGATGTCACCTCGCCTCATCGGCCAGCCCGTCGCCCGCGAACCTGTCCCAGAAACCGGCGTCCTCGCTTCCGTCCCACTCCTGGAAGGCCTCCGCGTACTCGGCCTCCAGCTGGTCGGCACGCAGCAGTTCGATGGCAGCGTGTATCACGGCGGACCGCGAATCGGCCTCGGTTCTGGCCGCGTACTCATCGACGAAGGCGACGTCCTCCTGTGGCAGGCTCACACTGATCTTCATACCCTGAATACTACCCACGGTAGGCAACCAGTGGCTACTCCAGCGTGGGCGGACTTCGTGGAAGGATGGCGCAACCGACACATATCGAGGAGATGACCGCGTGCCTGGCACAAACCTGACTCGCGAAGAGGCGCAGCAGCGGGCGAAGCTGCTGACCGTTGACTCGTACGAGGTCGATCTCGACCTCTCCGGCGCGCGGGAGGGCGGCACCTACCGGTCCGTGACCACGGTGCGCTTCGACGTGGCCGAAAACCACGCCACGTCCTTCATCGACCTGGTGGCGCCGGCCGTCCACGAGGTGACGCTCAACGGGGAGGAGCTGGCCCCGGAAGAGGTGTTCCAGGACTCCCGGATCGCCCTGCCCGGCCTGCTGGAGGGCCGCAACGTCCTGCGGGTGGTGGCGGACTGCGCGTACACCAACACCGGTGAGGGTCTGCACCGGTTCGTCGACCCGGTCGACGAACAGACCTACCTCTACACCCAGTTCGAGGTGCCTGACGCCCGTCGTGTGTTCGCGTCCTTCGAGCAGCCCGACCTGAAGGCGACCTTCCAGTTCACCGTGAAGGCGCCGACCGGCTGGACCGTCGTCTCCAACTCGCCGACGCCCGAACCCAAGGACGACGTCTGGGTCTTCGAGCCGACGCCGCGGATCTCCAGCTACATCACCGCGCTCGTCGTCGGCCCGTACCACAGCGTCCACAGCGTGTACGAGAAGGACGGGCAGTCGGTGCCGCTCGGCATCTACTGCCGGCCCTCCCTCGCCGAGTTCCTCGACTCGGACGCGATCTTCGAGGTCACGCGGCAGGGCTTCGACTGGTTCCAGGAGAAGTTCGACTACGCGTACCCGTTCAAGAAGTACGACCAGCTGTTCGTGCCGGAGTTCAACGCGGGCGCGATGGAGAACGCGGGCGCGGTCACCATCCGCGACCAGTACGTGTTCCGGTCCAAGGTGACCGACGCGGCGTACGAGCTGCGCGCGGAGACGATCCTGCACGAGCTGGCGCACATGTGGTTCGGCGACCTGGTCACCATGGAGTGGTGGAACGACCTGTGGCTGAACGAGTCGTTCGCCACCTACACCTCGATCGCCTGCCAGGCCTACGCGCCGGACTCGCGCTGGCCGCACTCGTGGACCACGTTCGCCAACTCCATGAAGACCTGGGCCTACCGGCAGGACCAGCTGCCCTCGACGCACCCGATCATGGCCGAGATCGGCGACCTGGACGACGTCCTGGTCAACTTCGACGGCATCACCTACGCCAAGGGCGCGTCCGTCCTGAAGCAGCTCGTGGCGTACGTCGGCATGGACGAGTTCTTCGCGGGCGTGCAGGCCTACTTCAAGCGCCACGCCTTCGGCAACACACGGCTGTCCGACCTGCTCGGCGCGCTGGAGGAGACCTCGGGCCGCGACCTCGCCACCTGGTCGCGGAAGTGGCTGCAGACGGCCGGCATCAACGTCCTGCGCCCCGAGATCGAGACCGACGCCGAGGGCGTCATCACCTCGTTCGCCGTCCGGCAGGAGGCCCCGGCGCTCCCGGCCGGCGCGAAGGGCGAGCCGACCCTGCGCCCGCACCGGATCGCCGTCGGCCTGTACGACCTCGACGCCGACAGCGGCAAGCTGGTGCGCGACGAGCGCGTGGAGCTGGACATCGACGGCGAGTTGACGGAGGTGCCGCAGCTGGTCGGCAAGCGCCGTCCGGACGTCGTCCTGCTCAACGACGACGACCTCTCGTACGCGAAGGTCCGCCTGGACGAGCGCTCCCTCGCCTTCGTCACCGAGCACCTGGGCGACTTCGAGGCGTCCCTGCCGCGCGCGCTGTGCTGGGCCTCTGCCTGGGACATGACCCGGGACGCCGAACTGCCCGCCCGCGACTACCTGTCCCTGGTGCTGTCCGGCATCGGCAAGGAGTCGGACATCGGCGTGGTCCAGTCGCTGCACCGCCAGGTCAAGCTCGCCGTCGACCTGTACGCCGACCCGACGGCCCGCGAGGCGCTGCTGACCCGCTGGACGGACGCCACGCTCGCACATCTGCGGTCCGCCGCCGCCGGCAGCGACCACCAGCTGGCCTGGGCGCGCGCGTTCGCGGCCACCGCCCGCACGCCCGAGCAGCTGGACCTGCTGGACGCCCTGCTGGACGGTTCGCAGACGATCGAGGGCCTGGCCGTCGACACCGAGCTGCGCTGGGCCTTCGTGCAGCGGCTCGCGGCGGTCGGCCGGTTCGACGAGGCGGAGATCGCCGCCGAGTACGAGCGCGACCGCACGGCCGCAGGCGAGCGGCACGCGGCGAGCGCGCGGGCGGCGCGTCCGACGCCGGAGGCCAAGGCGGAGGCGTGGTCGCAGGTCGTCGAGGACGACAAGCTGCCCAACGCCCTGCAGGAGGCGGTCATCGGCGGTTTCGTCCAGACGGACCAGCGTGAGCTGCTCGCGCCCTACACCGACCGCTACTTCGAGGTCGTCAAGGGCATCTGGGAGTCCCGTTCGCACGAGATCGCCCAGCAGATCGCGGTCGGCCTCTACCCGGCGGTCCAGGTCTCCCGGGAGACCCTGGACAGCACCGACGCCTGGCTGGCCTCGGCCGAGCCGAACGCGGCCCTGCGCCGCCTCGTCTCCGAGGCCCGCTCCGGCGTGGAGCGCGCGCTGAAGGCCCAGGCGGCCGACGCGCGGTAGCCGGCACAGCGGTATCGCGCGGCACGGCGAGCACGTCCGCGCGAGGACGACGGCGAGGGCGCCCGGTGATCACACCGGGCGCCCTCGCCGCACGCTCGCCTCACGTCACGTCACGTCACCACGTCACGTGACATCCGTTCGGGTCCCTGCGCGTTCCTTCGCGTCCCTTCACTTCCCCGCGGCCGTCCGCACGGGAGCGCGGTCGGCGGCCTCGACGCCCTCCCGGGAGCGGGCCGCGGCCGGTGCGGTCCGTGCGGCCGGTCGCCGCGGACTCAGCTGACCCGCCACCGTCGCGGCGAACGCCAGCGCCATGCCCGTCAGCTGCACCGGGGTGAGCGACTGGCCGAGCGCCGCCCAGCCGACGACGGCCGCGGTCAGCGGCGAGAGCGGGGCGAGGAAGGTGACCTGGGTGGCGCTGAGGCGGCCGATGCCGCGGAACCAGAGCCAGTAGGAGACCGCCGTGTTCGCCAGGGCCAGGTAGAGGTATCCGGCGACCGCACGGCCGTCCAGCGCGGGCGGGGCGCCCTCGACGAGCAGGGCGAGCGGGGCGATGAGGAGACCGCCCACGGTCAGCTGCCAGCCGGTGAGAGCGAGCGGGCCGACCCCTTCGGGACGGCCCCATTTCTTCGTCAGGACCGTCCCGGCCGACATCGACGCCGTGGAGGCCAGCGCGGCGAGCACCCCGAGCGCGTCCGGCGCGCCGGCGGCCTTCAGTACGACGAGGCTGACGCCGAAGACGGCCGCCACCCCGGTGAGCAGGGTCCGCGCGGTGGGCTTCTGCCTCAGCAGCACCGCCGACAGGCCGACCACGAACAGCGGGCCGACCGAGCCGACGATGGCCGCCATGCCGCCGGGCAGCCGGTAGGCGGCGAGGAAGAGAAGGGGGAAGAAGGCGCCGATGTTCAGCGCGCCGAGCACTGCGGCCTTCCCCCACCAGGCGCCGCGCGGCAGCACCCTGCCGAGCGCGAGCAGCAGCAGCCCGGCGGGCAGCGCCCGCATCAGGCCGGTGAACAGGGGCCGGTCCGCCGGGAGGAACTCCGAGGTGACGGCGTAGGTGGTGCCCCAGGAGACCGGGGCGAGAGCGGTGAGCAGGACGGTGGCTGACCTCTTCATGAAAGTAGCTTAGCACTAAGCTACTTACTTACAAGCATCTTGTCGGTCATCCGCTGGTCCGCGAGCCACTTTCTTGCGGGTCACCGAAAGGCGACGGATACTCACCCCCATGAACAGCCAGCCCCCCACGCCCGCAGACCCCCCGCCCGCGGCGCCCCCGCACAGGGAGCCCTCGCGCAAGGACCCCGTCGACGCGATCGCCGAGCAGTGGGCGGCGGTGCGGCCGGACCTCGACACGGCCGCCATGCAGGTGTTCGGCCGCATCGGCCGGATCGCCCGCGCGATGGGCGACCGCACGGAGCAGGCGTACGCGGCGTTCGGCATCGCCCGCGGCGAGTTCGACGTACTCGCCACCCTGCGCCGCTCCGGCGAGCCCTACACCCTCTCGCCACGTCAGCTGTCGGCGACGCTGATGCTGACCACCGGCGGTATGACGGGCCGCCTCGACAAGCTGGAGCGGGCCGGGCTGCTGCGCCGCTCCCCCGACCCGCACGACCGCCGGGGCCTGCAGGTGACGCTGACCGAGCGCGGGCTGGAACTCGTCGACGGCGCCGTCGTCGCGGGCCTCGCCGTCCAGACGGACTCCCTCGCCGCGGCCCTGAACGCCGAACAGGCCGGCCGACTGGCCGACCTGCTGCGGGAGTTGCTGCTGTCCACGGAGACGCCCCGGAACTGACGACGCCCGGTCCGGTCAGGTGTCGAAGGGCCAGGCGAAGCCGAGTTCCTCGGCCCGCTCGCGGGTGCCGCCGCTGACCCGGCCGTAGCGCTTCGGGTCCTCCTCGGCCAGCCGGCGCAGGACTGCCGCGGCCTGCTCCTCCGGTGGCGCGCCGTCGTCCGCGACGGCCCACTGGAACACCAGGGGGTCCCCTTCCGGGTGCCCGGCGGCGAGGCCCGGCTGGTACCAGAAGTTCACCTTGACGGTGTCCGGGTCGTCGAAGCCCGTGCCGACCCAGCCCCGGCGCGCGTCCCACCGGGCGAGCAGTTCCGGACGTGCCGTCAGCCCGGCCTTGACCAGACGGGCCGTCCTGCGAGCCCGCCAGGACCAGTCGCCGTCGGTCTCCGCCCGGATGATCTCGGCGTCGTAGGCGGTCGCGTCGAAGCGGAGGGCGGGGACCGCGGGCGCGGGCCCACGGCTGCCCGGCAGCGTCGGACGCCGCCAGTCCTCCCACACCACCTCGTCGCCGTCTCGGCGGACGGTGACGTGCAGCGCGCCGCAGCACCCCTGCGTGCACCAGGCCTCCGCGAGCTGCACCCGGCGGGGCGCGAAGTCCGCCCGCAGCAGCCCCTCGTCCAGCAGGATCTCCGGACCGTGCGCCGGACCGAACGGGAACAGCGCCGGGACGAGCGGCCGTCCGTCCACGAGGATGCGGGTCTCCAGGCAAGCCCGGTCGCCCTCCGGGTCGCCCGCCACGATCTCGATGCGCAGCCCGCCGCCGGCCGGGGCCGCAACGGTGAACGGCCGCCGTCCGGTACGCCCGATCCAGCCGGCCCGCCGCCGCCAGGAGGCAGCGGTGTCCGGATCCACGCCGGCCGCACCGGTCCCGGCGGCCTCAGGAGACCCGCCGGCGGGATCGGACGTGCTGTCGGGGTCCGTCACGGCGGTCCACGCCGGTCGGGCCAGCAGCCGGCCGAGGGCTGCCAGCAGGCTTTCGCGGCGGCCGGGCGGCCAGTCCAGCAGCACTCCGGTCCCGCTGCTCAGGCTCAGCGCGAGCGAAAGCAGCATGGCGTGGTGGTCGAGGGTCGGCGTCAGCAGAGCGGCCCGGCCGACGACGGTCTCGTACACGCCCTGCGCGTCCCGGTAGTCGAGGAGTTCGCCCGGCGCGTCGCCCGCGCACGCGATCCGCACGAGCAGCAGACCCGCCCGGGCGAGCAACTCCGGGTCGTCGGAATGCGCGGCCAGCAGGTCGTGCAGCCGGGCGGCCTCCGCGATGTGCCGGGCGGTCCTGGCGCCGACGAAGCGCGGACCGGCGGGGAAGGCCGTCAGCTCCCGGCGGACGGCCGGCTCGTCCGCTGTCGCCAACGCCCGCACCAGCGGCCGCAGCTCGCCGCGGCCGACCGACGACACCAGATTGACGACGGCGCCGGCCCGGCGGTCGAGGACGTCCAGAGCCTGCAGAGCCGCGCCGGTGAGGGATCGCACCAGACCGAGCACGAAGACGTGCGGGACGTCGCCGGGTTCGCCCACGCGGGCGAGCAGGGCGAGCCCGACGGTGACGGCGGGGACGGTGGTGCCGGTCATGGTCAGCTGCCGGGCCAGCGAGCGGGCCGCCGGGCGCTGTTCGGCCGGCAGCGGCAACGCCGCGACGGCGTACAGGACCGCCCTGCGGTGGCAGGCCCGGACGCCGAGTTCGGCGAACCAGCGGTGCAGGTCGGCCGCGTCCGCCGGCAGCGGCTCCAGTGCCCGGGGGACGACGACCGCCGCCTCTTTGTGGGACAGCGTGGGCTCCCCTGCACGGGCTTCGCCCGGGGAGCCGGGAAGTTCGAACCCGCGGCCCGGCGGCAGCCCCTGCGGGAACTGTCGCCGCAGGGTCAACGCCTGTTCGTACAGCGCGGGCGGGAGAGCGTCCGGGGCGCTCACCGGGCGGTGGGGGACTCGATTCCGTAGGTCATGCGCACCAGCCTGCCCGCCGGGTTCCGGGCCTGTCGACGGATTTTCCCGGACTGTCGACGGATCTCCCGTCCCGACCGGGGCCGTCCCGACCGGGGCCGTTCCGACCGGGGCCGTTCCGACCGGGGCCGTCCCGACCCGGCTGTCCCCACCGACCCGCCGGCCCGCCGATCCGGCCGACGGCCGGCGCCTGCCCGCTACCGTCCCGGGCGAGCGCGGGTCCGACACAGCGAGGGCGCCGGTCCCGCCGGGTACGGACTGTGCGTACGCGCGGTGGGACCGGCGCCCTCGAGGAGCGTGCCGAGAACGGGAGCCTAGGCCTGGCCGGCCCTGGCCTTCCCCCGGACGGAGATGTTGGAGCTGGTGTCGTCGCCCCTGTCCTTCGACCTGTCCAGGACCCACACCAGTCCGGCGATCAGCACGAACAGCGCGAGAGGGGCCACGACGAAGAGACCCAGCGTCTCGACGACGCTGAGACCCGGGCCGGGGTCGTCGCCGTCGTCGCGGGTCACCGCGAGCGCGGGGGACGACATGAGCAGCATCATCAGCGTCGTACCGGCAGCCAGGGCGCCGGCGCGCAGGGCGTTCTTCTTGTCCACGGTGCCCAAGTTAGCGAACGGCGCCGGGGCGCGCGCGCCCGGGGTGCCGTCCGGGACGCGGGCAGCCCTCACGCCCTCTCCCCGGCGTCGCCGGACGCTCCGCCCCGCACCCCGCCGAACGGCTGGCGCACGGTGCCGCCGGACGGCTCGCCTCCCGCGTCCCCGGCCGGTTCGCCCGGTTCCCGCAGGACGTCCATCAGCGCGTGCAGTCGCGGGGAGGCGGCCAGCTGTTCCAGGGTGACCGGCCGGCCCTCGGCGTCCGCGATCGGCAGGCGCCAGTTGGGGTACTGGTCCCAGGTGCCGGGCAGGTTCTGCGGGCGGCGGTCGCCGACGCCGTCCGGCAGCCAGACGCCGACCATGCGGGCCGGACTGCGCACCAGGAAGCGGTGGACGGCCTGGACCTCGGCCTCCTCCGAGGAGGCGTCACCGCCTCCCCCGGTGCCGGCCAGGAGGCCGAGTCGGCTGAGCTCGGCCAGCCATTCGGCGGTGTCGTTGGCGGCCGCGGTGCGCTCCTCCTCCAGCGGCCGGGTCAGCAGGCCCAGCCGGTCGCGGAGTTCGACGTGCTCGCCGGTGAGCCGGGCGGCCGTGGACGGCAGGTCGTGGGTGGTCGCGGTGGCCAGGCAGTCGGCCCGCCAGCGGCCGGGTGACAGCGGGCGTCCGTCGCCCTCCCAGTCCCGCTCGAACCACAGGACGGACGTGCCGAGCACCCCGCGCTCGCGCAGCGCCTCCCGCACCCCCGGCTCGACGGTGCCGAGGTCCTCGCCGATCACCGCCGCGCCGGCCCGGGACGCCTCCAGCACCAGGACGGCGAGCATGGCCTCGGCGTCGTAGCGGACGTAGGCGCCCTCGGTCGGCAGCTCGCCCTGCGGGACCCACCACAGGCGGAACAGGCCCATGACGTGGTCGATGCGCAGCGCGCCCGCGTACCGGAACAGCGCCCGGAGCAGCCGTCGGTAGGGGGCGTAGCCGGAGTCGGCCAGCCGGTCGGGACGCCAGGGCGGCAGGCCCCAGTCCTGCCCGCGGGCGTTGAAGGCGTCCGGCGGGGCGCCCACCGACATCCCGGCGGCGAAGTACTCCTGCTGCGCCCACGCGTCGGCGCCCTCGGGGTGCACGCCGACCGCCAGGTCGTGCACGACCCCGACGGGCATGCCGGCCTCGCGCGCGGCGCGCTGGGCGGCGGTGAGCTGCTCGTCGGTGAGCCACGCGAGCCGCGAGTGGAAGTCGACGCGGTCCATCAGCTCGCCCCGCGCGCGGGCGGTCTCGGCCGAGCGGGGGTCGCGCAGTGCGGACGGCCACTGCCGCCACTGCGAGCCGTGCACCTCGGCGAGGGCGCACCAGGTGGCGTGGTCCTCCAGTGCCCGGCCCTGCTCGGCGAGGAAGTCGCAGTAGGCGGCGCGGCGGCCGGGGCCGAGCGGCACGCGGGCGACGAGTTCCAGGGCTTTCCGCTTGAGCTGCCACACCGCGTCCCGGTCGATCAGCTCGCCCTCGTCCAGGACCGCCTCGCGCAGTCGGCCGGCCCGTTCGAGCAGCGCCGCGCGCAGGGCGTCGTCGGGGACGTACGCGTACTCGGGGACGTCCTCGACGCGCAGGTGCACCGGATCGGGGAAGCGGCGGGAGGAGGGCCGGTAGGGGGAGGGATCGGTCGGGGAGCCAGGCACGGCCGCGTGCAGCGGGTTGACCTGCACGAATCCTGCGCCGAGCGTCCGTCCCGCCCAGCCGGCGAGCTCCCCGAGGTCGCCCAGGTCGCCCATGCCCCAGGAGCGGCGCGAGAGCAGCGAGTACAGCTGGACGAGGAGCCCGTACGACCGTCCCGCGGGCGTGGGCAGGCGCGCCGGGGCGACGACGAGGTGGGCCCGGCCGGTCCGCCCGTCCGGCGCGGTGACCGTCAGCCGGTGCACCCCGAGCGGGAGTTCCCCGACGCCCTCCCGGCTCTCGCCCTGCTCGGTCTCGACGTGCAGCCGGCTGCCCTCGGGGAGGGCCGCGAGCGCCTCGGGCGGGCTGCCGCTCCAGCACACCACGGTCGGCGGCAGCAGTCGCTCGCGCAGCTCCGCCTCCCGGGCCGCGAGCGCGGCCCGCACGGCCTGCCGCGCACTCGCGTCGACGCCGAGGGCGGCCAGGACGCGGGTGACGGCGGCGGCGGAGGCCGTGACCGTGCGGTCCGCCGAGGGCTGGTAGGAGGTGGCCACGCCGTGCAGCGCTGCGAGCCGGGCGAGATCTTCCCCGGGGGGTGCGGTCATCTACGGCCTCGTGGAGTCGGAGTCCGCGGCGGCGAGCGGCGGCTCGCTGGTCAGGGGCTCGGCGTCGGGCAGTGGGGGTTCGCTGGTCAGCGGGGGTTCGGCACAGGTTCCTTCGGCGCTGAAGGCGCACAGCAGGACGTCTTCGGTGGCGGCGGAGAGCTCCGCCGGGCGTTTGGACCGGGGCGGCGCGATCACGGGTGGCCTCCTCATCGGATACGACATCGGTTACCGCAGCCCTACCCAGCGAACGCCGGGCCAGACGTCCCGTCGAACGACCCGCCGCCGCCGCACCGCGTCACACGCTGCCACATCCCCGCGTCTCGGCGGCGGACGCGTCGGGTTCACACCTGCGACGCGGCGAACCCTGGGGCGAGCCGCGCTGTCGGCGTCGGCGAAATCAATGGGCGATTCGGAGCACCCCCCCACAATCCAGACAGTGAAAAATCGCCCCACTTTAGACAACTCGACGACGGTGATGGGGCCAACCGCGCAGCCTTTGAAAGAAGTTGACCTTTCACGAAGTGGACTGATACTTTCCAGACGCAGGCTGAAAGGCCCTCAGCTGCACGGGGGACGGGGATGTGGGGGAAGTGTGTCCTTAACTTCACAAGTGCCTGACCCCGTGCTTCACGCGCAAAGAACAGGGGAAAGCATGAAGCGCGGTACGCGTATTTCCACGATCGTCGGCACGGCCGCCGTGATCACTCTGGCGATGGCCCCCATCGCCGAGGCCAACTGGAGCAGCTCCATAACCGGCGCGAGCGTGGGCTTCGAGTCCCGTCGCTGGTCGGACGAGCTGTACTCGCAGGTGAAGTTCACCGGGTGCACCACCGACCCGGGCGTCACCAAGAGCACCGACGTGCAGATCTGGAACGACATCTCGTTCCAGCCTGACGAGGCCTACGACAACAAGACGTTCACCGCGTGCTTCAACGGCGGTACGAGCAACGGCGAGTGGACCGACCTGCCGTCCGGCATGCGGGACTACTACTTCCAGATCAAGAAGATCGCGGGCTCCACCTTCGGCCCGCAGCTGAGCGTGCGCTCGGTGTCGGTGGACACCACCAAGGCCGACTAGACGGCTGACAGACCAGCCCCGAGGGGCGTCCCGCACGGGGCGCCCCTCTCCGGCCGACAAGTGGTTCGGTGAGACTGCATGAAATTCAGCACCACTCTGCGCAGCGGCAGTGTGCGATGGGCTGCACCCATCGTTCTCCTACTGACATCGTTTTACTATGTCGTAGGCCAGAAAGCATCCTTCTCAAGTTATTTCCATTACGCGCCGAGTATTGTCGCAGAGCCGTTGACGACACTTTATTCGCTGGCTTATGCGACGGCTGCTGGATTTTCCTGCTGGGAGAGTGGCCGTCTAAAAAGCGCACGGATATGGGCCTTGGCTCCGGCCCGTTCCCGCTATCGGATCGCGGCCAATGTCCTGGCCCCGGTGATCGTGCTCTCGTGGCTGGTCATCCTTCTTCCCCCCGCGGCTTCCCTCGCCTGGTCGGCGACCATGCCCAGCCTCGACAGCCTGCGCCTGCCGCTCGCGGCGATGGCGATATGCGTCGCACACGCGATCGTGGGATTCGCCGTGGGCTGCTGGGCTCCCCGCATCATCGCCACGCCGATCCTGGCTGTGGGCGACTGGCTCCTCGTCTCCTTCACCCGGGCGATGCTGCCGTACTGGCCCCGTCACGTGTCCGGGCAGTTCGGCACGATCGGCTTCGGCGAGGTGCCCCGGCTCGTCACGACGGCGGCCCCGATGCTGCTGGCCGGCGGCATCGCCGTCGGACTGCTCCTCCTCTGGCTGCCCTTCGGGTGGCGCCTGCTCCGGGTCGCCCTCGCCGCCGCGGTCGCCGTGGGCGGCGCCTTCGGGGCCTACCGGCTGACCGCCGACTGGTCGGCCACTCCGCCGATCACCACCGGGAACGTGGCGATGGCGTGCACCGGCAGCGCGCCGCGCATGTGCGTGCCGGAGTTCAACGAGCGTTATCTCTCCAAGGCGCAGAGCGCCAGCGCCAAGGCGCTCAGCGTGCTACGGGACGCCGGAGCGACCTCCGCCCAGCCTCAGCTGATCACCGACGGCTACGTCGACGGCCGCCACCAGAAGGCGTCCACGGACACCGAATGGCGCATGATGCTGACCGTGCCCATGCAACGGGGCGACGCGGTGTACCAGGTCGTCGTGCGCTCGCTGAAGTTCCGCTGCAAGGAGGTCGACGTCCGGACCGCGCACTCGGCATGGCTGTGGGCCGCTACGAAGACCGGGCAGGCGGAGGCCTACCAGATGCGCCGGGAGCAGGAGGGCATGAACCCCGAGGACCGGCAGCTGGAGAAGCAGATCAAGACCGACGTCACCCGGGTGCTGGCCGAACCCGCGGCCGAGCAGACCAAGTGGATCAAGCAGCAGCTCGACACCTGTCAGGCGAACCCGTCGTGAGGTGGTGGTTCAAGGCCCGGCGGGGGCACACGCTGCTGCCGCTCGCCCTCGTCGTCTTCACCGCCGCCCTCTACGCCGTCCAGGACACCACGGTGCTGCTGCCGGCCATCACCGGCAGTCCCAGGGTCGCGCTCGCCCTGTTCGTCCCGGTGCCGCTGTTCGCCATCCTGATGGCGATGCTGGAGTCCCGGCTGCCCGCGGCCGAGGTCTCCGGGGTACGGTCCGTCACCCGGCTCGACAACCTGCTCGTCACCGGGGTCGTGGCGACCGCCGTGCTGTGCAGCATCGTCGTCGCCGCCCTGCAGGGAACCGGGACGGCCACGACCGGAGGGCGCAACGCCCTGTTCCTGACCGGCCTCATGCTGCTCGGACGCGCCTGGGTCGGACAGGGAGCCGTGATGCTCCCCGTGGGATGGTTGGTCACCGTCGCAGTCATCGGGTTCCGTGGGAACGTCCCGCGCTCGTGGACCGTCATCGCGCTTCCTGCGGACGACCTGTTCGCAGCAGCCGCCTCCCTGGTGGTGTTCGCCCTCGGACTCGCCGCCCAGATCCGCTCGTCGAGGAAAACAGCGTGACACTCGAACTCCGCAACTGCACCTACGGCTACCGGCGCTGGAAGCAGCCCGTGCTGCAGGACTTCTCCTACAGCCTGCCGGAAGGCCTCACCGTGCTGCTCGGTCCCAACGGGGCCGGCAAGTCGACGCTGCTGAAGCTCGCGGCCTCGGTGACCGCCCCCCAGAAGGGGCGCGTCGCCCTGGACGGGGCGCCGGCCGGCACCGCGGCGTACCGGCAGGCCGTGGCCTGGATGCCGCAGGACATCGTGCCCATGCCGACGCTCACCGCCCGCGAGTACGTCGCCTACATCGGCTGGCTCAAGGGCATGAACCGCACGGACGCCTGGAAACAGGCCCGTAAGGCCCTGGCCCGTGTGGAGCTGACCGACAAGATCGACGCCCGCACGAGCCAGCTCTCCGGCGGCCAGCTGCGGCGCGTCGGCGTGGCGGGGGCGCTGGTGCACGGCGCCCGGGTCCTGCTGCTGGACGAGCCGACCGCCGGCATGGACCCCTACCAGCGCCGTGTGTTCCGCGACATCCTGCGCGGGCTCACCGGTGACGTGCGCGTCCTGCTGTCCACGCACGACGTCGCCGACCTTGCGGAGGAGGCGGACCACGTCACGGTCATGTTCGGCGGAGCCGTCCTCCACCACGGGACCACCCACACGTTCCTGGCCCACACTCCGCCGGGAACCCTCGAGGGGCGCGCCGCCGAAGCGGCGTACACCGCGCTGCTGAGAAGCCACAACGTCGCCGCATGAAGCCCGGGGCCGACCGCCGGGGTCGTATGCGAGGCCCCGGCGGCGGCGCGCGGCACCCATGGCGGCCCGGGGCGCATGGCCGGCCCGGGGCGACCGGACAGACACCGGCGCCGTGACCGGAAGGGTCTGCCGCGAGGCTCACGGCGCGCCTTCGCGGCCACGGCCCTAGGCGGAGATGCCGTCGATCCTGGCCAGGGCGTCGTCCGCGCCGTACGGCTGAAGGTACGGCAGCCAGCGCGGATCCCGGTGGCCGGTGCCGATGATGCGCCAGGCGAGGCCGGAGGGCGGCGCGGGCTTGTGGCGCAGTCGCCAGCCGATCTCGACGAGGTGCCGGTCGGCTTTGGTGTGATTGCAGCGGCGGCAGGACGCCACGACGTTGTCCCACACGTGCTTGCCCCCGCGGCTGCGCGGGACGACGTGGTCGACGCTGGTTGCGACGCCACCGCAGTACATGCACCGGCCCCCGTCCCGGGCGAACAGCGCCCGGCGGGTCAGCGGGACGGGCCCCCGGTAGGGGACCCGGACGAATCGCTTGAGCCGGACCACGCTGGGTGCGGGGACTGTGACGGTCGCGCTGTGCAGGAAGGCGCCGGATTCCTCGAGGGAGACCGCTTTGTTCTCCAGGACGAGGACGAGCGCGCGGCGGAGCGGTACGACGCCGAGTGGTTCGTACGACGCGTTGAGGACCAGGACGTGCGGCACGGATGCCTCCTTGGGCGTCGGCGGCGCGTGGCTCGCGCCGGGACGATCTGTGGTCAGTGTCCCCTCTCGCCTGCTGGACGCGCCACCATGTCCCGGTAACGGGCTGGGAGTGTTTTCGACCACACCCTGTCGCCTCCCCGGGATCATGGCCTGTTCAAGCGCAGGTGAGCACCGTCTCTCCTTCACCGATCGCGCCGAGCCACTCACAATGCCCCGTTAGTGTGGTGGTTCTGTCCGTCCGGTGACCTTTCCGTGACCTCGCCGAGCGCGTCGCCCCCGACCGCCGCACCGGATGGAGCAGTGCAGCACCTGGAGGTACCTGCCGTGTCCTTGCCCGCCGTCCTACTGGCCGCCGACTCGTCGCCGTCGCCGACTCCCTCGGAGTCGCCGTCGGCGGTGACGGTCCCGTCGCTCCAGGACGCCCAGGAGAGCGCGACGAACGCGGCCAGCTGGGTCGAGCAGAACTGGTCGACGTGGCTGGCGATCGGTCTGCGGGTGCTGCTGATCCTGGTGATCGCGGTGGTGCTGAGAGTGGTGGTGCAGCGGGCGATCACCAAGCTGATCGACCGGATGAACCGCACCGTGGCCTCGGTCGACGGCACGGCGCTGGGCGGACTGCTGGTCAACAACGAGCGGCGGCGTCAGCGCTCGCAGGCGATCGGCTCGGTGCTGCGCTCGGTGGCGAGCTTCCTGATCATGGGCACGGCCGCGCTGATGGTGCTGGGCACCTTCGAGATCAACCTGGCCCCGCTGCTGGCCTCGGCCGGTGTGGCGGGTGTCGCGATCGGTTTCGGCGCGCGCAACCTGGTCACCGACTTCCTCTCCGGCGTGTTCATGATCCTCGAGGACCAGTACGGCGTCGGCGACCAGATCGACGCGGGCGTGGCCGCCGGCGAGGTCATCGAGGTGGGCCTGCGGGTGACCAAGCTGCGCGGCGACAACGGGGAGATCTGGTACGTCCGCAACGGCGAGGTCAAGCGGATCGGCAACCTCTCCCAGGGCTGGGCGACGGCCGGCGTCGACGTGACCGTCAAGGCGTCCGAGGACCTGGACAGGGTGAAGGCCACCCTCGACGAGGTCGCGGAGAAGATGAGCAAGGAGGAGCCCTGGAACGAGCTCCTGTGGAGCCCGATCGAGGTCCTGGGCCTGGACAGCGTCCTGCTCGACTCGATGGTGGTCCGCGTCTCCGCGAAGACGATGCCGGGCAAGTCCGCGGCGGTCGAGCGGGAGCTGCGCTGGCGGGTCAAGCGCGCCTTCGACGCGGCCGACATCCGCATCGTGGGCGGCGCGACCGCCACCGCGACGGAGGACCCTGCGGACCCGTCTCCCGCGGTCGCGGCCCCCTCCGCGTTCGCCGACGCGGAGTCCCCGCAGTCGGCGGCGGCGACGCCGATCGCCCAGCCCCGCGCGGCGACGACCACCCCCTCGCCGAGGTAGCGGAACACTTCGGAACAGCTCAGCACACCCGTTCGAGACAGGGGCGGGGATTCCGACGGCGTCGGAGTCTCCCGCCCACGGGCGAACAAGACGCTCCCCCGGTAACGACTGCGTTGCCTCGGGGGCGTTTGTCGTTTCGCACCTTGACGACCCCTTCGCCCCGGGCTTACGTTCCCTTCCACCGATAGGAAACTTTCCTAACAGTGACCGGATGTGGACGTGCGTCCGGCGGACTTGAGAAGCTGGGCAGTTCAGAGAGGCAGGTGTCGACCCCATGGCAGGAACCGCCGGCACGCCGGGCACCCCGCGCGTCCTGCGCGCCATGAACGACCGCGCCGCGCTCGACCTCCTGTTGACGCACGGCCCGCTGTCACGTACCCGCATCGGCAAGCTCACCGGCCTGTCGAAGCCCACCGCCTCCCAGCTCCTGGCCCGCCTGGAGGCGGCGGGGCTGGTCCTCGCGACCGGCACCACGGCGGGGCGACCCGGCCCCAACGCCCAGCTCTACGCGGTCAACCCGGTCGCCGCGTACGCCGCCGGGCTCGACGTCACCCCCGAACGCGTCCTCGCCTCCGTCGCCGACATCACCGGCCGGACCGTGGGCGCGCACGAGGTGCCCACGCCCGGCAGGAACACCGCCGGAGCCGTCGTACGGCAGGTCACCGACGCCCTTGACGGCGCCGTCAAGGCCGCCGGCCTCACCCGGGACGACGTGCGCCGGCTCGTCGTCGCCACCCCCGGCGCCTTCGACCCCACCACCGGTCGGCTGCGCTACGCCTCGCACCTGCCCGGCTGGCACTCCCCCGCGCTGCTCGACGAACTCGCCGCAGCCCTGCCGATGCCGGTCGAGTACGAGAACGACGTCAACCTCGCCGCGGTCGCCGAACAGCGGCTCGGCGCGGCCCGCGGCCACGAGGACTTCGTCCTGCTGTGGAACGAGGGCGGGCTCGGCGCCGCCCTCGTCCTCGGCGGCCGGCTGCACCGCGGCTGGACCGGCGGCGCGGGCGAGGTCGGCTTCCTGCCGGTGCCGGGCGCACCCCTGGTCCGTCAGGTCACCAAGGCCAACAGCGGCGGCTACCAGGAGCTGGCGGGCTCGCAGGCCGTCCCCCGGCTGGCCCGGGAACTCGGCATCGACGACGTCCCCGAGGGGCCGTACGCCGAGGTCGCCGCCGCGCTCGTACGGCGGGCCGCCGCCGAGGACACGGCCCTGCACCGGCTGCTGCTCCAGACCTACGCCACCCGGCTAGCGACCGGTCTCGCCTCGCTGGTCTCCGTACTCGACCCCGAACTCGTCGTCCTCAGCGGCGCCTCCCTGACGGCCGGCGGCGAGGTGCTGCGCGCCCTCGTCCAGGACGAACTGGAGGAGCTGGCGGCGTCCCGGCCGAAGCTGGTCATGGGCGACGTCACCGAACGGCCCGTGCTGCGCGGCGCGTTGGAGAGCGCGCTGGCCGCCACCCGCGACGAGGTCTTCGACACCTCGCGCTGAGCCACACCCCGCACCCCTCGCCCGTCATTCCGTGAACCCGTAACCCGCGGCGGACCCGTCCTCCGCCTCTTCACCTCGCCTCACCTCACCCCGCCCTGTCCCTGGAAGGCTCCGCCATGCCCACACGCATACCCGAGGTCGTCCGAAAAGCGGCTTTCGCCCTCACCGCTTCCACCGCTCTGCTGCTGAGCACGACCGCCTGCACCGGCCAGTCCTCCTCCGACGCGAGCGACGACGCGTCGAAGGAGACGACCCTCACCTTCTGGCACGCCTGGAGCGCGCCGAACGAGGTGAAGGCCGTGCAGGCGCTGGTCGCCGGCTTCGAGAAGACGCACCCCAACATCCATGTGAAGGTCGTCGGCAACATGACCGACGACAAGATCAACCAGGCGCTGCGGGCCGGCGGCAGCACGGCGCCCGACGTGATCTCGTCCTTCACCACCAACAACGTCGGCAAGTTCTGCTCGTCGGGCGCCCTGGTCGACCTCAACCCCTTCTTCAAGAAGGCGGACATCGACCCGGCGACGACGTTCCCGAAGGCGATGAACGAGTACACCCAGTTCGAGGGCGACCGGTGCGCCGTCCCGCTGCTCGGCGACGCCTACGGCCTCTACTACAACCGGACGGCGTTCGAGAAGGCCGGCATCACCGCTCCCCCGAAGACCTGGTCCGAGTTCGCGGCCGACGCCAAGAAGCTGACGATCACCCAGGGCGCCACCTACAAGCAGCTCGGCTTCATGCCGAACTACCACGGCTGGGAGACGACCACCGAGCACTACATGGGCCAGTTCGGGCCGACCTACTTCGACGCGTCCGGCAAGTCGACCATCGGCACGGACCCGGCCGTCGCGGCGGCCTTCACCACACAGAAGAAGCTGGTCGACGAGCTCGGCGGGTTCAGGAAACTGGAGACCTTCCGCGCCGGCCTCGGCGACGAGTGGGGCCCGGGGCACCCCTTCCACACCGGCCAGGTGGCCATGCAGCTGGACGGCGAGTGGCGCCTGGGCATGGCCCTGGAAGCCAAGCCCGCCTTCGAGATCGGCGTCGCCCCGCTGCCCGTCCCGGACGACCAGGCGGCCCGGTACGGCAGGGGCTACATCACCGGAACCATCGCCGGCATCGCCGCCACCAGCAAGAAGCAGAACGCGGCCTGGGAACTGGTGAAGTACATGACCACCGACACGGACGCGGTCGTCGCCTTCTCCAACGCGATCCACAACGTGCCCTCCACCCTGGACGCCCTGAAGTCCCCCGCCCTGAAGTACGACCCGCGGTTCAAGACGTTCCTGGACATCGCCGCGAACCCGAACTCCACCACCTCCCCGGCGTCCGTCAACGGCGGCGTCTACCTGACGACCGTCCAGCAGCTCGGCTACGACTACGAGAGCGGCAAGGTCACCGACCTGACGGCCGGGCTGAAGAAGGCCGCCGCGCAGATCGACACGGACATCGCGCAGGCGAAGTAGCGATGGCGACGACCCACACGTTGAGGGCGAAGCACCGGCGCTCGGCCCTGCGCACCCTCGCCTTCCTCTCGCCCTGGCTGATCGGTTTCGCGGTCTTCTTCGCGTACCCGATGATCTCGACCGTCTACTTCTCGTTCATGCACTACGACGGCTTCCGGCCGCCGACCTGGAGCGGCACGAAGAACTGGACGTACGTCTTCGAGCACTACCCCTTCTTCTGGCCGGCGCTGCGCAACACCCTGTGGCTGGTCGTGATCATGGTCACCCTGCGGGTGCTGTTCGGGCTCGGGATCGGCATGCTGATCACGAAGATCAAGACCGGCACCGGAGTCTTCCGCACGCTGTTCTACCTGCCCTACCTCGCCCCGCCGGTGGCGGCGACCATGGCCTTCGCGTTCCTGCTCAACCCCGGCACCGGACCCGTCAACTCGCTCCTCGCGAACGTCGGCATCCCGGCGCCGGGCTGGTTCAACGACCCGGACTGGTCCAAACCCGCCCTCACGCTGATGTTCCTGTGGGGGGTCGGCGACCTGATGGTCATCTTCATGGCCGCACTGCTCGACGTGCCGAAGGAGCAGTACGAGGCGGCGGAGCTGGACGGCGCCTCGGCCTGGCAGCGGTTCCGGTTCGTCACCCTCCCCAACATCTCGCCGATCATCATGTTCGCGGTCGTCACCGGCGTGATCGCGGCGATGCAGTGCTACACCCAGCCCCTGGTCGCCGGAAAGGTCGCCTCGGGCGTGATCCAGGGCGCGGGCACCATGTTCGAGCCCGGCTACCCGGAGCACTCCACCCTCACCCTCCCCCAGCTCGTCTACAACCTCGGCTTCCAGCGCTTCGACTACGGCTCGGCGTGCGTCGTGGCCCTCGTCCTGTTCGCCCTGTCGATGGCGTTCACCGCGCTGCTGATGCGGCGCCGGGGCGGGCTCATCCAGGCAGGTGACTGACCCCTATGACGCAAGTACTGGACCGCCCGGCCGAGTTGACGACCACGTCCACGCCCGCCGAGCGCACCGCCCGCCGCAGGGCGCTGCTGGAATGGATCGCGGTGCACTCCCTCGGCGTCGCCGCCGCGCTCTTCTTCACCCTCCCGTTCGTGTTCGTGTTCCTGACCTCCCTGATGAGCGACTCGCAGGCGCTCAGCCGGGACCTGATCCCGCACACCTGGGAATGGGCCAACTACCGGAAGGTCTTCGACACCCCGGGCTTCCTCACCTGGTGGCGCAACACGCTGATCTACGCCGGCCTGGGGACCGTCCTCACCGTCCTGTCGTCGATCCCGGTCGCCTACGCGCTGGCCAAGTTCCGCTTCCGGGGCCGGAACCTGACGCTCATGCTGGTGATCTCGATGATGATGCTGCCCCCGCAGGTGGTCGTCATCCCGATGTACCTGTTCTGGGCCAAGCAGCTGGACCTGTCCGGCACCCTGTGGCCGTTGATCATCCCGCTGGCGTTCGGCGACGCCTTCTCGATCTTCCTGCTGCGCCAGTTCCTGCTGACCATCCCGGGCGAGTACCTGGACGCGGCGAAGGTGGACGGCTGCGGCGACCTGCGCACCCTGCTGAAGGTCGTCCTGCCGATGGCGAAGCCCGGCATCGCCGCCGTGGCCCTCTTCCAGTTCTTCGCCGCCTGGAACGACTACTTCGGCCCGCAGATCTACGCCTCCGAGAACCCGGACGCGTGGACCCTCTCCTACGCCCTGGAGTCCTTCAAGGGAGCGCACCACACCGACTGGAACCTCACCATGGCGGCCACCGTGCTGGTCATGGCCCCCGTGATCCTCGTGTTCTTCTTCGCGCAGAAGGCGTTCGTCGAAGGTGTCACCCTCACCGGAGTGAAGGGTTAACAAGGCATGAAACTCACCGTGGTCGGCGGCGGCTCGACCTACACCCCCGAACTGATCGACGGCTTCGCCCGGTTGCGCGACACCCTGCCCGTCGAGGAGCTGGTCCTCGTCGACCCGTCGGCCGAACGCCTCGAACTGGTGGGGGCCCTGGCCCGGCGCATCCTCGCCCGCCAGGGCCACCCCGGCACGGTCGTGACGACGAACGACCTCGACCGGGCCGTCGAGGGCGCCGACGCCGTGCTGCTCCAGCTCCGCGTCGGCGGCCAGGCGGCCCGTGAGCAGGACGAGACCTGGCCGCTGGAGTGCGGCTGCGTCGGCCAGGAGACGACCGGCGCGGGCGGCCTGGCGAAGGCGCTGCGCACGGTCCCGGTGGTCCTGGACATCGCCGAGCGGGTCCGCAGGACCAACCCGGACGCCTGGATCATCGACTTCACCAACCCGGTCGGCATCGTCACCCGCGCGCTGCTCGAGGCCGGCCACAAGGCCGTCGGCCTGTGCAACGTGGCGATCGGACTCCAGCGCAAGTTCGCCGCGCTGCTCGACGTCGCCCCCGCGGACGTCCACCTGGACCACGTGGGCCTCAACCACCTCACCTGGGAGACCGGGGTACGGCTGCACGGGCCCGAGGGCGAGGACGTCCTGCCCCGCCTGCTGGCCGGCCACGGCGACGCCATCGCCGCCGACCTGCGGCTCCCCCGCCCGCTCCTGGACCGTCTCGGTCTGGTCCCCTCCTACTACCTGCGCTACTTCTACGCGCACGACGAGGTCGTCCGCGAGCTGCGCACCAAGCCCTCGCGGGCGTCCGAAGTGGCCGAGATGGAACGCCGGCTGCTGTCGCTGTACGCCGATCCCGCGCTGGACGAGAAGCCGGAGCTGCTCGCGAAACGCGGCGGCGCCTACTACTCGGAGGCCGCGGTGGACCTGGCCGCGGCGCTGCTGACCGGCACGGGCAGCCCCTACCAGGTGGTGAACACGCGCAACGACGGCACACTGCCCTTCCTCCCGGACGACGCGGTGATCGAGGTCCAGGCGGCCGTGAGCCGGAAGGGAGCGACGCCGCTTCCCGTGACGCCGCTCGATCCGCTCTGCGCGGGTCTGACGGCGCAGGTGACGGCCTACGAGGAGCTGGCCCTGCGGGCGGCCCTGCACGGCGGCCGCGACCGGGTGTTCAAGGCCCTCCTGGCACACCCGCTGATCGGCCAGTTCGCGTACGCCGAGCAGTTGACGGACCGGCTGATCGCACACAACCGGGAGCACCTCGCGTGGGCCTGACGGCAGGTGTCCTCGCGATCGACGCGGGCAACAGCAAGACCGACGTCGCGGTGGTCGCGGCCGACGGGGAGGTCCTCGCCACGGCCCGCGGCGAAGGCTTCCGTCCTCCCGCGGTGGGCGTGACGGCGGCGATGGACGCCCTCGCCGAGACCGTCGCGCGCGCGTACGGGGCGGCCGGGGTGACGGCGGCGTCCCATGTCTCGGCCTGTCTGGCCAACGCGGACCTGCCCGTGGAGGAGGAGCAGCTGTCGGCGGCGCTGGACGCGCGCGCGTGGGGCGCGTCGGTCGACGTCCGCAACGACACGTTCGCGATCCTGCGGGCGGGCGTGGCCGAACCCCGGGGCGTGGCCGTGGTCTGCGGCGCCGGCATCAACTGCGTGGGCATGCGCCCCGACGGCCGCACCGCCCGCTTCCCGGCCCTGGGCCGGGTGTCCGGCGACTGGGGCGGCGGCTGGGGCCTGGCCGAGGAGGCCCTCTGGCACGCGGCGCGGGCGGCGGACGGCAGGGGCGGACCGACGGACCTGGCGCGTGCGCTCCCCGCCCACTTCGGGCTCCCCTCCATGTACGCGCTGATCGAGGCCCTGCACCTGGAGCACGTCCCGCCGGCCCGACGTCACGAGCTGACCCCGGTCCTCTTCGCGACGGCCGCGGCGGGCGACCCGGTGGCGCGCGCGATCGTCGACCGGCTGGCCCAGGAGGTGGTGACGATGGCGGCGGTGGCCCTCTCCCGTCTGGATCTGCTGGCGGAGGAGACGCCGGTGCTGCTCGGCGGCGGCGTCCTGACCGCGGGGCACGGGCAGTTGGACGACCGTGTCCGGGAGCTGCTCGCCGCGCGGGCCCCGAAGGCCGTCGCGCGCGTGGTGCGGGCACGGCCCGTGCTGGGGGCGGCGCTGCTGGGCCTGGACCGGACGGGAGCGGAGGTGGCGGCGCAGGACAGAACGCGCGCCTTCTTCGAAGGCTGAGCCGCCCCCGGCGGGGGGCGCGGGCCGAGACGCGGGGGCGCGGGCCGAGACGCGGGCACGGGCCGAGACGCCGGCACGGGCCGAGACGCCGGCACGGGCCGAGACGCCGGCACGGGCCGAGACGCGGCGGCCGTGGCTCCGCCACGGGGGCGCGCGACCAGCCACGACGCCCCGCGCACCGAAACCGGCGCATACCCCCGGGAAGGAACCGAACACCCGCCCCAGGCGTATTCATGGACAGGGGCAGCTGCGATCTGATCAAGATCCAGTGAAGGCCGGTGCGCAGTACCGCTCCCGCCAGGGATACTGACCGGCGGGAGATGACCATGGGGGAGGTCGAACAGTGGCAGATCCGGCAACCAGCACGGCACCACCGCCGGTCAAGGCGCCTGCGCCGACGCCGTCCGGCCCGCGCCGGACGGCTTTCGCCGAGGGCCTCGACAAGGCCCGTGCCGCGGCGACCACCGAGCCCGGGCGGCTGCGGGTCATCGGCGCCGTCCTCGCCCTGCTCGTCGTCGCCTTCGGCGCGGTGACCGCGTGGCAGACCACCGACCGCGCGGCCGCCGCCGACGACGTGCTGCACAAGAGCCAGCCGCTGAGCTCGGCCGCGGCCGACATCTACCGGTCGCTGGCCGGCGCCAACACGGCGGCCTCCAGCGGCTTCCTGGCGGGCGGCCAGGAGACGGCGACGTCCCGGCAGCGCTACGAGGAGAACATCGACAACGCGGCCGAGAAGCTCGTCAACGCCGCCAACAGCGCCGACGCCGACTCCGCCTCGAACGAGTACATCGTCAAGCTGAACACGATGCTGCCCGAGTACAAGGGCCTGGTGGAGCGCGCGCGGACGTACAACCGGCAGGGCTTCCCGGTCGGCGGCGCCTATCTGCGCTACGCCAACCAGAAGATGCAGGACGAGATGCTCCCGGCGGCCCAGGAGCTCTACGACAGCGAGAACCGGCGGCTGCAGGACGACTACGGCGACGCCACCCCCTACCCGTGGGCGGCGATCGCGCTCGGCGTGATCGCGCTGGCGGGCCTGGCCTGGGCGCAGCACCGCAACTACCGCCGTACCAACCGGGTCCTGAACCACGGACTGGTCGCCGCGACGGCCGCCACCACGGTCGTGCTGCTCTGGCTGGTGGTCGGGCACAGCGTGGCCCGCGCGGGGCTCGACGACTCCTACGAGCACGGCGTCCGCTCGCTGAACGTGCTGCACGACGCGCGGATCGCCTCCCTCAAGGCCCGGGGGAACGAGAACCTCACCCTGGTGGCGCGCGGCGCCGAGACGGTGAAGGTGACGGCCGACGGCAAGGACCTGACGCTCGACAAGTACGACCACGACTTCACCACCGACATGGCCGACCTCGGCAAGGGTCTCGCCCGGGCGGCGAAACTCGCCGACGACGAGTCCGGCGAGAAGCCGGTCGCGTCGGCCGAGAGCAACATGACGGAGTGGAAGAAGCGCCACGCCGCGGCCCGCGCGCAGGACGACAACGGCAACTACGAGCAGGCGCTGGCCCTGGTGATCGGCGGGAAGGACGCGACCGGCGCGTGCTTCGACAGCGTCGACGACAATCTGGCCACGGCACTGGAGCACGAGCGGCTCGAGTTCCGGAAGGCGGCGAGCGGCGGTCTGGACGCGATGACGGGGCTGCCGGCCGGCGCCGCCGCGCTCGCCGTCCTGGGCGCGGCGGGCGCGATCCTCGGCATCGGCCGCAGGCTGTCGGAGTACCGGTGATGGGGGGCGTGACGATGCTTGTGCGACGGGTGCGGGCGGGCCTGAAGGGCTGGGGCGGAGTAGGCGCGATGGCAGGCCTGTGCGCCCTCGCGCTGGCCTTCGTGCTGATGTTGCCGTCGGCCGGCTCGGGACCGGCCGCCGACGCGGGAGCCGGCCAGGGCGGCCGGGGCCTCGCTTCGGGCGCTCCGGCGACCGACGCCGGCTGCACCGACCCGGAGAAGCAGACGCTGGCTCCGTCGAGTGCGGACGGTGCGACGATCGCCGCGATCAAGGCCCGGCAGGGCGAGAAGCGCAAACTGGTCGTCGGCGTCGACCAGAACAGCTACCGCTGGGGCTACCGCGATCCCAACAACTCCGGCGCGGAGCTCGAGGGCTTCGACATCGACCTGGTCCACCGGATCGCCCAGGACATCCTCGGCGACCCGAACGCCGTGCAGTTCAAGGCCATCCCGACCAACCAGCGCGTCCCGGCCATCCAGGAGGGCCGGGTCGACATGGTGGTGCGCACCATGACGATCTCCTGCAGCCGGCTCGGCGAAGTCGCCTTCTCCGCGCCGTACTTCAAAACCGGCCAGCAGGTCCTCGCTCCCAAGTCCTCGCCCGTGAAGGGCTACGACGCCACGCTGGCGAAGAAGAAGATCTGCGCGGCGGCCGGCTCGACGGCCTACACCAGGCTGACGGACGACCAACGGGCCGGCAAGCTCGCCGCCGGCGCCACGATCGCCTCCGTCCCCAACCAGCTCGACTGCCTGGTGCGGTTGCAGCTCGGCGAGGCGGACGCGGTGGTCACCGACGGTGCGCTCGCGGCCAGTCAGGCCGCACAGGACCCGACGGTGGAGCTCAAGGGCGCGCCGTTCACGACCGAGTACTACGGCGTGGCGATGAAGAGCAGCGCGAGCGATCTGGTGCGCCGGGTCAACCAGATCCTGGTGTCGTACAGCGCGAGCGGCTGGCAGGCGTCGTACGACAAGTGGCTGTCGGCCACACTGGGCGGTGACGCGGCCACGTCGAGGCCGCCCACACCGCCGCAGTACCTGCGCACGAGCTGACGGCCACCGCCGGCGGCACGCCGCGGGGCCGGCGGGCGGGGCAGACAGACAGAGCAGCGGACCGACACAGCAGCGAGAGGTGATCGATGGGCGTCACGGGACCCCCCGGGCCGGTCATGGACCGGGACGAGGTCGACCGTGCGCTGGCGCGGCTCGGCGCGGAACACGAGGCGATCGAGACCTCGCTCCTCGCCCTGCAGGACCACGCGGGCCGCAGGCTCCTCGAAGGCGCCGAGCTCACCGGCGTCACCAAGGAGCGCTGGGCGTCCGCGGAGGCGTCGATCACCCTGCTGTGGGCGTACTTCGACGCGTACACGGCCGCCCTGCGCGGCGCCCGCGAGATCCGCTCGCGCCGCCGCTGGTCCAGTCGTGAGGACCTGGTGGAGCTGACGGAGCTGCTGCGCGGCGAGTCCGTCACCGTCGCGGGCTCGCTCGCGGGTCCGACGGCCAACGCACCGACGCTGCACGGCGCGGGCAAGCTCAGCCAGAGCTTCTCGCTGACGACGCTCGTCGACCGGATGAACGAGCTGTACGCGTCGTCGCTGGACATGGTCGTGGCCGCCGACGCCGTCTGGTCGGCGCTCCCCGCCCGGATAGATTTACTGGCCGCGGAGCTCCAGCGCACCCGCCGGCTGGCGCACTCCGTCGGCGTCCGTCCCGGCGAGCACCCGGCGGGCGACGACCTCGAGCGCATCACGCACACGCTGACCGCGCTGCGCGAACAGGTGGTGTCGGACCCGCTCGCCTACTGGACGCCGGCGCAGGGCAGTTCGGCGCCGGGCGGCGGCCGTCCCGACACCACGGTGTACGACCGCGAGGCCCGCGCCCTGGACGACGTGCGCAGGGAGATCGACGCCGTCCTGACGGTCCGCCAGGACGCCGAGCAGCGGCTGGTGCGGCTGCGGGACGTCCTGAGTCGCGCCGACCGCACCCTCGCCGAGGCGCGCGCCGCGCGCGGCGAGGTGCTGGCGAAGATCGCCGCCATCGAGGTGCCGGTGGTCAGCGGCCCGCCGACCGTGCTCCAGGAGCAGCTCGCGACGGCCGCCGAGTACCGCCGCCATGCCCAGTGGCACCGCCTGTCCCCGCTCCTGGAGTCCCTGGAGCAGAAGGCGGAGGACGAACTGCTGCGTGCCCGCGAGTCGTTGGGCGCGGTCACCCAGCCGCTGGCGGTCCGCGCGGAGCTGCGCGGCCGTCTCGACGCGTACAAGGCGAAGGTCGCCCGCCACGGGCTCGCCGAGGACCCGTTCCTCATCGAGCGCTACGACGCGGCGCGGCGCATGCTGTGGAGCGCGCCCTGCGATCTGCGCGTCGCCGAACAAGCCGTCCTGCGCTTCCAGCAGGCGGCCGCCGAACTGCTCAGCGCGCCACGCGTGCCTGAGCAGGGCGGGCCTCAGGACCACAGGGGGGAGCAGTAGCCATGAGTCAGGCAGGGCAGGCGTGTCAGCGGCCGGGCTGCGAGGGGTCGTACGAGGACGTGGGCGGCGGCGAGCTGTACTGCGACACCTGCGGACTGGCCCCCGTCGTGGCGTCCGGGGGCCCCTCCTCGGGGGAGGGTCTGGTGGGCTCGCCGCCGACCGGGGTCACCGGCGGCGGCAAGGGCTCGTCGGGCAGCTCCAGTTCGCGCAACAGCGCGCGCAGCTCCCGTACGACGTCGCAGTCGGCGAAGTCGCGCCGCTCGGTGTCCGGGCGGCTGTCGCGTTCCCTCTCGGGCAAGTCGACGGGCCGGTCGGTGTCGGTGCGCAGCTCCGGCTCGACGTCGAACTCCTCGGGGCGGGCCCGGCTGGGCGCCGGACTGGTCATGGTGCCGCAGGTGCCGAAGCCGGACCCGCGCTCGATGGTGCTGGAGAACCCCGAGGTGCCCGAGCGCAAGCGGTTCTGCTCGCGCTCCGACTGCGGTGCCCCGGTGGGCCGTTCGCGCGGCGAGCGGGAGGGCCGCACCGAGGGCTTCTGCACCAAGTGCGGCCACCCGTACTCCTTCGCTCCGAAGCTGAAGGCCGGCGACGTCGTGCACGGCCAGTACGAGGTCGTGGGCTGCCTCGCGCACGGCGGGCTCGGCTGGATCTACCTGGCCATCGACCGGCCGGTGGGCGACCGTTGGGTCGTCCTGAAGGGCCTGCTGGACACCGGCGACCAGGACGCGATGGCCGCGGCCATCTCCGAGCGGCGCTTCCTCGCCGAGATCGAGCACGCCAGCATCGTGCGGATCTACAGCTTCGTCGAACATCTGGACCAGCGCACCGGCTCCCTCGACGGCTACATCGTCATGGAGTACATCGGCGGCAAGTCCCTCAAGGAGATCGCCAACGACCGCCGCACGGCGCAGGGCAAACGGGACCCGCTCCCCGTCGAGCAGGCCTGCGCGTACGGCATCGAGGCGCTCGAGGCGCTCGGCCATCTGCACAGCCGCAACCTGCTGTACTGCGACTTCAAGGTCGACAACGCGATCCAGAGCCAGGACGAGCTCAAGCTGATCGACATGGGCGCGGTCAGGCGCATGGACGACGACGAGTCGGCCATCTACGGCACGATCGGCTACCAGGCGCCGGAGGTCGCCGAGGTCGGCCCCTCGGTCGCCTCCGACCTGTACACGGTGGGCCGCACGCTCGCCGTGCTGACCTTCGACTTCCAGGGCTACACGACCGTCTTCGTGGACTCGCTGCCCGACCCCGACAACATCGAGGTCTTCCGGCAGTACGAGTCCTTCTACCGGTTCCTGGTCCGCGCCACGGACCCCGACCCGGACCGCAGGTTCGCCTCCGCCCAGGAGATGGCCGAGCAGCTGACGGGTGTGCTGCGCGAGGTCGTCTCCCTGCAGAGCGGCCGGGCGCGGCCCGCGCTGTCGACGCTGTTCGGCCCGGAGGTCAAGGTCACGGACACCGAGCTGTTCCCGAAACTGGACGGGGAGGTGTCGCGGCTGGGCGCGCGCGTCGCCGTCCCGTCCCGCGGGCTGTTCGGGAGCTCACGGTCCACCACGGCGACGGCCGGCGGCGACGGCCGCCCGCCCGCCCTCGCCGCCGCCTCCGGCGTTCCCGCCGCCACGGCCGGTTCGTCCTCCGCGCCGCCGGGCGGCGCCGCTCTCGCGCTCGCGGGCCCGACGTCCCCTGTCCCGGCCGGAGCCGCGCTGCCGGCCGCGGGCGGTGCGGGAGCGCCCGGAGCGCCCGGAGCGCCCGGCATGGCCGCCGCGCCGATCGCGCCGGTCGTCACCCCCGGCCTCGTCAGGGCCGTTCCCGCGCCCGCCGCGGCCCTCGCGCTGCCCGCCCCCCATGTCGATCCCGCCGACCCCAACGCGGGTTTCCTCGCGGGTCTGCTGGCGTCCGCGCCGGGCGAACTGATCACGGCTCTCGCGGCCGCGCCGGCGCCGTCGGTCGAGACCCGGCTGCGGCAGATCCGCGCCTGGCTGGAGAACGGCGACCACCAGGCGGCCCTGATGTCGCTGGCGAAACTGGAGGGCGAACGGCCCGACGACTGGCGGGTGGTCTGGTACCGGGGCATGGCCTCGCTGGTCACCGGCGACCACGAGGGCGCCGCGCTGGCCTTCGACGCGATCTATGACGCCTTCCCCGGCGAGACCACGCCGAAGCTGGCGCTCGGCCTGTGCGCCGAGGTGCTGGGGCAGCTGGACAACGCCGCCGAGTACTACCGGCTGGTGTGGACGACGGACCCGAGCTATGTGAGTTCCGCGTTCGGCCTCGCCCGCGTCCAGCTCGCGGCCGGCGACCGGGCGGGCGCCGTACGGACGCTGGAGTCGGTGCCCGAGTCCTCCATCCACTACACCGCGGCCCGGGTGGCCGCGGTGCGCGCGAGGCTCCGGCAGCGGACCGCCACCGCCTCCGACGTACCCTTCCTGGAGGATCTCACCGCCGCCGCGGCCCAGGTCGAGGCGCTGGACGCGTACGGTCTGGACCCGACGCGGCGCGAGCAGCTGTCCGCCGAAGTCCTCGGCTGCGCCCTCGACTGGATACTCTCCGGTGGCCAGGGCGCGGGCCCGGCCGCCCGGGTGCTGCTCGGCAGCCGACTGGACGAACGGGGGCTGCGCTTCGGGCTGGAGCGCTCGTACCGCACGCTGGCCCGGCTGGCGACCGGCGGTGAGGAGAGAGTCGATCTGGTGGAACGTGCCAATCGTTACCGCCCCCGGACGTGGGTGTAGTTGATGTCGCAGATGCCCCGGCAGGCCGCCCTGCCGACGTGTCCGAGCTGTGCGGAGCCGCTCGACGCGGGTGACCGTTTCTGCGGTGCGTGCGGATACGACCTGTCCGTCGTGCCGCCGAGCCCGGACGACCACCCGACCCTGACGATGAACGGCTCGGCCCTGCCGGCGCCTTCGCAGACCCCGGGCGCGGTCCGTGAAGCCCGGGAGGACTGGCGAGCCCAGGAGGCGCCCCCCGGCGCCCCCACGGCCCCCGGCGCCCCCGCCGTTCCCGCCGTTCCCGGTGTTTCCGCCGTTCCCGGTGTTTCCGGGGTTTCCGGCGAACCGGGTGCGGCTGACGTCTCCGGCGCCCCCGACGGCTCGGGCGCGCCCGGCGTTCCTGGTGACTCGGGCGCCCAGGGCGCGGCTGACGTCACCGGCGTTTCCGGCGTCCGGTTCGACCGGCCCGCGGAGCCGGACGAATACGCCCTGCAGGCCCCGGACCCGCGGGTCGCGGCCGAGGCCGCCGTCGTGGCGGAGAGCGCGAAGGTGTGCGTGGCCTGCCGTGCGGGCCGGGTCGACGACGACGGGTACTGCGAGAACTGCGGCCACGCCCAGCCGCGCGAACGCGACCACATGGAACTGGAGTCCGGCCCGATCGCCGCCGTCAGCGACCGCGGTCTGCGCCACCACCGCAACGAGGACGCCTTCGGCCTCGGCCGCACCGCCCTGCCCGACGGCTCGCCGGCGCTCGTGGCGATCGTCTGCGACGGCGTGTCCTCCGCCACCCGCCCGGACGACGCCTCCCTCGCCGCGTCGAAGGCGGCGAGCGAGACGCTGCTGGCCGCCCTGCCGCGGGGAACGCACCCCCAACAGGCCATGCACGAGGCGATCGTCGCCGCCTCGCACGCGGTCAACGCGCTGGCCGAGGAACCCGCCACGGCCCGCGAGCACGCCCCGCACCAGAACGCCCCCGCCTGCACCCTGGTGGGCTCGGTGGTCACCGCCGGGCTGCTGGTCGTCGGATGGGTCGGCGACAGCCGCGCCTACTGGGTCCCCGCAGACCGCAGTTCGCCCCCGGCCCGCCTCACCGAGGACGACTCGTGGGCCGCGCAGATGGTCGCCGCGGGCCTGATGAACGAGGCGGAGGCCTACGCCGACGAACGCGCCCACGCCATCACCGGCTGGCTCGGCGCCGACGCCTACGAACTCGAGCCGCACACGGCTTCCTTCAAGCCGGACCGCCCTGGTGTGGTGGTGGTGTGCACGGACGGCCTGTGGAACTACGCGGAGGCCGCGGAGGAGATGGCAGGCGTCGTCCCGCCGGACGCCTCGGCCCGGCCCCTGCACAGCGCACGCGTACTGGTCGGCCACGCCCTGGACGGCGGGGGCCACGACAACGTAACAGTGGCCGTCGTGCCGTTCCCCGCCCCCGCGCAGGGGGCAGGATCGGCCTGAGGCCGCAGAACGAACTACGGGAAACCGGGAATCACGGGCAGCACACGAACCCCGGGATTCACGGCGACCACGGCAATCACGGGGAAGCACGCGTGCGGACCGGAGGGGACCGGTCCGTGCCCAGACATCACCCCACCGATGTGGGGTTTCCGAGGGGGATTTGAGTAGGCATGGCCAATTTCTCGAAGTCGAACGTGCCGCAGTTCTCGGTGGACGTCTATCAGAACGAGTACCTGCCGGAGGGCGGCCGCGAGGTCAACGCGATCGTGACGGTGACCGCCACCGGCGGCGGCACGGTGGGCAGCGCCGTGGCCTCGCCGCACCTCTACTCGCCGAGTCAGGGCCCGTCGGCCGCCGTGGCGATCATGGTGGACTGCTCCGGCTCGATGGACTACCCGCCGACGAAGATGCGCAACGCCCGCGACGCCACCGCCGCAGCCGTCGACACCCTGCGCGACGGGGTGCACTTCTCGGTGATCGACGGCACGCACGTCGCCAAGGAGGTCTACCCCGGCGGAGGCCGGCTCGCGGTCGCCGACGCGACCACCCGCGCGCAGGCCAAGCAGGCGCTGCGCCGGCTCAGCGCGGGCGGCGGCACCGCGATCGGCACCTGGCTGCGGCTGGCCGACCGGCTGCTGTCCACGGCGGACGTAGCCATCCGGCACGGCATCCTGCTGACCGACGGCCGCAACGAGCACGAGTCGCCGCAGGACCTGAAGGCCGCCCTCGACGACTGCGCCGGGCGTTTCACCTGTGACGCACGCGGCGTGGGCACCGACTGGGAAGTGAAAGAAGTCACAGGGATCGCGTCGGCCCTGCTCGGCACCGCCGACATCGTCGCCGACCCGGCCGGCCTCGCCGCCGACTTCACGCAGATGATGGAGACGGCGATGGGCAAGGAGGTCGCGGACGTCGCACTGCGGCTCTGGACCCCGGTCGGCACCGCCGTCAAGTTCGTCAAGCAGGTCGCCCCGACGGTCGAGGAACTGACCGGACGCCGCACGGAGGCGGGCCCGCGCGCGGGCGACTACCCCACCGGTTCCTGGGGCGACGAGTCCCGTGACTACCACGTGTGCGTCGAGGTCCCGGCGGCGAACGTCGGCCAGGAGATGCTCGCCGCACGGGTCTCGCTGGTGATCCCCGAGACCGGGGGCAGCGTCCGGAACCTGGGCGCGCAGGGGCTCGTGAAGGCCGTCTGGACCGACGACATGGCCGCCTCCACGTCGATCAACCCTCAGGTCGCCCACTACACCGGCCAGGCCGAACTGGCACAGGTCATCCAGCAAGGGCTCGACCTTCGCAAAGCGGGAGATATGGACGGAGCAACGGCCAAACTGGGGCGCGCTGTCCAGCTCGCGAGCGTCTCGGGGAACGCCGATACTGCGAAACTGCTTGCGAAGGTGGTGGACGTGGTCGATGCCACGACAGGTACTGTGCGACTGAAGGCGAAGGTCGCGGACGCCGACGAGATGACGCTCGAGACCCGGTCCACAAAGACTGTTCGTGTAAAGAAGTGACCTGAACGAGCTCCCAGGCGCCGAAGGGCTTCCGGGACACCGAAGAAGAGAGGGGGACGCGCCGACATGCCGACCTGCCCGAACGGACACCAGTCGGGTTCCGACGACTGGTGCGAGGTCTGCGGTCACCGCATGGCCGGTGCCGTGCCTCCGCCGCCCCCGCCGCCCCCCACCGCGGGCGGCGGCTACGGCTTCCCGCCGCCCCCGCCCGGCCAGGGCGGCGGCCGGCCCGACGGCCGCCACCCGTCCTCGGCGCCCGGCCACGAACCCGAGCTCTGCCCGCAGTGCCGCACGCCCCGGGAGGGCGGCGCGCCCTTCTGCGAGGAGTGCCGGTGGAACTTCCTCACCAACACCGCGACCTCGTACACCCCGGCCGCCCCCCGCACGCCGGGACCGGGCCCGGGTGGCCCCGGTCCCATGGGCCCCGGCGGACCGGGTCCCGGTGGTCAGGGCGGTCCGGGTCCCGGTGGGCGCTTCCAGCCACCGCCGCCGTCGTACGGGGGCGGCGACTCCTTCGAGTACCAGGGTTCCCGACCGTCGCAGGTGAACCGTCCCGCGGAACCGATTCCCCCGGGTCCGCCGTTCGGCGGCGAACCGTCGGGGCGGCAGGGCGGTCCCGGCGGCGTGGGCGGCCCCGCGGGGCAGGCCGGCGGCCCCTTCGGACGCGAGCCGGGCGGCCCGGGCGGTTCCGGCGGCCCGGGCAGACCCGGTGGCGGCTCCGGTCCGGCCGGCGGTCCCCCGGCGGGCGCCTTCGGCGGTCCCCCCACCGCTCCGGGCGGCGACCCCTTCGGACGCGAGCCCTCCGGTCCCGGCGGCCGTCCGTCCGGCCCGGCCGGCGACCCCTTCGGACAGCCTTCGGGCCCCTACCGGCGAGAGCAGGGCGGCCAGTCCGCCGATCCCTTCGGACGCGAGCCGTCCGGACCCTCCGGCGACCCCTTCGGACGCGAACCGTCCGGACCCGGCGGCCGTCCGCCCGGCCCCGCCCGCCCCGGAGACGGCGGCCCTTCGGGCTTCGGCGGCGAGTCCTCGCGGCCTGGCCCTCCCGGACCCCCGCCCACGACAGGCGGCGGCTTCCCGGGCCAGGGCCAGGGCGGTCCCGCAGGTCACGGTGGTCCGGGCGGCCCCGGGGCTCCGCAGGCCTACCAGCCGTCCGGCCCGGCGTCCCCGCCCGGCTACCCGCAGGAGACCGGCCGGCAGCAGCCCGGCGGCCGGCCCTTCGGCGGCGGTGACGACGACTGGGTGATCTCTCCGCCGTCGCACACGGGCCCCGGCCAGGGAGACCCGAGGAGTCAGGGCGCGCCCCAGGGCGGCGGTGGCTACGGCTACCCGCAGACCGGCGCAGCCCAGGCCCCGCCCCCGCCCAACCCGGCGTACTCGCAGCAGCCGGTGACCTGGACGGCGACGATCGGCCCGGACCGCTCGTACTTCATGGCGATGATGCACCGCTCGGGTCCGGAGGCCGCGGGGCTGAACCTGCCCGCGTACTCGCCCGAGCAGCAGCGCACGCTCACCGGCAACCAGATCACCATCGGCCGCCGCCGTCATTCCACCGGCGAGACCCCCGACATAGACCTGTCGGTGCCGCCGGAGGACCCGGGCGTCTCGCACCAGCACGCGGTGCTGGTCCAGCAGCCCGACGGCAGCTGGGCCGTCGTCGACCAGAACTCGACGAACGGCACGACCGTCAACGGCTCGGAGGAGCCGATCCAGCCCTTCGTCCCGGTGCCGCTGCAGGACGGCGACCAGGTCCACGTGGGCGCCTGGACGACGATCACCGTCCGCCGCGGCTGACGGCGACAGGACGGACCGCGACGGGACGGACGGCGACGGGACCGAGGGCGGCCGGCTGACGGCGACACCGGCCGGGCCGTCCGCGTGGTCCTGCCGTCGTGCAATCGTGCCGTCCCGCTCGTTCTAGCGATCGGGACGGCGGTCAGGGCGGTGATCGGGAAGGCGGTCGGGCCGGCCCTCGACCGGGTCGGTGCCCGGCGAACCCGGCAGTGGCCAGGCGTACGGGCCCTCCGGATCGTCGAGCCACGCCCACGCGCGCCCGTCGCCGACCGTGACTCCGTAGCGCTCCCGCCCGGGCATGCCCTCGCGCTCCCACAGGGAGTACGCCTCCTGCGGGTCGAGGGCCTCGCGGGTCAGGGTCAGCAGGAAGCGGAACCGGTCGCTCTCCCCGGCCCGGCGGGGCACCCCCGAGAAGGCCACCGGCTCCGGGTCGGGCCGGTCCGACCCGCGCAACGGCACGAAGTACGCCGGGGTGTGCAGGAAGCGTCCTTCCGCGTGGCCGGCGTCCCGTACCGTCAGCGCGATCAGCCCGGTGGCGAGCGGCGCGAGGATCAGGGCCCCGGAGGCACACTGGGCGAGCCAGGCGCGCGGCACGGACGCCAGCGTGCAGGTCGCGATGATCCGGTCGAAGGGGGCGCGTTCGGGGACCCCCCGTGCCCCGTCCCCGGTGACGACGGCGGGCCGGTACCCGGCGTCCGCGAGATGCCGGCGGGCCGACTCGGTGATCTCCGGATCCAGGTCGACGGTGGTGACGTTCTCCTCGCCGAGCCGGTACGACAGCAGCGCCGCGTTGTACCCCGTGCCCGCGCCGATCTCCAGAACCCGGTCGCCGTCCTCGACGCGCAGCTCGACCAGCATCAGCGCCATCAGCGAGGGCTGACTGCTGGACGTGAGCAGCACCCCGTCGCGCAGCCGGGTCGCCAGCGGGGTGTCCTCGTACGCGCCCCGCATCCAGCGCTCCCTGGTGCGCCGGTCGGGACTCTCGCCCCAGCGCCGCTCGTAGCCGCCGGCGCCGGCGACGTAGTAGTACGGCACGAAGAGATGGCGCGGCACCGTAGCGAAGGCCTCCCGCCATCGCGGATCCCCGGCGAACGCTCCGCTCGCCTCGATCTCCCGCACCAGCAGGGCCCGGGCGGAGGCGGCGAGGCCGGCCTCACCGGCGGGGTCGGGATCGTGGGCGCCCATGACCCCACTGTGCGGCGCGCGGCCCCCGGAAGCGAGCACCCGGGGGTGGTCCTACGCCTCGAGTCCTCCGTCGCGCCGTCTGAGACCATGGGAGGCGTGACAGAGATTCGGCGCGGCACGCTTCAGGAGCAGACCTTCTACGAGCAGGTCGGCGGGGAGGAGACCTTCCGCCGGCTGGTCCACCGTTTCTACCAAGGGGTCGCCGAGGACCCGCTGCTGCGGCCCATGTACCCGGAAGAGGACCTGGGCCCGGCCGAGGAGCGCTTCGCGTTGTTCCTCATGCAGTACTGGGGCGGCCCGACGACCTACAGCGACCAGCGCGGTCACCCGCGGCTGCGCATGCGGCACGCCCCCTTCGCCGTGGACCGGGCGGCGCACGACGCGTGGCTGAAGCACATGCGGGTCGCGGTGGACGAGCTCGGCCTGTCGGAGGAGCACGAGTACACGCTGTGGAAGTACCTGACGTACGCGGCGGCGTCGATGGTGAACACCCCGGAGTAGACGCCGAGGAGAGGCCGACGGACGGCGTCAGCGCACGCTGACGTCGAGCGTTCCCAGCTGCCCCGCGCGCCGTACCGCGACGGACCCGTACGGGGTGCGCAGCCGCAGCCACGCGCCGAGCGAGAGCAGCGCAAGGTCGCCCGGGGCGGCCGCGGGCCGCAGGAAGCCGAGCGACTGGGCCGCGTGCACGGCCCGCACGGGAAGCGCCGTGTCCCCGAGCGTCCGGGACCAGATCTCCCGTCCGATCCGGTCAACCTCCGCCCGGGTCCGCAGTTCGGCGGCCAGCTCCTCGGTACGGGAGCGGAATTCGGCGACGGCCGAGCCGACCGCCTCCCGCAGCGCGTCCGGAGCGGGCAGGCCCGCCTCGGGCCGCCACCCGCCGCGCGGCGGCAGCACGCCGGCCCACGGCGGCCCGGTGACCGCGGCGGGGACGCCGGCCGTGGCGGCGCTCTCGGCCACGGACTCCAGCAGCTCGCCCGCCGAAACCGTCACGTCCAGCGTGACGTCGAGGCCGTCCTCGTACGGTTTCGCGAGCCGCACCGCGCGGATCGCGAGCACCTCGAAGGACGGCGGCCGTCCGAAGACGGCGAGCGCGGTGCCGGCCGCCTGCAGTCGCACCGCCGCTCCGCGGTCGTAGTGGAGCAGCCGGGAGAGGAAGGCCGCGAGATCCGCGGCCTCCCCCTCGTCGGCGAGATGGAGCACCGTCATGCGGCGACGGCCTTCTCGGCGTCGTCGTCCTGATACTCCTCGAGGAAGAGACGTTCCTCGGCGGTGATCCGGCGCGGCCGTTGCGTCGCGAAGTCGAACGGCACGATGACGGTGGACGCCCGCACGTAGACCACGTCGTCGTCCTTCACCTCGTAGGAGATGGTGAAGGACGCCGCCCTGATGTTCGTGACCCACAGCTCGATGTCCACGGGCGTGTGCCGGTGGACGAGCTGCCGCTTGTAGTCGATCTCGTGGCGCGCCACCACGGACCCCTGCTGGAAGTCCTTCTCCGGACGGAACAGGAAGTCGATACGGGCTTCCTCCAGGTAGCGGAGGAAGACCACGTTGTTGACGTGGCCGTACGCGTCCATGTCCGCCCAGCGCAGCGGGCAGCGGTAGATGTGCCGCAAGATCGATCAGTCCCGGGTCAGCTTCTTGTAGGTGGCACGGTGCGGACGCGCGGCGTCCGCGCCCAGCCGCTCGATCTTGTTCTTCTCGTACGACTCGAAGTTGCCCTCGAACCAGAACCACTTGGAGTCACCCTCGTAGGCGAGGATGTGGGTGGCGACCCGGTCCAGGAACCACCGGTCGTGGGAGACGACCACGGCCGCGCCCGGGAACTCCAGCAGCGCGTTCTCCAGGGAGGACAGCGTCTCCACGTCGAGGTCGTTGGTCGGCTCGTCGAGGAGGAGCAGGTTGCCGCCCTGCTTGAGGGTGAGCGCGAGGTTCAGGCGGTTGCGCTCACCGCCGGAGAGCACGCCGGCCGGCTTCTGCTGGTCGGGCCCCTTGAAGCCGAACGCGGAGACGTACGCGCGCGACGGCATCTCCACCTGCCCGACGTTGATGTAGTCGAGCTCGTCGGAGACCACGGCCCACAGCGACTTCTTCGGGTCGATGTTCTCGCGGCTCTGGTCGACGTACGAGATCTTGACGGTGTCGCCGACCTTGATGGACCCGGAGTCGGGCTCTTCGAACCCCTGGATCATCTTGAAGAGGGTCGTCTTGCCGGCGCCGTTCGGGCCGATGACGCCGACGATGCCGTTGCGCGGCAGCGTGAAGCTCAGGTCGTCGATGAGGACCTTGTCGCCGAAGGCCTTGGAGAGGTTGTTGACCTCGACGACGATGGAGCCCAGGCGCGGGCCCGGCGGGATCTGGATCTCCTCGAAGTCCAGCTTCCGCATCTTGTCGGCCTCGGCGGCCATCTCCTCGTACCGGGCGAGACGCGCCTTGGACTTGGCCTGACGCCCCTTGGCGTTGGACCGCACCCACTCGAGCTCTTCCTTCAGACGCTTGGCACGCTTGGCGTCCTTCTGCCCCTCGACCTTGAGGCGGCTCTGCTTCGTCTCCAGGTACGTGGAGTAGTTGCCCTCGTAACCGATGGCCCGGCCGCGGTCGAGCTCCAGGATCCAGCCCGCGACGTTGTCGAGGAAGTACCGGTCGTGGGTGACGGCGACGACGGTGCCGGGGTACTTCGCGAGGTGCTGCTCCAGCCACTGCACGGACTCGGCGTCCAGGTGGTTGGTGGGCTCGTCGAGGAGCAGCAGGTCGGGGGCCTCGAGCAGCAGCTTGCACAGCGCGACGCGGCGACGCTCACCGCCGGAGAGGTTGGTGACGGGCCAGTCGCCGGGCGGGCAGCCCAGGGCGTCCATGGCCTGCTCGAGCTGGGTGTCCAGGTCCCACGCGTTGGCGTGGTCGAGGTCCTCCTGCAGCTTGCCCATCTCGTCCAGCAGCGCGTCGGAGTAGTCCGTCGCCATGAGCTCGGCTACCTCGTTGAAGCGCTTGAGCTTGCCCATGATCTCGGCCGCGCCGTCCTGCACGTTCTCCAGAACGGTCTTGGACTCGTCGAGCGGCGGCTCCTGCAGCAGCATCCCGACGCTGTAGCCGGGCGACAGGAACGCGTCACCGTTGGAAGGCTGCTCCAGTCCCGCCATGATCTTCAGAACGGTGGACTTACCGGCGCCGTTCGGCCCGACCACACCGATCTTCGCGCCGGGCAGGAAGCTCAGCGTTACGTCGTCAAGGATGACCTTGTCGCCGTGTGCCTTGCGCGTCTTGCGCATGGTGTAGATGTACTCAGCCAAGAGAAACCGTCCGGCAGCTTGAAATCTGGCAGTGGGCAGATACACCCCATCTTGCCTGACCGCCACCCTTGGGTGGTAACTCGAATGGTCGGGCTCGGCTGGCCTGGGGTTTTGAGGTTGACGACCGTGGCACGTCTGTCGTTGCCGGTCGCTGATGAGTGGCGTCGGCCATCGTCGCACGGCCCAGAGACGGCCCAGGGTCATGGCCCCGACCCGCCCGCCCGGCCGACGAGGGACACCTGCGACGCGGCCCGTCCGAACCCCAGCCGACGACAGCCCGCCACGACGGCGCGCCGGCCAACCGACCAGGCGCGCGTATGCCTCGCCGCACCCCCACCGACCTCGGCCACGCTGCTTCCTTGTTCTAGCGAGCAGGCCGGGGACTTTGCCCCTCCCGTCCCAGCAAGCCTCTTCCGCGTGCCGATCGCTCAGTACAGCCACAACTGACCATGGGCGGCCGTGACCTGCGGCCGCCTAATCGATCAACGCCCTCACCTGCTGCTGAGCTGTCGGCAGTTGTCGACCTTGGTCACCATTGAGTGCCCTTCCACAGCCCGAGGACGACCCGGAAGGGCGCTTGTGCGTTGGGGGGAGAGACCCTGCCCCTGGCGGGGGTTCGCTTCCCGGCGGCTGGTCAGGCGCTTAGAAGATGCGGGCACACCTCAGGAGGACAGACCAGCGGTTCCGCAGGACTTCCGCAGCAGGCTGCCGACTGTTGTCGTCGTCCGCGCTCGTTGCCGTCAGCGTTGCCGTCATCGCCGCCCGAGTGCTGATGTGGACCGCCGTTCTTCGAATCGAAGCCACCTCGCCTGGCCGCAGCACGCCTCGCGGCACGGGTGCCGTAGGAGTATCTGCCGGTTGTCACTGCTGGTCGTGGGTGTTGATGTCAACGTCACCTTAATCACGCGGTCAATTATTTCTGCATGGAATAGTTGAGGTCCTGACGTCGGAAAGTTGCGGAGAGACGCAAGGCTGGCAGTATAGGAAGAGAGGTCGATTAATCCTGCCGGTATAGGGGGTGATTCACTCATGGGTCACCTTTACGTCTTCGATGTCCAAACCGCAGTGCATAGAATGGTGCAGAAATATGGCGGTTATTGGCAGCCAACTTCTGCCGCCTTTCATTTGTATGAAGAACTCATAGCTGTCGATGAAAGCTTGGAAGCGGCAGACGCAGATAGGGCCGAAATAGGTGCTCACCTCATGGAAATCTTGGTGAGTAGCGTTTGCATTGCAACACAGTACAGCGTGGATCTGAAACGAGCTTATAGGGAGGCCGGATACAACCCGGACATCTTGAAGATTTGCGAAGATCGCCTTGCGTCCAATGTGACGCAGAAGAAGTTCGAGGGCGTCGTTAAAGACGTCAAGCGGCAGACAGCTTCCATTGCTCGCGTAATTACCTTCTATCAGCTGGATCGCCTTCCTGTCGATGCGCTTGCGTTCCCCACGTTGCATGAGGCTATCCCCCGCCTGCATTCGTCGATTATCGAAGCGCTTCTCAGTGCCGGGATGTCCTTCCGGGATCTGTTGCAAGAGAATCTGCGGAAGGCTGCGGACTCTAATAGGTTTGAAAGGCCCTTTGACCCGGGTACGGCCCCTTGTCTCGCAGACTTTGCCCCCATCAAGCAGTACACCGCCTGCCCCTTCGCGGGCGGCGCCCGCCTATGGGGGGCGCCTGCCTACCAGCCGTCACTCTCCATTCGCGAGAACCTCCGATCATCACTTCCTTTGCTTGCATCGTTCACGCGGGTCGCACAAAAGGAGATACTCGACGGGTTCCTCTACGCTTTCCCCGTGAGTGTTTTTGGGTCGACACTGGATGACCTATGTCGGCTAGTTAAGACGTTCGTGTCGTTTTTGGTGGCCAACGATCCTCTAGATCCACGGGTATTCGCACGCGAAGAGGCGACCAGGGCGGAATGGCGCTTCTCATTCGGAGGTGAAGAGTACTTCGTAAATGTATTCTCGCCACTGTATCGGCATGACCATTCCAGGTATACGCATGGCGTGTCAGATACGATATTCATTATGCTTCAACCCGAGAAGTCGTTCCATCTACAAATTCCCAAGGACCGCTATCACGCAACACGAGATATGATCCGGGGGAAATTTGACGACACCCTGCAAGGGTACGAGCTTGATGATTTGGAGGCGCACCGTTTCGTCCTGCCGAGGACGCATGGTGATCCACCTGTTCGTTGGTACGATCTCCAGGAATTCGAGGAAAGCATTGGAGGGTATGTGATCCCACCGCCGGAGCACCATCCTTGACGCACGCACGCACGGTCGGTCGGCGGAGCGGCTTTGGGCTGGAGCTGCTTTGGGGCGAGTGATCATGGCCCCGTAAGCTCATGGCGAGTCGGGCAGTCTGTGGACCTGCCCGTAAAGCACGACGTTGGGGCCATGATCTTAGAGGCTCGCCCCAAAGTGGCTGCCTAAAGCCGTGGAGCCGACCGCCCCAGCCACAGAGGGTGTCTCCCACCTTCATGCCCGCAGCCGCCGAGCGCGCCGCCGGGCGCGGCCAGCCGGGGCGGAGACAGGAGGCAGGCCGCGCCGCAGAGGCGGCGCGCGCCCGCGCCGTGCGCGGGCACTTGATGATGTAGGGAAAGTCGTACCGCGCTCGTGATCACGAACCGCTGGATCGTGGCCTGTCGGCTCCGTGCTCGTCTCGGCTACCGTTCCATCCATGCCTTCTGCACTGGACACGCCCCAAGGGGCAGCGGAACTCGCCGAGTCCCTGCTTCCGCCGCTCGGGAACCGCTGGCTGCACACCCAGTCCGTGGCCGCCCGGGCTCAAGAGATCGCCGGGGCTGTGTCTGAGGCTGACCGCGATCTTCTCGTCGCCGCCGCGTGGCTGCACGACATCGGCTACGCCCCCGAGCTGCGTGACACCGGCTTCCACCCCATCGATGGCGCGCGCCATCTGGAATCGCTGGGTGCGCCGGCACGCCTCGTAAGGCTGGTAGCCCATCACTCGGGGGCCGTGTACGAGGCGGAGCAACGCGGCCTCACGGCGGAGCTGGCCGTCTACGAGCGGGAAGACTCGCCGGTCCTGGACGCTCTGATCATGGCCGACATGACGACGGGTCCCGCCGGGCAGTCCTTCGACTTCGACACCCGCATTGACGAGATCCTCGTCCGCTACGAGCCGGGCAGCGAAGTGCACAACGCGATCAGCAACGCGCGGCCGTACCTCAAGGGCGCTGTCGAGCGGACGCGTGCCCGCATGGTTCATCAGCCGATGTAGGGCTCTGCCCGGCCGGCCAACCCGTGCTCGATACGCATGCGCATGGACGGGTGGATGTTCAGGTCGTCCAGCCTGCTCGGTTCGACGAACGCGACTTCCTTGCTCTCGCTGCTGGTGCGCACCTCGCCCCCGGTGATGCGGGCCGTGAAGCAGATCGAGAACTGCTGCCGGACTTCGCCGTCGTCGTAGGCCATGACGTGGCCGGGGTCGGTGTAGAGACCGACCAGGCCTGTCACCTCGACGTCGAAGCCGGTCTCTTCCTTGGTCTCGCGCACCGCTGCGTCCGCGACCGACTCACCGACGTCGACGCCGCCACCCGGCAGGGCCCACAGGTTGTTGTCGGTCTTGTGGATGAGCAGGACCTCTCCAGCCTCGTTGCACGCAACGGCGGTGACGGAGGGGACGATGCTGTTCGCCTTCGGGGCGTTCGGATCGTTGATGTAGTCGACGCGGGCCATACCTCCAGCCTCGCACGACGGGCCCGCAGTTGGACTAGGCGGGCCGCCCTCGCTCCCAGGTGTAGTCGAAGCTCCGCATGTAGTGCCTGAACGTGCGGGCGCCAGGGATGTAGCGGAAGTGCAGTACCGGGTTCTGTCCGGCGGGAGCTCCGAGCACGTGCGGGTTCACGAGCACGTCTTCGTCGAAGCGGTAGATGGAGTTGTAGAGGATCGTGTCGTGCAGCCGGATCTCCACGCCCGGCGTCTTCATCGCGGGCTCGAGGTAGCGCCGGGTGATCCGGGCGCGTGCGGCCAGGTCGTCCCCTATGCCTTCCTCTTCGCCGCGCTGGCGGACCATCTCCGACTCCGGGTCGCCGAGGAGGACGCGCACCTGAGCTCCGGACTTGGCCTTGTCGGCCAACTCGTACGGCAGGTCGGGGTGGTTGTCGAAGAGGAACAGCCCCGCGTACACGAGGATGTCCACTTGGTCCGCCGCCTTCTCGATAAGCGATGACCACAGAGCGGCCGGCACCGCGCCCCGGTGCGGGTAGTACGTGATGAGCTCGGACGTGCTCGCCGTCTCGGCCTGCTTCTCGACGGCCGGCCACAGGTAGACCTCGTCGACGCCGAGGTAGCTCGCGGCCTTCCAGCGGTGTCCTCGATGCGGCGTGCGGTCGGTCGTGATCCAGCGCTCCACGCTCTTGGGGTCGACTCCGACGTGCTGAGCCACGGACTGGATGGTCTCGCCCTTCGCTGAAATCGCCGCGCGCAGACGCTCGTTCGCCATGGCTTGCCCTTCCTGGGACACCTCGGGGACGTTTTGACGATAGCTCAAACGTCCCCAAACGTCCATACGGGCCGTGATGCGTCCACCCCCTCTCGCGGTCTCCTGATCTCACCGACGGGAGTCGGTCAAGAACCCGCTTCAGCAGGAGACAAGACGATGCGTCAGATCCCCGTGGACACCTCCGCCGCGACCGTGATGGTCGCCAAGACCCCCCAGCCGAAGGTCAAGGACCGCCGTACCGGTGAGATCGCCACCGACATGGAGACCGGCGCGAAGATGATGACCGTGGACGTGATGTTCGCGGCGAACGACGAGGTGGAGATCCTGTCCATCGCGGTTCCGGAGCCGGGTATCTCCGGTGAGCTGGCCATGGGTACGCCGGTTGCGCTCACGGGCCTGGTCGCCCGGCCGTGGGAGAACGACTTCAACGGTCAGAAGCGGCACGGGATCGCCTTCCGCGCGGTGGCCGTCACGTCGCTGGTCGCCGCTGCCGCGTCCTCGAAGGCGGCCTGATCATGACCGTCTTCACGGTCGCGCTGGTGCTGGTCGTCGCCGCTGCGGGTCTCCTGCGGTGGCGGCGTCCCGCCTGGTACTGGATGAGCTTCGGCGTCACGCTCGCCACGCTGCGGGTCCTGGTCCGCTACGCCTCGGTCATGGATGCCTGCGGGCTGACGGTCCCGCCTTCGCGCTGGCGGCTCGCCCTGGCTCGCATCGCCAACCGGGAGATGCCGCAGTGCCGCCCGCCGCGCATCCTGCGCGTCCGGCCGACCCGGACCGGTCTGGTCCTGCGGCTGGGGCTGCGGCCCGGACAGGACGCCTTCGACGTCGCCGCCTCCTCGGACCGGCTTCGGCACTCGTTCTCGATGTACGGGGTCACCTCGCGTGAGCTGCGCTCCGGGGTCGTCGAAGTGCGGATGACCGGCTATGACGTCCTCAAGCGGGTGCAGATGCCCGCCACCGCCGACACCCGCCCGATGCTCGTCCCGGTCGCCCTGCGCGAAGACGGCTCGGTCCACTACCGCGACTACCGGGCCGTCCCGCACGCCCTCACCCTCGGCGCGACGGAGTCGGGGAAGTCGGTCTATCAGCGCAACCTGGTCGCCGGGCTCGCGCCGATGGACGTCGCCCTGGTCGGCATCGACTGCAAACAGGGCGTGGAGCTGTTCCCTCTCGCCCGCCGCTTCTCCGCGCTGGCCGACAACCCCGACACTGCCGCCGAACTGCTGGACGCCCTCGTGTCCCGGATGGAAGGCGTCTACCAGGTCATCCGCGCCGAACAGCGCATCACATCCGCCATCGCGGACGCGGAGATAGCCGCCGACATCTGGGACCTGCCCGAACACCTGCGGCCTATGCCGGTCGTGGTCCTGGTCGACGAGGTCGCCGAACTCGCGCTGGCCACGAAGAAGAGCGACCCGCGCCGCGACCGGATCATCAAGGCCCTGGTCCGCCTCGCCCAGCTCGGCCGCGCGGCCGGCATCTACCTGGAGATCTGCGGGCAGCGCTTCGGCTCCGAACTCGGCGACGGCATCACCATGCTCCGCGCCCAGCTCACCGGCCGCACCGCCCACCGCGTCAACGACGAAACGAGCGCCAAGATGGCCTTCGGCGACATCTCCCCGGACGCCGTCCTGGCCGCCATCCAGATCCCCGCCGAACTGCGCGGGGTCGCCATCGCCGGAGACTCCACCGGCGGCTGGCACCGCATCCGCGCCCCGCACACCTCCCTGCGCCAAGCCGTCAACACCTGCAACCGGCACGCCCACCGCACCCCGGACCTGCCCGAATTCGCGCCCTTCCGGCCCGAGCTGACCGGCACCGCCCCGGCTGTCGAGCAGTTGGCCGAAGCCACTGCTCCCGCCACGGCCTGACCCCTCCCCGCTTTCACGGTCGGCGCGACCGCTTCACGCCGGGTCCCTACCCCTGCCATGCCTGATGAAGGGAGAACCCCCGTCATGTGCCCCGACTGCGAGGACTTCGCCCGCACCGTCCTGCTCCTCGGCCAGCTCGCCCTGTACGCCGATACCACCGGCGCGGACCTCGACTTCGTCGACGCCGTCAGTCCCGCCCTGGCCGCCTCGCTCCCCGAGCCGCCCGCCCTGCCCGGTGAGGGGTCCTGATGGCCGCCCGCCACGGACTTCGCGTGGACGCCGTCCTGGTCCAGGCGGTGATTGCCGGAGCGCTGTCCTTCGCCCACCTGCACGACCTCGCTGCCGCTGCCGGGCAGGACGGCTGGAAGGCCTGGGCCTACCCGATCAGCGTGGACCTGCTCCTGGTCGCCGCCTGGCGACGACTGCGCTCCGAGGGCCCGTCCCGGCTGGCCTGGTGCTGGTTCCTCATCGCCCTGTTCGCCTCCCTCGGCGCCAACGTCGCCACCGCCGGATTCCTCGACCTGGCCGACCCGCCCGCCCTGCTCCGCCTGGGCATCGCCGGGTGGCCCGCCCTCGCCTTCCTCGGCGGCACCCTCCTCGCCCACTCCGCCAACCACACACCCACCCCGCCGGCACCCGCCCCGGCCCCGGAACCCGACTCCGCCACCGATCCTGAGCCGCTTCCCGAGCCCGTGCCCGTGCTGGAGCCCGAGCCCTCGCCCGTCCCGGTGGAAGAGCCCCCGGCCCTCCCGGCCGCCGACCCGGGGCCCGCGGTTCCCGCCGTCCTCGTCGACCACGCCCGCAAGGTCGCCGCCGACTACCGCGCCCGGACCGGCGGCCCGATCGACACCGACACCCTGCGCGCCCGCCTCGGCGTCCCGCCCCACCTCGCCGACGCCATCGCCGCCCAACTCGCCTGACCAGCAACGGGAGGAAGCCCCATGACCAGCAACCCAGCCGATCTGACGAGTGCCGACTACCTCGACGGCGCCCGCGAGATGACCGCCGCCGACCGGCCCTACCTCGCCCACCTGCTCGCCGAGGAAGCCGCCCAGCGCACCGCCGACCCGGCCACCGCCGCCGGCATCCGCGCCAGCTTCCCCGACCCGACCGCGACCCGTGAGGAGACCGACTGACATGCCCGCCCGCGACAACTTCCACTCCGTCATGCGGATCGGCCCCGTGCAGATCGGCACCCACCGCGACCGCAACGGCCGCACCAAGCACGCCGCCGTCTGCACCGCCGACCGCTGCGGCTGGTCCGCCGACTACTCCAGCGGCACCGCCGCCCAGCTCGCCGCCCGCACCCACCGCTGCCGCGTCCGCTAGGAGACACCCCTCATGCAGGTCCCGCTCTGGTTCGCCCTGGCCGTCGTCGGCTACCTCGGCTGCAAGCTCTTCCGCCCGCCCCTCTGGCTGGTCCTGGTGCTCCTCCTCGGCGGCTACCTCATCGCCGACAGCCTGCTCGCCCCCGTCATCGACACCGCCCTCACCGAGTAGGGAGACCCCGTCATGCTCCGCCCCAAGATCCCCACCATGCCCACCCCGACCGGACTCGTCTCCCGGCCCACCGTCCTCGAGTCGACCACCGTCATCCAGCACGCCCCCGCCCCGACCGCCCAGACCGCACCGGTCGCGCCGGCCTCGACGTCCCGGCCCACGGTGCAGCTCACCCCAGGGTCCGTGCTCGCCCTGGTCGGCGGCGGCACCGCCGTGGTCCTGGTCGTCGGCACGGTGCTCGTCTCGATGCTCCTGGCGGTCGCCGTCACCGCCGCCTCGGTCGCCGTCTGCGCCCTGGTCGTCCGCTCGCTCATCTCCTCCCAGCACCGCCGCTGAAAGGTCCCCGGGGCGACGCACAAGCCGCCAAGCACGCCGCCGCCTCTGGGACCGCGTTCCGGAACGCCAACCGCATCGCCAAGGAGAACGCCATGGAAGCGCACATAGCCGCGAGCATCCTGCCGTTACTGGGCTGGGCCGTGCACGGCAGCATCCTCGCCCGCCGCCTCGCCTCCGCCCGCCGCGACCCGCTCACCGGCCTGCACACCCGCGCCGGATGGACCGCCCGCGCCGAGCACCTCATCCGCCGGCACCCCAACGCCGCCGTCCTCCTGGTCGACCTCGACCGCTTCAAGACCCTCAACGACAGCCACGGCCACGCCGCCGGGGACGCCGCCCTCGCAGCCACCGCCGACCGGCTGCGCACCTGGTGCGGACATGACGGGATCGCTGGCCGCCTGGGAGGGGACGAATTCGTCGCCGTCGTACGGGACTTGAACGCCGCCGATCTCGACGCGCTGATCGCCGCGCTTCACCGGCCGCTCGACTACGACAACGTCTCGCTGCCCCTGGCTGCATCTGTCGGGGCCTGCAACGTCGCCGAGCTGGCGGTGCCCGTCCTGACCGATGCGCTCGCCGCCGCCGACGCAGCCATGTACGCCGCCAAGGGCCGTGGCCGCCGGAGCTCCCGCACCACTCGCTGAGAGGCCACCGGGTGGCGCACAAGCCGCCAAGCACGCCGCCACCCGGGGCCGTTCCTTCCAACCGCAATCGAAAGGAACCACCATCATGGCCCACCACAGCTCGCCCCCGCCGAGGATCTGCCCGGCCTGCGACGGCTTCGCCTCCGTCGCCGTCACCCTCGGCGGCCGCGACCACCGTGGCCACCTCCGCACCATCACGGCGCACTGCCCGGCCTGCCAGGGCACCGGCACCACGCCCATCCGCCGCGACCGCGAGGGCGCCCGTGCCTGACACCCTGCTCGACCCGACCACCCTCGGCGACCTCCTGAGGGTGGCTTCGGCGTCCGACTACACCCGGTGGGAAGACCAGATCCGCCGCACCGGCGGCTGCGCCGACCCCATCCACCTGACCGGCTGGACCCTCACCAAGGACAAGACCACCGGCGAGACCCTGCACCACTACTCCACCGAGAACGAGCCCGGCGGACGCCTGCGCCTGGCCTGCGGCAACCGCCGCGCCTCCCGCTGCCCCTCCTGCGCCTGGACCTACGCGGGCGACACCTACCACCTGATCCGCGCCGGGCTGGCAGGAGACGACCGCCGGGACATCCCCGCAACGGTCCGCGATCACCCGCGCGTCTTCGCCACCCTCACCGCCCCGTCCTTCGGCCGCGTCCACAACCGTCCCAATCACAGCGTCTGCCGCTGCGGCACCCGCCATGCCGCCGACGACCCCGCCCTCGGCACCGCCCTCGACTCGACCACCTACGACTACGCGGCGGCCGTGCTGTTCAACAACCACGCCGGACAGCTCTGGCAGCGCTTCACCAACCGACTGCGCCGCGAGATCGCCGCCCGCGCCGGCCTCTCCCAACGGGAGCTGAAGGAAGCCGCCCGAGTCTCGTACGGCAAGGTCGCCGAGTTCCAAAAGCGCGGGGCCCTGCACTTCCACGCCGTCATCCGCCTCGACGGCCCCGACGGACCCGGCACCCCGCCCCCGGCCTGGGCAACGGTCGGCCTCCTCGCCGACGCTGTCCAGGCCGCCGCCGCCCACTCCTACACCTCGGTCTCCGCGCCCGCCGCCGGGGACCAGCCCGCCCGTACCTTCCGCTGGGGCACCCAGCTCGACGTCCGCCCCATCAAGGCCTTCGGCGACGGCTCCGACATCACCGAGCAGGCCGTCGCCTCCTATGTCGCCAAGTACGCCACCAAAGCCGCCGAGAACACCGGCACCCTGGACCGCCGCATCGGCGAACTCTCCGAGCTCGACCGCCACGGCGTCCCCGACCACGCCCGCCGCCTCATCACCGCCTGCAAGGAACTCGACCCGCTCTACCCCGACCGCCGCCTGTGGGCCTGGGCTCACATGCTCGGCTTCCGCGGGCACTTCTCCTCCAAGTCCCGCCGCTACTCCACCACCCTCGGCGAGCTCCGCCAGGCCCGGGCCGACTACCGCGCCGCACAGGAACACGCCGCCCTCGGCCTCGAGGACGTCGAGCCGGACACCGTCCTCGTCCTGGCCGACTGGCAGTACGCAGGCCACGGCCACACCCCCGGGGAATCCGCCCTCGCCGCCACCATCGCCCGCGACCTCCAGCACAACCGCGAGACCGCCCGCGAAGCCCTGCGCGATCTGCCCACCGACGAAAGGGAGTGGTGACATGTCCTCCGAGCTGCCGAACCGCTTCCTGACGCCCGACGACCTCGTGGAGATGTTCGAGCTGCCCAGTGTCGAGACGGTCTACCAGTGGCGTCGCAAGCGCACCGGTCCCCGCGGCTTCCGCGTCGGCCGGCATCTGCGCTTCGACCCGAACGACGTGCGGGCCTGGGTGGACACTCAGCTAGGGGAGGCCGCCTGATGGCCGGGCACGTGCAGGATCGCTGGTTCCGGACGGAAGTCGGCCCGGACGGCAAACCCCGCAAGGTCAAGACCGACCGCCACGGCCTCGGCCTGCGCTACCGGGCCCGGTACGTCGCCCCGGACGGCACCGAGAAATCGAAGAGCTTCCCGGACAAACAGAAGCGACTGGCCGACGCCTGGCTGACCAACATCGAAGCCGACATGACGCGCGGCCAGTACATCGACCCTCAGGCGGGCCGCGTCACCTTCCGCGAGTACGCCGAACGCTGGCTCGCCGCACTCACGACCGACCTCACGAGCCGGGCCGCCGTGGAGGGTCGGTTGCGCCTGCACGCTCTCCCATACCTGGGCACACGCCCTGTCGGGTCGTTCCAGCCCGAGCACATCCGCGACTGGAACCGCCAGCTGGAGGACGCCGTCGCGTCGGCCCGGTACCGGCGTCTCATCTTCGACGCGGTCTCCTCGGTCCTCAGCGCGGCCGTCGATGACCGTCTGCTGGCCTCGAACCCTTGTCGAGTCCGATCGGTCAAGGCACCTCGCCCTGCGCCGTCACGCGTGCATCCGTGGACCGCAGAGCAGGTCTTCGGCGTCCGGGCCGGGGTGCCCGAGCGATATCGGGCCATGGTGGACGTGGGCGCCGGGTGCGGGCTGCGTCAGGGCGAGATCCTGGGGCTGGCCGTCGACAACGTCGGAGATCTCGGCTGGGTGTACGTCCGGCAGCAGGTCAAGAAGGTGCGCGGCACGCTCGTCTTCGCCCCGCCCAAGCGCGGCAAGCTCCGTGACGTCCCGCTCGACCCTGAGGTGTCCGCCGCTCTCCGCGAACATATGGAGCGCTTCCCGCCCGTCGACGTGACCCTGCCCTGGCTGACCCCGACCGGGCCCAAGGTGACACATCGCCTCGTCTTCACGAGTGGGGTCGGCTCCGCCCTGTGGAGCCAGGCGTTCAATGATCAGGCGTGGAAGCCCGCCCTGGCGTCGGCCGGCATCATCCCCGTCCCCGAGAAGGGTCAGCGATACGCCGCAGCCCGCGAGCACGGCATGCACGCCCTTCGGCACTTCTATGCCTCGGTGCTCCTGGACGCCGGGGAGAACATCAAGGCCTTGAGCCTGTACCTCGGTCACAGTGACCCGGGGTTCACGCTCCGTGTGTACACGCATCTCATGCCGTCCAGCGAGACGCGGACCCGGAACGCCATCTCCGCGATGTACAGGGCCGTCGGTCACGCTCATGACGGCCCAGAGACGGCCCAGGCTGCCTGACACGGCCCCTCATCGGTGGGAAAGCTGCTGGTGAGGGGCCCTTTCGTGCCCTCGTATGGCAAGTAACACCCCATCTTGCCGGACGGCTACCCCTCGGGGGAAACCCGTCCGGGCAGGGGGCTTTGATCTGGGGTTTTCGCCGGGAGGTCCCGGAGCGGGGCGCCGGCGGCGCCGTTGACGGGCAAGCGGTGCCGATGGTCGGCGGGCGGCCGCGGCGGTGCTCCGTCGCGGCACGCCGCCCGTGGTGCCGTGCGGTGCTAGAGCTTGGTCATCTTGGCGTAGGGGCTCAGGATTCGCTCTTGTGCCGAGCCGAAATCCACGAGCGCGGCGATCCCGTCCTCGATGCCGATCACTCGGCCGAGGCCGTACATGTCGTGTGTCACCTGGTCACCCACGGCAAAGTGCTTGGGCACGAGTGTGGCCGGCGCCTTGAAGGGGCTGGTGGGCAAGTGACGCTTCGGTGCAGAAGGTTTTGTCATTGCCTTCAGTATGCGCCTGGATCGGGGTGGAATTCGGCTGGAGTCCGCGGTCCGGGATCCGCCAGGGGCTCGCGGGTGGACCGGAACAGGTGGCGCGACCGGTACGAAGCCCCGGATCCGACGCCTGCCCGACGCCTGCCCGACGGCGGTCGACGGTGCAGGAACGGGTGTCGCCGGCGCCGGACGATTCGCCGCGCCGCCCGCGCCGGGCAGTGGGCCCACGCGCCGGACGCGGGCGCGACCTGCCGGGCGTTCTGCCTGGTCAACCGCGCCGCGAGGAGGTTCGGGCGCGACCGGTGGAGCTTGATCGGCCCGGCGTCGGCGAGGCCCTCGACGTCGTCCCGCCGGCCGGCCCCGCCCCGGTCGAGGCCGTCGCCGCCGACGCGTCCGTCCTTGATCACCACGCTGGGACGACGCACGCCGGCATCGTGCTTCGCGAAGTCTTCGCGGACTCTTCGGAAACATCGCGGATTCGGACGTCGAACGCAACGTCGACGCGTGCACGCGGCTGTCCGCGACCGTTGGCCGGTGGGACCGGACCGGGAAGCGCACGGCACCACGCCGGTCCGGAGCTCCGCGGCTCCGGATCCGTCAGCCCTGCGGGCCGTTCTCCTTCCGCCCCGCGAGCAGGAGCGCCGCTCCGCCGATGACCACCAGGCCGATGGCCGTGCCCGCGATGAGCGGGGTGGCGCTGCTGCCGCCCGTGGCGGCGAGGTCGGTGTCGTCCGCGGCCGCGACGCCGCCCACGGTGGCCGGGCTCGGCTCGCTCAGGGTCTGCGTGGTCAGGCCGGCGATCTCGTCGGCCTGGGTCCGGCAGTCCAGGACGCCCGTGAACCTGCTCTGACCGCCCTGCGGGCCGACGATCGAGAAGTCGTAGGCCTGGTCCTCCTGCAACGGGACCGTCACCGTCCGGGACCCGCGGGCGGGGATGGTGTGCTGCACACCCATCAGTTCGAACGTGAAGGCCTCGTCGCCCTGGTTGGCGGCGGCGATGTCGACGCCGGCCTTCGAGCAGTTCTTCGCCTCGGACAGTGCCGGCACTGCCCCCTTCTGGGCCCACGTCGCGCTAGCCGTCGCCGACACCGTGGACTCGCTGGAGCCGGCGAGGATCTGGGTCTGGCTGCGGCTGTCGGAAGTGAAGGCGCGGCCGACCGGGACGGTCGTGGAGGCCTGCACGACCAGCCGGGCCGAGCCGGCGGCCGTGTCCGCGGGCACGTCGAAGAACAACTGGGTGCCGTCCGACACGGCGGTGAGCGGTCTGCCGTCCTTGCCGACGATGCGCACCCCGCTGGTGGCGGCGTCCACCGGCGGCGTCACCGTGGCGCTCGTCGCGTCGGTGTGGACCGTCACCGGGCCGAGCAGTCCGCCCGGCCTGCCGGCCACGGCGGGCACGTCGAGGGTGAGGGAGGCCGTGGGCTCGGCGACCACCCGGGCGGCCTTCTGAAGGTAGTCCGCGAGCCGCTCGGCCTGCGGGTCGACGGCGTCGACCGACGCGCCGTCCGAGTAGCGCCAGACGGCCACCTGGGTGCCGGCGGCCGCGTCCTGCTCGGTGAGACCGGCGCCGATGCCGGCCTTGTCTGCGAGCGAGGCGAGATCGTTCACCTGCGGGTAGGAGTGCTGCAGGATCCAACGGATGCGGCCCGCGTTCCGGTTGGCGGCCAGCAGCGTCCCGCTCCAGGGCGTCTCGTGGTACTTGGCTTCTCTCTGCGTGGGGTTGTAGAGGTCGACGCTGTACGTCTGGAGGGTGCCGCCGCCCTCGACGGACATCTCGAACAGGCCGGCCGACACCTCCTGGTCCCCGCTCTTGGCGTGGACCAGTGCGGCGCCGTAGGTCTTGAGACCGCCGATCGTCGCCGTGGCCCCGCCCTGACTCTGCGTCACCTCTGCCGCGGCGGCCGTGCCCGCAGTGGCGAGCACGCCGACGGCGACGAGGCCGGACGCCACGGCGGCCGCCGCGAGTCGGGCCGGGCCCCGCCCGCGCGCGAACAACGCGGAGATCGAAGAAATCACACAATTCCCCTTCGAGCAGGACCCGTTGATGTGGGGGTACGGTCCCACCAGCAGAATCAGAAGCCACAGTGAGCTACGTCCGGCATCCTAGAGACGCCGCGCACCCCGCTTACCGGTCATCTCGTCGGATCACCGATCCGACTCGGAATCGTTATCCCAAGATCGGTCACGGGTGAGGCATGTCGACTTGTCCACCTCGCGGCTTCGTGCAGATGCGCCGAAATGCCGCCGCCCGCTGCTGACCGACCGTCACCATCGGACTCCACTGCGGATCGTGGGGGCCGCTCAGGTCACCGTCGCCGGCTCGCGACGCCGCGCGTCGTCGTCGGACTTCGCGTCCTGCGCACCGGCGACCGGGGTCTCCCAGTCGGGCTCGGGCTGAGCCGGCGGCCCCGCCGCCGCGGGCTCGGCACGGCCCTGCCGCCGGAAGGCCGACGTGCCGCGCGCGATGTCGTGGCCGATCGCCACGGCGTCGATGTCCGCCGAGGTCCAGCCCTGCTGCCCCTCGCGCGACTCCGTGCGCACCTTCAGCCTGCCCTGCACGATCACCGGATCCCCGACGTTCAGCGAGGCCATCGCGTTCTGGGCCAGCTGCCGGTTGGCCCAGACCGTGAAGAAGTTGGTGTGGCCGTCGGTCCAGGCGCTCTTCTCCCGGTCCCAGTAGCGCGAGGTCACCGCCAGCCGGAACCTCGCCGACGCGCCCGCCGCCAGGTCCCGGTAGACCGGCTGCGTCGCCACGTTCCCCACTGCGCACACCATCGTCTCGTTCATGCGAACCCCTCCCTCACCCGGACGTCCTGCCGCCCGGTCACGCGCACGGGCCCCTCCCGTACGGCTGCGTCCGCCGCGACGGCCGCGGTGGTGTTCACCGCGTGCCGTCGGCGCCGTCCGCGGCGACCGCGTCCGTCGCGACCGCCGCGAAGCCAGACTGCCTCCGTCGGGCCGGGCCCGCCGAGCGCTGTGGACCACCGCCCACCTGGGGAAAACTCCACCACCCGGAAGAGTGATCCGCGCCTGCGCTCCCCGTGATCACCCCGGCGGAACCAGCCCGCCGCCCGGGCCCTCAGGGCCCCACACCCCCATGTCGATCACCACCATGCCGCCTCGGGCCCGTTCCTCTCGGGCCCGTTCCTCTCGGGCCCTTTCGTCTCGGGCCCGTTTGTCTGGAGCGTGTTCGTCTCGGGGCCCGTTCCGCTCGCCCGCTCCCGGTCATCTGGGTCACCGCGCGCCGGACACCGCCCCCGTGACCCTGGCGTACTGCTCCCGCACCTCCCGGTAGCGCAGCAGCTCCGCGGCGACGGGGTCCAGCACCCGGGCACGTCCGCAGCCGGCCGCAGCCTCCCGCAACCGGCGTTCCGCGTCGTGCCCGTACCGCCGGGCCGGCCCCCGTGCCGCCATCCGGCAGCTCCATTCGACCAGCGGGCCGCCGATGATGCCGGACACCATCAGCAGCACCGGTACGCCGAGGTTGGGGGCCATGACTCCGACGATCTGGCCGACCAGCCACAGACCGCCGACGATCTGCAGGAGCGTCATGCACGCCTGAGCCAGGACAGCGACCGGCCACCAGCCCGGCCGGGGCGGTCGTCCCGGCGGCAGCCCGGCCCGCGCCGCCAGGTCGTCCAGCGCCTCGGGCAGCCCCTGCGCTCCGCGTACCGCCGCCTCCCGGACGGCCTGCGCCCAGGGCGCCGGCAGCCCCGCAGAGGCCCGCTCGGACACCGTGCGCACCGCCTGCTCTACGCGCTGCCGCGCCGTGGCCTCCTCGTCGACCTGGGCGCGGACCGGCAACCGCCCGGTGGGAGGGTCGCGCCGGTCCTGCTGCCAGCGCCACAGACGCAGCCAGGGCGTGCCGCACGCGCGGTTGGCGTTGCGCAGCCAGGCCCGTTCGGCGGCCTCGCCCGCCGCGGTGGCGCCCACGGCGTCCGCCAGCCGGGCGGCGAACTCGTCCCGCGCCTGCTCGCTCAGCCCGACGCGTCGTCCGGTGGCGTAGAGGGACCGCAGTCGCCAGGCGGCGGCGTCCACGTCGGCCGAGATGCGCCGGGCGGCGGCGCCGCGCTCCGCGACGAACTGGCCCAGCGCCTCGCGCAGTTCACCGACGCCGTCTCCGGTCAGCGCCGACAGCGCGAGCACGGTGGCGCCCGGTTCACCGTACTCGCCGAGGGCGACGCCGTCCTCGTCGAGCAGCCGCCGCAGGTCGTCGAGGACCAGCTCCGCGGCCTCGCCGGGCAGCCGGTCGACCTGGTTGAGGACGACGAACATGACCTCCGCGTGTCCGGCCATGGGCCGCAGATACCGTTCGTGCAGGACGGCGTCGGCGTACTTCTCGGGGTCGACGACCCAGATGACGGCGTCCACGAGCGCCAGCACGCGGTCGACCTGCTCACGGTGCTGCACGGCCGCCGAGTCGTGGTCGGGCAGGTCGATCAGGACCAGCCCGCGCAACTGCGCCTCCGCCTCCACGCTCTGCACCGGCCGTCTGCGCAGCCGGCCCGGGATGCCGAGCCGGTCGATCAGGGACGACGCTCCGTCGCTCCAGGTGCACACGATGGGCGACGACGTCGTCGGCCGACGGACGCCCGTCTCCGAGAGCGCGACGCCGGCGAGGGCGTTGAACAGCTGCGACTTGCCACTGCCGGTGGCGCCCGCGAGGGCGACCACGGTGTGCTGCCCGGAGTGCCGGCGCCGTGCGGCCGCCTCGTCCAGGACCCGGCCCGCCTGGGCGAGCGTCCTGCTGTCGAGGCGCGTGCGGGAGAGCCCCACGAGTTCGCGCAGCGCCTCCAGCCGTGAGCGCAGCGGTCCGTCGTAGACGAGCGGGGTCGAGGGCAGGGCCCCGCCGCCTCCCCCGGACCGGGCGGCCTTGTCGGCGGCCGCCTGCTCGGCGGCGGCCTCGTTCACGCGGCGCGCGATGAGACCGTCGCCCCAGGCGTCGTCCGGGTCCTCGTCGGCGTCCGCACGGGTCGACGGAGACGTGCGCGCGGCCGGCGATGGGGACGGCTCCGGGGCCGGAGCGGCGTTCGGCCGCGGCAGAGCGGCCTCGGCGCCGTCGGCCACGCGCGCGTGGCCGCCTTCCGGCTCCTGCGCCGGAGCGTCCGCCTCTTCGGACAGATCGCCGCCGCTCTCCGGTTCCGTCCCCTCCCGCCCCGGGCTCTCGGCGCGCTCCCGGACCCCGTGATCGTCCTGGTGTCGCCACCGGTCCTCACGATCCTGCCACTCGTGCTGCCGCTCATGCTGCTGCTCGTGGTGTTCCTGGTGCTCCTGATGACTCTTGGGGTCCTGCGGACTGTCGTGGTCGTGCGGACTCTTGGGGTCTCGGTGCCCTTCGGGAGCCGGATTCTCGTTCTCTTCCTCGTCCGCGTGGCGCGTCTGGCCCGCGTGACGCGTCTGGCCCGCGTGACCTGTCTGGTCCGTGTGGCGTGTCTGGTCCGTGTGGCGTGTCTGGTCCGTGTGGCCTGTGTGGTCCGTGTGGCCTGTGTGGTCCGTGTGGCCTGTGTGGTCCGTGTGGCCTGTGTGGTCCGTGTGGCCTGTCTGGTCCGTGTGGCCTGTCTGGTCCGTGTGGTCCGTGTGGTCCTGGTCAGTGACGGCGGTCACCGGTCACCTCTCCTTCTGCAGTACGGACAGCGCGGCGATGAGTTCGGCCTGGGGTTCGGGGTGGACTTCGAGTCCGTCGAGGGGCGCGAGTCGGAGTTCGCGTTCGGCGTGCATGACCCGGTCGAGGTGTTCGGCGAGCAGCCGCCCGCCCCGGTCGCGCAGCCGCAGCGCCCCGTGCGCGCCGATCCGCTCGGCGAGTCCCTCACCCGCGGAACGCGCCCTGCGGCCGCCCAGCAGCGCCGTGGCGACGAGAGCGGCGACCGACTCCGGGTCGGGCGCGGCACTGCGCTCCAGGCCTCGCACCTCGTCCTCGGCGTACTCCTCCAGCTCGCGCCGCCACCGGCGAACGGCGAGGCCGATGCGGTGCTCGGCGCTCTCCGGCGAGGCGTCACGGTCCGTCAGTGCCGATGCCCTGGAGGCCGGTTCGCGACGCCAGGCCTCGTCGACGCGTTCGTCGGCGGCGGCGACCGCGCACAGCAGCAGTGCGGCGAGGCTCTCCGCCAGGGCCTCGAGGAGTTCGCCGGCGGTGCAGTCCAGGGGGAACGCCCGCCAGCGCTTGAGCGCATCGCCGGCGAGCACGGCGCCGCTCTGCAGACGGCCCCGCACGCGCGTGTACTCGCTGTCGTACGCCCCTTCGACGGCCGAGGTGAGCCGCAGTGCGGCCGCGTGCTGCGCGGCGGCGGCGCCGGCCAGTTCGGGCATCCGTGCCTTGAGGGAGTCGAGGACGCCGTGGGCCGTGCGGGCGAGGGCGTGGTTGCGGGCGACGGGGTCCTGGGCGTGGTGGACGAGCCAGGCGCGCAGCTGCGCCACGGCGGTGGCCGGAAGAAGCCCACCGCCCCAGGCGGACTCGGGCAGTTCGGGGACGGTGAAACGCGGTACGTCGCCCAGGCCGGCCTTGCTGAGCAGCGCGCCGTACTGCCGGGACACCTCGGAGACGACCTGGTGGGGCACCCGGTCGAGGACGGTCACGAGGGTGACGTCGTACTCCTTGGCGGTGCGCAACAGGTGCCAGGGCACGGCGTCCGCGTAGCGGGAGGACGTCGTCACCATCACCCAGATGTCGGCGGCGCAGATCAGTTCGGCGGCGAGTACGCGGTTGTCGGCGACCAGCGAGTCGATGTCGGGCGCGTCGAGGAGGGCGAGACCGGGCGGGAGCGTGTCGGCTGTCTCGATCCGCAGCACGGGTCTGCCGTTCTCGCCGGTGAGCAGGGAATCGTCCGCCGACTCCTGATGAGGGGCCCACGCGCGGGCGAGCCCGGGCAGCACCCGCATGCCGCTGAACCAGTGATGGTCCTCCGGGTGGCACACGAGCACCGGGGTCCGTGTCGTCGGCCGCAACACGCCCGCCTCGCTGACACGTCGCCCCACCAGGGAGTTGACGAGCGTCGACTTGCCGGCGCCGGTGGAACCGCCCACCACCGCCAGCAACGGCGCGTCGGGCTGCCGGAGCCGTGGCACCAGGTAGTCGTCGAGCTGGGCTAGCAGTTCGTCGCGGTTGGCACGCGCGCGCGGGGCCCCTGTCAGGGGCAGCGGGAAGCGTGCGGCGGCGACACGGTCGCGCAGGGCGGAGAGTGCGTCGAGCAGCTGAGGCCTTACGTCCAAGGTCACCACACGCGAAGAATGCCCAATTTTAGGGGATTTATGAAGCATATAGGCATGTCTGCGCGCCGATAGGACACAAGGGACGGAAGGCGCGAGTGGGGCAGAGGCACTGCGCAGGCATAACGAGTGCACAACACCCGTGGCCAGGGACGCCAAAAGCGGTGCACGATTCGCACCTGCCTGCGATTATCAGGACCGCTTCACCGAACCTCCACATTGAGCCACGGAGGGGAAGCAACCAGGACAAGGAACCGGGAGCCCTATCCTTGTCCCCGGCAACGTCACGGATCAGCCCACACCCGGGCAGCACGTACGAGGCCACCACACCGGCCCCCGTAGCTCAGTGGATAGAGCAGGCGCCTTCTAAGCGCTTGGCCGCAGGTTCGAGTCCTGCCGGGGGCGCAAGTCTCCGCCCTCCCTCCGGGAGGGCATTTTTGCTGTTCAGAGCACGTTTCACGCGACACGGCGAAGCCCCGGACACTCCCCCGATGATCAAGGGGAGGGTGCGGGGCTGTCCGGCTGTCACCGGGTTTTCGCGGGTGGCTGTGTCGAATACGTGTCGAAGTTTTCGGCGAGAGGCGTCAGCCCGCGTCAGTCGGCTCGGGAAGATCCCCGGCGGCCTCCAGGCGCTTTTTCAAGTCAGGCAGCTGCCCTTCGACGCACCGTGCGTAGGTAGCCAGCAGCACCGGCACACTGTTCCCGGCCCATTCGGCGACTTCAGCGGGCGGGATCCCGTCATTGAGCCACTTGGTGAGGCGCGTGTGCCGGTTGTCGTACACCCGCTTTCCCGTGGGCGACTCGAAGACGTGCGGGGGCAGGACGGCCTTGCGCGCACTGCGCCACGCCCGACGAATGACCGAGCCGGCGAGAATGCCGCCCGTCTCCCCCTGGAACAGCAGATCACCGGGCTTGAGCTGTTCGTCCTGGATGTGCTGCCGCAGGATGCGGGTCAGGGCAGGGTGCCCCGGCACGGTGCGCGTCTCGCCCTCGGCGCGGCCCTTCAGATCACGTTCCTCGTGGATCTCCCCGGTGTCGGTCCACTGCTTGCCGACCTCCGGAGTCGCCGTGTGGATCAGCAGCTCACACCACTGGTCCCGGAGGTTGGGGTCGGGAAGCGTCACGTCCTGCACTCGCATGGCTACGGCTTCCTCCGGCCGCAGAGCGCAGTAGTACAGCGTGGCGAAGAAGGCGTGCAGCCGCGTTCCCCCGCGTGGCCGGCGCCGGATCCAGTCGAGGAGCGCCGCCGCCTGGTCCGCGTTCATCAGAGACCGCTTGTCCACGGCGTTGCTGGTCTTGGTGACGGTCGTCGCTTCCTTGCCCTTGGGGAGCGGGTTGGTCCGCAAGACGCGCCGCCGGATTGCGTGCTTCATGACGACGTTGAGAATCCGGCGGTTGCGCTTCCTGGACCAGGCCGCCGCCTGCTTGCCGTCGAGACGCGTGTCGATGGCTCGCAGGACCTCATCAACCCTCTCCGGCTCCTCCCAGACGGAGACCGGCAGGGAGTTGCGCTCCACCCACCTGAGGATGGTCACCACGTCTCGCGGGGCATCCGCACGGCGTGTCGCATTGAACGCCCACTCGCGCAGCGCGGTCCGCACAGCCACCGGGGCGAACTGGGTCGGCTGGACACGCAGCAGCGCGACGGTGACCGCCGTCAGGGTCTTGGCGGCGTTCTTACGGCTGTTGCCGCCGAGCTCCGCCCAACGGGCGTCCACGTACCCGACGGCGAACGCGTACCAGCTCATCGAAGCCGACTTGGAGCGGTGGGACACCGGCAGACCGGTGGCGATGACGAAGGCCTCGCCTTTGCCCGTGGCCCGGATCAATTCGGAGCGGAAGCCCTCAGCAAGTGCGACGGTGCCGAAGGGTTCACGCCAGCGCTTGCCCGCGACCTCCCAACGCACGGTGTAGGTGGTCTTCCGGGCACCCTTGTACGTGAGGATTTTGTAGACCTTCACGTCGTACGTGGTCTCCATCAGGCAGCGTCCTCACGGTCGTCGAGCCAGTGGTCGAGATCGCTCCGCCGGATCCTCAGGTCGCCGTTCGGAAGCTTGATGCAACGCGGCGCACGCCGCTTCGCCCGCCAGTCGTAGAAGGTCGAGCGCGAGACGCCCAGTTCCTCGCAGACCTCCGCGAGGGTCAGCATGCTGCGCGACCGGACGGCCGTGGTCATTCCGTGTTCCCTTCGCTCCGGAGGACTTCGCGGGCGGTCTCGCGGTTGGTGTGCAGGTCGCGCGCGATGGTCGCGGCGAGGGCGGCTTCACCCGGGGTGTGGCCGTGGCCGGCGTACTGCCAGTCGGTCAGGACGAGGACGGTGTCCGGTTCGCGGTCGTCGAGGCCGAGGGCGGACGCCTCCTGCGCGGCGCGGAAGTCGGCGCGTTCCTGGCGGAGGGCGCCGAGGGTGGTGGAGTAGACGCGCGACTTGGACGAGAAGTGCCCCCGGAAGCCGAGCATGTGCGCCCAGGCCCAGAGACGTCGATCCGGGTACAGGGCGTCGAGGTCGCGGCACGCGGTGATGAGCCGCCGGGTGTGGTCGGGAACGCCGTGGCGGTCGAGTTCGGCGAGTTCACCGATGCGGCGGTCCAGGGTGCCGGTGTTCTCGGCGGCTTTGGTGGCGTACTTGGCCACGTACGAGGCAACGGCCTGTTCCGTGATGTCGGAGCCGTCCCCGAAAGCCTTGACCGGGCGGACGTCGAGCTGTCGGCCCCATCGGAACGTCCGGGCGGGCTGGTCGTCGGCGGCCGGAACCGAGACGGACGTGTACGAGTGCGCGGCGGCAGCCCGGAGCGCGGCCGTGAGCACGTCGACTGTGGCCCAGGCGGGCGGCGGTGTGCCGGGTCCGTCAGGGCCGTCGAGGCGCACGACGGCATGGAAGTGCAGAGCCCCGCGCTTCTGGAACTCAGCCACCTTGCCGTACGAGACGCGCAGGTGGTCGGCGAGCTCCCGGCGGGCCAGGCCGCCGCGGGCAGCGAGTTCGCGGCGGAGCCGGGTGGTGAAGCGCTGCCAGAGCTGTCCGGCGTGGTTGTTGAACAGGACGGCGCCTGCGTAGTCGTAGGCGTCCGGGTCGAGGGCGGTGCCCAATTCCGGGGCGTCGGACGCGTGTCGGTCTCCGCAGCGGCAGGGGCCGCCGTGATCGGGCCGGTTGTGGACCGGGCCGAACGAGGGGGCCGTGAGCGTGGCGAAGACGCGCGGGTGATCGCGGACGTCGGCGGGAATGTCGCGCCGGTCGTCCCCGGCCAGGCCGGCGCGGATCAGGTGGTAGGTGTCGCCCGCGTAGGTCCAGGCGCAGGACGGGCAGCGGGAGGCCCGGCGGTTGCCGCAGGCGAGGCGGAGACGTCCGCCCGGCTCGTTCTCGGTGGAGAAGTGGTGGAGCGTCTCGCCGGTGGTCTTGTCCTTGGTGAGCGTCCAGCCGGTCAGATGGATCGGGTCGGAGCAGCCTCCGGTACGGCGGATCTGGTCTTCCCAGCGGGTGAAGTCGGAGGCCGAGGCCACCCGGAGAACGTCTCCGAGGGTGATCGGGTCGAGTGGACGGGCGGACGTGGTCACCTTGGGTGCCGCGGATGAGGCCCGGTGGGCCATGCTGGGTGTTCCTTCCGGTTGCGAGATCGATCGGTGGGGACGGCTCCCGGGCGGCGGATGCTTGGCGGTATCAGGGCCGCCCGGGGGCCGGTCAGCGTCGCTTGGCGTCAGAGGCGAGCAGGGAGCGCAGGACGACGGCGCACACGGCGACAGACGCGCCGGTGATGGCGACCGCCAGGAGCAGCGAGACCAGGACGGCACCGAGGACCAGGACGGCGGCCGTTCCGGCGCCGACGAGGGCGAGGGCGGTGCCGGGGGTGAGCTGGACGACTGGGCGGGACGGGACCGGGGCGACGAGCGTCGACGGCGGTACCGGAACGCCTGGGGTGACGGCTGTCGGCTCGACGGCGGCGGGCCGGGAGACGTGACCGGTCGGGGTAGGCATGGTGGGGATCTTCGGACGCAACACGGCGGATCTCCCTACTTGATGGCGGTGTCGATGACGGGGGCGAGGAGGCTGTCGGCGATGAGGTAGCCGCCGAGGAGCAGCACCAGGACCAGCCAGAGCGGCGGGCGGAAGAGCTTGCAGCCGAGGTAGCCGACGACAGCGAGGGCGAACCAGAGCGGGACCTGCATGGCGGTGTCTCCTAGCGGACGCGGCAGCGGTGGGTGCGGGCGGCGAGCTGGGCGGCGGTGGCGCTGGAGTAGTCGGCGGACCAGCCACAGCGGTCGGCGGTGCAGACGGCGGCGTGCACGGTCCTGCCGTTGCGGTCGCGGTGAGTGCCGATCTGCACGGGGCCGATCCGCATGACGGAGTGGAAGTTGTCGCGGGTGGGCATGTCAGTCGGTCTCCTCACGGGTTGCGGTCGGGTCGGGGAAGCTGGCACGGATGCCGGCGGCGGTGGCCGGGTCGGTGGTGCGCCGGGCGGCTTCCTCGGCGAGCAGGTGGGCGAGGTAGGGCCGGTCGGCGGCGGTCATCTCGCGGGCGCCGTCGAGGTAGTCGGAGGCGGTCAGGTCGGCGGGGTCGGAGGTCATCTGTCGTCCTGTCTTCCGGGTCAGGCGAGCTGGGCGGCGATGGCGTCGGCAAGGTGCGGCGGGACACCGAGGCGGGCGCGCAGGGTGTCGGTGTCGATCGGGGCGCCGGTGCGGTCGCGGTACTCGTCGGCGACCTTGCGGGCGTGGTCGACGAGGACGGCGGGAACCGCGGGGGCCGGGTCGGCGGGCGGAAGCGCCGGCGGTTCCGCCACCGGGGCCGGGGTGGGCGCCGGGTCCGGCACGGGTTCGGCTTCCGGCTCGGGGTCTGTGACGGAGTCGGTTTCCGGTGCGGGTGCCGGCTCATCCGGGAGCCGGTGGTCGGCGGAGTGGGCGAGGAGGGTGCCGCCGAGGAAGGCGAGGGCGGGCCATCCGGCGATGCCCAGGCGCAGCAGGGTTGGCGGGTCGGCCAGGTCGAGGAATCCGGCGGTGGCGACGTTGGCACCGAGGGAGGCGAACAGGGCGATGAGGAACCAGCACCAAGCCAGCCGGGACGGTCCGTCAGCGCGGAGGCGTCGCCAGGCGGCGACCATGAGCAGATCCACGCTGACCGGGTAGGCCCAGGCCTTCCAGCCGTCCTGTCCGCCAGCGGCGGCCAAGTCGTGCAGGTGGGCGAAGGACAGGGCACCGGCAATCACTGCCTGGACCAGGACGGCGTCGACACGCAGGACGTGACGGGCGGCCATCAGGACTCCTCCCCGGCCGGCGGCTCGGGAAGCGAGGCGGCCAGGGAGGGGCTGACGACGTCGACGAAGTCGAGGTCGGCGCCGCTGGTGTCGGCGTAGAGGGCAAGCTGGCCCAGGAGCAGGACGGTGCGGGCGAAGTCCTCGCAGTCGGGGCACATGACGGGGGTTCTCCCTTCATCAGGCATGGCGGGGGTAGGGACTTGGCGCGAAGGGCGGTCGCGCCGGCCGATGGGACGAGCGAGAGATCAGGCGGTGGCCGGAGAAGGCTTGACCGACGGCACGGGAGCGGCGGCGGGTCCGGCGAGGGCGGCCCGGAACGGTGCCAGTTCGAGCAGGGCCGGGGTCCGGTCGGCGTGCCGGTTGCAGAGGTTCACGGCTTGGCGGAGCGAGGTGTGCGGAGCCCGGATGCGGTGCCAGCCGCCGGAGGAGTCGCCCGCAATGGCGATCCCCCGCAACTCGGCCGGGATCTGGATGGCGGCGAGGACGGCGTCCGGGGAGATGTCGCCGAAGGCCATGTTGGCGCTGGTCTCGTCGTTGACGCGGTGGGCGGTGCGGCCGGTGAGCTGGGCGCGGAGCATGGTGATGCCCTTGCCGAGTTCGGAGCCGAAGCGCTGTCCGCAGATCTCCAGGTAGATGCCGGCCGCGCGGCCGAGCTGGGCGAGGCGGACCAGGGCGGTGATGATGCGGTCGCGCCGCTTCTCCTCCTCCTTGCTGGCGAACAGGGCGAGTTCGGCGACCTCGTCGACCAGGACCACGATCGGGGTCGGACGCAGTTCGTCGGGCAGATCCCAGATGTCGGCGGCGATCTCCGCGTCCGGCACGTCGACCGTGATCCGCTGCTGGGCACGGATGAGCTGATAGACGTCTGCCATCCGAGTCACGAGCGCGTCGAGCAGTTCGGCGGCGGTGTCGGGGTTGTCGGCGAGGGCGGAGAAGCGGCGGGCCAGCGGGAACAGCTCGACCCCCTGTTTGCAGTCGATGCCGACGAGAGCGACATCCATCGGGGCGAGTCCGACGACCAGGTTGCGTTGGTAGACGGACTTGCCGGATTCTGTGGCGCCGAGAGTGAGGGCGTGGGGTATCGCCCGGTAGTCGCGATAGTGCACCGAGCCGTCCTGCCGTAGGGCGACGGGAACCCGCATGGGCCGGGTCTCGGTCGTGGCGGGCATCTGCACCCACTTGAGCACGTCGTAGCCGGTCATCCGCAGCTCTACGACACCGGACCGCAGCTCACGCGAGGTGACCCCGAACATCGAGAACGAGTGCCGCAGTCGGTCCGAGGCGGCGGCGATGTCGAAGGCGTCCTGTCCGGGGCGCAGTTTGAGCCGTAAGACCAGGCCGGTGCGGGTCGGCCGCAGCCGCAGGATGCGCGGTGGACGGGACTCCGGCATAGGGCGGTTCGTGGCCCGTGCCAGGGCGAGCCGCCATCTCGCGGGCGGTACGGTCAGCCCGCACGCATCCATGACGGAGCCGTACCGGACCAGAACCCGCAGCGTGGCCAAGATGACCCCGAAGGCCAGCCAGTACCAGGCGGGACGCCGCCACCGCAGGAGACCCGCGGCGGCGACGACCAGCACCAGGGCGACCGTGAAACCGGTCATGATCAGGCCGCCTTCGGCCCTGCGGCGGCGTTGACGTTGGCGAGCGAGGTGACTGCGACCGCGCGGAACGCGATGCCGTGCCGCTTCTGGCCGTTGAAGTCGTTCTCCCACGGCCGCGCGACCAGGCCGGTGAGCGCGACCGGCGTGCCCATGGCCAGCTCACCGCTGATCCCGGGCTCCGGGACGGTGATGGACAGGATCTCCACCTCCTCGTTCGCCGCGAACATCACGTCGACCGTCATCAGCTTCGAGCCGGACTCGATGTCCATGGCGATCTCGCCCGTGCGGCGGTCCTTGACCTTGGGCTGCGGGGTCTTGGCGACCATCACGATCGCGGCGGAGGTGTCGACGGGAATCTGACGCATAGCGGAGCACTCCTCTATAGATGCTGAGCTTCGCCACTCATGTATATGAGTGACATGAAGAAGAGTGCACCACTCCTGTACATGAGTCAACCCGCCGCGAAGAAGAACTCGCGACGGGCTGCGGTGAGTTGAGCGGGCGTCAGTCGTCGGCGGGGATGCGGTACTCGAAAACGAACTGGTCAGCGGCCATGAGCGTGTCGCACACCTCGACCACGAGACCCGCGGTCGTACGAGCTTCACGGATCAGATGAACCACAGGGGCACCCGGACTCAGCGCCAGCTCCGAGGCTTCCGCCTTCGAGGCCGGCCGCGCTTGCAGCGTCTCGACGAACTCCGCGAACTCATGTCCGTGGTCCTCGAGTCGGGCGTAAATGCCACCGCCGCCCGGGTTCTCGGCGAACAGCTCCGGGATCTCCTTCACGACGTCCCACGGCAGGTAGGACGCAGCCGTCTCGACCGGAACGCCGTTGCGGAAGTACAGGCGCCGCCGGGCCAGCACCTGCGCACCAACGGAGACGCCCAGCCGTTGGGCGGCATCCTCGGGAGCCTCCATGGGCCCGATGTAGAGGACGCTCACCTTTGCGGTGGCGCCGGACTGCGCGGACTCCGCAAGGTAGGCCGCTTGCCCCCCCTGCCGCAGCGAGCGCCGGAAGCGATCGGAGGAGCGGTGCCGCACAGGAGGCCGGTTCTTCACGATCGAGCCCTTGCCGTGCCGGGTCTCGACGAGTCCACTCGCCCGCACCTCAGCCATGGCCTTACGGATCGTTCCGCCAGACACGCCGTAGCGATCCACCAGCTCGGATTCACTCGGCACCATGTCACCAGGCTTCAGAACACCCGCCCGGATCTGCTGCACGATCTCTTCCGCGATCTGCACATACCGAGGCCCGGCCGTGCCCCCTCCAGCAGCAGTTCCCATTGTCCTTCTCTGCCTCCTAAGCTCCTCTACATGAGTCAACCACAGGAAGCGACACCGCCTCCCCTGCACTCCGTATCCGTAGCCGGAGTAGTGGTGCGCGAGGACGGCCGCCTCCTGGCCATCCGCCGAGCCGACAACGGCACCTGGGAGCTCCCGGGCGGCATCCTCGAACTCGACGAGACCCCAGAGGCCGGCGTCGCTCGCGAGGTCCGGGAGGAGACCGGCATCCACATCGAGGTCGACGAACTCACCGGTGTCTACAAGAACATGACCCGCGGAGTCGTCGCCCTGGTCTTCCGCTGTAAGCCCTCAGGCGGCATCGAACGCACCTCCGGCGAGTCCACGGCGGTCTCATGGCTCACGCCCGACGAGGTCAGCGAGCGCATGTCCGAGGCCTTCGCCATCAGGCTCCTGGACGCCTTGGACGGCAACGGCCCGCATGTACGGAGCCACGACGGCAAGCACCTCATCCCTGTCGGGTCCCAGGTGATGCCTGACGTTCTGATCCCAGATGATGCTTGACGGTGGGCCTAGACAACATCGAAGACTTCACGGGGCTTGTTGGCTT
>NZ_JBIRUL010000018.1:6855-162720 GCF_044335095.1 Streptomyces sp. NPDC020597 | reverse complement strand
TGGAACTCGGCAAGGTCCTCGCCAAACGCGTCGAACCCGCCCTCACCGAAGGCGCCGACGTCCCCGGCCTCGACTCCTCCACCACCGCACTCGTCACCACGTACCGGGAGCTGCGCGGCCGGCAGTGAGCCGGGCCGGACCGGAGCGTCGCGCCTGACGGTGCGGCCGCCGGCCCTTGTCATCCTCATCCGGAACGAGCCGACGCCGGGTCCCTGGACGGGACCCGGCGTCGGCTGCGGGTGTGCGCACGGCGCTACGACGACGCCGGCGGGTACAGCGACCTCGGCAGCCGCGAGGCCGCCGCCGAGTCCAGCAGCCACAGGGTGCGGGCGCGTCCCTGGGCTCCCGCGGCGGGGGCCTGGATCTCGCCCGCCCCGGACAGGGCGATCGCCGCGGCCTGTGCCTTGTCCTCGCCGGCCGCGAGCAGCCACACCTCACGGGCCGCCCGGATCGCCGGGAGGGTGAGGGTGACACGGGTCGGCGGGGGCTTGGGCGCGCCGCGGACGCCGACGACCGTTCGCTCGGTCTCCCGCACGGCCGGCAGCTCCGGGAAGAGCGAGGCCACATGGGTGTCCGGGCCGACGCCCAGCATCAGGACGTCGAAGGACGGGACCGTGCCGTGGTTCTCGGGACCGGCCGCGCGGGCCAGCTCCTCGGCGTAGGCGGCCGCGGCCGCCTCCACGTCGGCGCCGTGCGGACCGTCCGACGCGGGCATGGCGTGCACGCGCTTCGGATCCACCGGGACGGAGTCCAGCAGGGCCTCACGGGCCTGCGTGACATTGCGCTCCGGGTCGCCTTCGGGCACGAAGCGCTCGTCGCCCCACCACAGGTCGAGGCGGCTCCAGTCGACGGCGTCGCGGGCGGGCGCGGCGGCCAGCGCGGCCAGCAGGCCGTTGCCGTTGCGGCCGCCGGTGAGGACCACCGACGCCTGGCCCCGGGAGGCCTGCGCGTCCACGATCTTCGTGATCAGGCGGGCCGCCGCGGCCTGCGCCATCAGCTCCTTGTCGCGGTGCACCACCAGCTGGGGCGTGCTCACTGCGGATCCGCCTTCCGGACCGGGGGCATCTGCGCCGGAGAGGGCCGGTCGGCGTCGCCGGACCCCGGCGGGGCGGCGGCCGGCGTGGCAGGGGCCGCCGGGGCGGCGGGGGTCGCCGGCGCGGAGCCACGGCCGGTGGCGGCCGGCTCCGGCACCCCGCGGACGGGGAGGGAGGGCGGCGGCTGGGAGGCGGTCTCGGCCCGCTCCGTCATCCGCTCGGTGGCCGACTGGAGACCGCCCAGCCGGTCCACGCCGAACCGCAGGGCGGACGCGTACGTGTCGTCCGGGTCGAGCCTGCGCAGCTCCTCGGCGAGCAGCTCGGACGTCTCGCGGCGCTTGAGCGCCACCGCCCGGTCCGGCTGGCCGGGCAGGGCGAGGGTGGCCATCGCACCGTCCGACCGGTGCAGCGTGATCGGGCCGCCGGTGGTCTCCATCCGCACCTGGGTCAGACCGGGGCCTGCCGAGACCGCGCGCCGCACGTGGACGTGGAGCCGGTCGGCGAGCCACATGGCGAGCAGCTCGACGCTCGGATTGGACTCCTCGCCCGCCACCTCGGCGGACACGATCTCGCAGCTGACCTGGTCGAGCGCGGCGGCCAGCATGGAACGCCACGGAGTGATCCGGGCCCACGCCAGGTCGGTGTCGCCCGGCTCGTAGCTCTCGGCGCGCGAGCGCAGCTCGTCGACGGGCTTCTCCGCCGTGTAGCTGTCGGTGACCCGGCGCTGGCCCAGGGCGCCCAGCGGGTCGCCCGCCGGGTCGCGCGGAGCGTCCACCGACCACCAGACCACCACGGGGGCGTCCGGCAGCAGCAGCGGCAGCACGACGGACTGGGCGTGGTCGGACACCTCGCCGTACAGCCGGAGGATGACCGTCTCGCCGCTGCCGGCGTCCGCGCCCAGCCGCACCTCGGCGTCGAGGCGGGACTGGGTGCGGCCCCGGGAGGAGCGGGAGACGCGCTTGATGACCACGAGCGTGCGCGAGGGATGCTCGTGCGACGCGTCGCCCGCGGCCTTCAGGGCGTCGTAGGCGTTCTCCTCGTCCGTGACGACGACGAGGGTGAGCACCATGCCGACGGCGGGTGTGCCGATCGCACGGCGGCCCTGCACCAGCGCCTTGTTGATCTTGCTGGCAGTGGTGTCCGTGAGGTCCGTTTTCATGGCCGGCGCCAGCTCCGTCCGTCTCGCTCGAGCATCTCGTCGGCCTCGACCGGCCCCCAGGTGCCCGACGGGTACTGCGCGGGCCTGCCGTTCTTGTCCCAGTACTGCTCGATCGGGTCGAGGATCTTCCAGGACAGCTCGACCTCCTCCGTGCGGGGGAAGAGGTTCGAGTCGCCGAGCAGCACGTCCAGGATGAGGCGCTCGTACGCCTCGGGGGAGGACTCGGTGAACGACTCGCCGTAGGCGAAGTCCATCGACACGTCCCGGATCTCCATGGAGGTGCCGGGCACCTTGGAGCCGAAGCGGACCGTGATCCCCTCGTCCGGCTGGACGCGGATGACGATGGCGTTCGCCCCGAGCTCCTCGGTGGCCGTGGAGTCGAAGGGGGAGTGCGGGGCCCGCTGGAAGACGACCGCGATCTCGGTCACGCGCCGGCCGAGCCGCTTGCCGGTGCGCAGGTAGAACGGGACGCCCGCCCAGCGGCGGTTGTCGACGCCCAACTTGATCGCGGCGTAGGTGTCGGTCTTCGACTTGGGGTCGATGCCGTCCTCTTCGAGGTAGCCGACGGCCTTCTCGCCGCCCTGCCAGCCGGCCGCGTACTGACCGCGCACGGTGTCGCGGCCCAGGTCCTTCGGCAGCCGGACGGCGCCGAGCACCTTGGTCTTCTCCGCGGCCAGCGCGTCCGCGTCGAAGGAGGCGGGCTCCTCCATGGCGGTGAGGGCCATCAGCTGGAGCAGGTGGTTCTGGATGACGTCACGGGCGGCGCCGATGCCGTCGTAGTAGCCGGCCCGGCCGCCGATGCCGATGTCCTCGGCCATGGTGATCTGCACGTGGTCCACGAAGGACCGGTTCCAGATCGGCTCGAACATGGTGTTGGCGAAGCGGAGCGCCAGGATGTTCTGGACGGTCTCCTTGCCGAGGTAGTGGTCGATGCGGAAGACCTGGTCCGAGCCGAAGACCTCGTGGACGACCTTGTTGAGCTCCTCGGCCGAGGCGAGGTCGTGGCCGAAGGGCTTCTCGATGACCGCGCGTCGCCAGGAGCCGTTCTGCTGGTCGGCCAGCCCGTGCTTCTTCAGCTGCTGGATGACCACCGGGAAGGAACGCGGCGGGACGGAGAGGTAGAAGGCGAAGTTGCCGCCCGTGCCCTGGGCCCGGTCGAGTTCCTCGATCGTGGAGCGCAGCCGGTCGAAGGCGTCGTCGTCGTCGAAGGTGCCCTGCACGAAGCGCATGCCCTGGACGAGCTGCTGCCAGACCTCCTCGCGGAAGGGGGTGCGGGCGTGCTCCTTGACCGCGTCGTGGACCTCCTGCGCGAAGTCCTCGTGCTCCCACTCCCGTCGGGCGAAGCCGACCAGGGAGAAGCCCGGCGGCAGCAGACCCCGGTTGGCGAGGTCGTACACGGCGGGCATGAGCTTCTTCCGGGACAAATCGCCCGTGACGCCGAAGATGACCAGGCCCGACGGCCCCGCGATACGCGGGAGCCGTCGGTCGGCGGGGTCACGCAGCGGGTTGCTGCTCGACAAATTCTCAGCCCTTCGAGGGGGCGAGGCGCTGGAGTTCCGCCTCGGTCGACTTGAGCAGGTCGTTCCAGGACGCCTCGAACTTGTCGACGCCCTCGTCCTCGAGGAGCTGCACCACCTCGTCGTAGGAGATGCCGAGCTTCTCCACGGCGTCGATCTCGGCGCGGGCCTGCTCGTAGGTCCCGGCGACGGTGTTGCCGGTGATGTCGCCGTGGTCCTCGGCCGCGAACAGGGTCGCCTCCGGCATGGTGTTCACCGTGTTCGGCGCCACCAGGTCGTCCACGTACAGGGTGTCCTTGTACGCGGGGTCCTTCACGCCGGTGGAGGCCCACAGCGGACGCTGCTTGTTGGCGCCCGCCTTCTCCAGCGCGGCCCAGCGCTCGCCGGCGAAGACCTCCTCGTACGCCTGGTAGGCGAGGCGGGCGTTGGCGAGGCCGGCCTTGCCGCGGGCGGCCTTGGCCTCGTCGGTGCCGAGCGCGTCGAGGCGCTTGTCGATCTCGGTGTCCACGCGGGACACGAAGAAGGACGCCACGGAGTGGATCTTCGACAGGTCCAGGCCGCGCTCCTTGGCCTGCTCCAGGCCGGACAGGTAGGCGTCCATGACCTGGCGGTAGCGCTCCAGGGAGAAGATCAGCGTGACGTTGACGCTGATGCCGAGGCCGATGACCTCGGTGATGGCCGGCAGGCCGCCCATGGTGGCCGGGATCTTGATCAGCGTGTTGGGGCGGTCGACCAGCCACGCGAGCTGCTTGGCCTCGGCGACCGTCGGCTTGGTGTGGTGCGCGAGCCGCGGGTCCACCTCGATGGACACCCGCCCGTCCTGGCCGCCGGTGGCGTCGAAGACCGGGCGCAGGATGTCGGCGGCGTCGCGGACGTCCGCCGTCGTGATCATGCGGATGGCCTCTTCGACCGTGACCCCGCGGGCGGCGAGGTCGGACAGCTGCTGGTCGTAGCCGTCGCCCTGGGAGATCGCCTTCTGGAAGATCGACGGGTTGGTGGTGACGCCCACGACGTGCTGCTGGTCGATCAGCTCGGCGAGGTTGCCGGACGTGATCCGCTTGCGCGACAGGTCGTCCAGCCAGATCGCGACGCCCTCCTCGGAGAGGCGCTTGAGTGCGTCTGTCATGGAATTACATCTCCTACGGGTCGTGTGTGAGCGTCAGCGCTGGGCGGCGGCGAGGGATTCCCGCGCCTTGGCCGCCACGTTCTCGGCAGTGAAGCCGTACTCCTGGAAGAGGACCTTGCCGTCGGCCGAAGCACCGAAGTGCTCCAGGGAGACGATGCGGCCGGCGTCCCCGACGTACTTGTGCCAGGTGAGGCCGATGCCGGCCTCGACCGACACGCGGGCCCTGACGGACGGCGGCAGGACGCTGTCCCGGTACCCCTGGTCCTGCTCCTCGAACCACTCCACGGACGGCATGGAGACCACCCGGGTGGGCACGCCGTCGGCCTCCAGCCGCTCGCGCGCCTCGACGGCGACGTGCACCTCGGAGCCGGTCGCGAGGAGGATCACCTCCGGCGTTCCCGTGGAGGCCTCGAGGAGGACGTAGCCGCCCTTGGCGGCGTCCTCGTTGGGCTCGTAGGTCGGCACGCCCTGACGGGTGAGCACCAGGCCGTGCGGGGCGCCCTTGCCGAAGACCTTCGTCCACCGCTTGAGGATCTCGCGCCAGGCGATGGCGGTCTCGTTGGCGTCGGCCGGACGGACCACGTTCAGGCCGGGGATCGCGCGCAGCGACGCGAGGTGCTCGACCGGCTGGTGGGTGGGGCCGTCCTCGCCGAGACCGATGGAGTCGTGCGTCCACACGTAGGTGACCGGCACGTGCATCAGGGCGGACAGGCGGACGGCGTTGCGCATGTAGTCGGAGAACACCAGGAACGTGCCGCCGTAGATGCGCGTGTTGCCGTGCAGCGCGATGCCGTTCATCTCCGCGGCCATGGAGTGCTCGCGGATGCCGAAGTGGACCGTGCGGCCGTAAGGGCTCGCCTCGGGCAGCGGGTTGCCCTCGGGGAGGAAGGAGGACGTCTTGTCGATCGTCGTGTTGTTGGAGCCGGCGAGGTCCGCCGAGCCGCCCCACAGCTCGGGGATGACCGAGCCGAGCGCCTGGAGCACCTTGCCGGACGCGGCGCGGGTGGCGACGCCCTTGCCGGGCTCGAAGACCGGGAGCTTCTCCTCCCAGCCGGCGGGCAGCTCGCCCGCGGCGACGCGGTCGAACTCGGCCGCGCGGTCGGGGTTGTTGTCCCGCCACTGCTGGAACGACTTCTCCCAGACGGCGCGGGCGGCCTGGCCGCGCTCCAGTGCGCCCCGGGTGTGGGCGATGACCTCGTCGGCGACCTCGAAGGACTGCTCCGGGTCGAAGCCGAGGACGCGCTTGGTCGCGGCGACCTCGTCGTCGCCGAGCGCCGAGCCGTGCGCGGCCTCGGTGTTCTGCGCGTTCGGGGCGGGCCAGGCGATGATCGAGCGCATGGCGATGAAGGACGGCTTGTCCGTCACCAGCTTCGCGGCCTCGATGGCGTCGAAGAGGGCGTGCGGGTCCAGGTCGCCGTCCGGCTTGGGGGCGACCCGCTGCACGTGCCAGCCGTACGCCTCGTACCGCTTCACGGTGTCCTCGGACACGGCCGTCTCGGTGTCGCCCTCGATCGAGATGTGGTTGTCGTCCCACAGCAGGACCAGGTTGCCGAGCTTCTGGTGGCCGGCCAGCGAGGACGCCTCGGCGGAGATGCCCTCCTGGAGGCAGCCGTCACCGGCGATGGCGTAGACGAAGTGGTCGAACGGCGATTCGCCGTCCGGGGCGTCGGGGTCGAACAGCCCGCGCTCGTAGCGCGCGGCCATCGCCATGCCCACGGCGTTGGCGACACCCTGGCCCAGCGGGCCGGTCGTCGTCTCGACGCCCGTGGTGTGGCCGTACTCCGGGTGCCCCGGGGTCTTCGAGCCCCAGGTGCGGAACGCCTTCAGGTCGTCCAGCTCCAGGCCGAACCCGGCCAGGTACAGCTGGGTGTACAGCGTCAGCGACGAGTGGCCCGCGGACAGCACGAAGCGGTCGCGGCCGACCCAGTCGGCGTCCGCCGGGTCGTGTCGCATCACCTTCTGGAAGAGCGTGTACGCGGCAGGCGCGAGGCTCATCGCCGTACCGGGATGGCCGTTGCCGACCTTCTGTACGGCGTCGGCGGCCAGGACGCGGGCGGTGTCCACGGCCCGCTGGTCCAGCTCGGTCCACTCGAGGTCTGTGGTGGTCGGCTTGGTGCTCACCCTGGGTCAGGGCTCCTCTCCACATGTCACGCATGTCGAATACCGGTGCACGCGGCGCCCACCGGCCGTTGTCGAGCCTACCCCCGTCAGAACGTGCATTTTTTCGAGTCATTCCAGACTGCCGGGTAGCTTCGCGATCCGCCCGCCGACCGGTGAGTTTCCTGTTCAGCAAGTGAATACGGAGCCGCTCGTACGAGTGCTCAACAGAGTGCCTTCCGGCTCTTCCGGGGGCCCCGTCCAACACGACCCCACCCCCGCGAATATCGGGGTATGGGCAACGTCTACAGTGGCGTGGTACGCGCGAGCCTTTACCCCGTGTTCACAGGGAGAGCTCGCTGGGAGTCTCTGTCAGGGGTGTGCGTGACGGCCGTTGAATCCCGTCCAGTGGGGATTGTCGGGGCGAGCCAGAACCCGAGCCGACGGCCGGTGGGGGCCCGGGTCATGGCGTTCGTGGCGCTGACCAAGCCGCGGATCATCGAACTGCTGCTGATCACCACCGTCCCGGTGATGTTCCTGGCGCAGCAGGGCGTTCCGGACCTCGGCCTGGTCGTCCTGACCTGCCTCGGCGGCTATCTGTCCGCGGGTGGCGCGAACGCGCTGAACATGTACATCGACCGCGACATCGACGCCCTGATGGACCGCACGTCGCAGCGTCCGCTGGTCACCGGCATGGTGAGCCCGCGTGAATGCCTCGCCTTCGGAATCACCCTCGCGGTGGTGTCGACCCTGCTGTTCGGGTTCGCCGTCAACTGGCTGTCGGCCTGGCTCGCCCTCGGCGCGCTCCTCTTCTACGTCGTCGTCTACACGATGATCCTCAAGCGGCGCACCTCGCAGAACATCGTGTGGGGCGGCATCGCCGGCTGCATGCCGGTCCTGATCGGCTGGTCGGCCGTGACGAACTCGGTGTCCTGGGCGCCGGTCGTCCTGTTCCTCGTCATGTTCTTCTGGACGCCGCCGCACTACTGGCCGCTCTCCATGAAGGTGAAGGACGACTACGCGCGCGTCGGCGTGCCGATGCTGCCGGTCGTCGCCTCCAACAAGACCGTCGCCAGGCAGATCGTCCTCTACAGCTGGGTGATGGTCGGCGTCTCGCTGCTGCTGCAGCCGCTGGGGTACACCGGCTGGTTCTACACCGCGGTCGCGCTGCTGGCGGGCGGCTGGTGGCTGTGGGAGGCGCACGGCCTGCAGAACCGGGCGAAGGCGGAGATCACGGGCGGCAAGCTGAAGGAGATGCGGCTGTTCCACTGGTCCATCACCTATGTGTCGCTGCTCTTCGTGGCGGTCGCGGTCGACCCCTTCCTGCGGTAGCCGCCCCGCGCCGCTCCCTGTCTGCTCGGCTCACGGCCGGGGTGCGTGGTCAAGGCCACGCACCCCGGCCGTCGCCGTTCGATCTACCCGTCGGTAGCATCCTGGCCATGGCAGACACCAAGCAGGTTGACGAGACCGCCGACGCCAAGCAGGCCGCGAAGTCCGAGCGCGCGGCGGCCCGGCTCGCCCGGCGGATCAGCGCCTTCGCCAAGGAGCACGGCGGAGCCGAGGGCCAGGTCGCGTACCTCGGCGAGCGCGGCGCCCGTATCGTCCTGGTCGGCGAGGACGGCGGCTGGGGCGACCTGGTGGCCCCCTCGGTCGCCGTCGCCGGGCAGGCCGTCGAGAAGGCCGGCATCACCGTCCACGAGGCCTTCGACGGCGAGTTCGCGGCGAAGGTGCGGACCGGCCCCTACGAGTGGACGCGGATGGCGGGCATCCAGGTCGGCGGTCCGAAGAACGGCTGAACGGCGAACAATCGGCCGCCAGCAACACCTGACGCCCCGGTCACCCGTTAGGACCCGTAGAAGCGACGTGGTCCATCCCCCGGGGAGTCCGGATGATCGAAACGCCGTCCTTGGTGGACCAGTACTGCCACGGCGTCCTGAGAACGGAGCTGGGTCTCGGCACCTTCGAGGCCCAGCTGGCCCTGACCTCGGGGCCGCCCGCTCCCGGCACGACGCTCTTCGACACGCAGACGGGGTTCGCGGTGCGCCGCTGGTGCCCCCCGCTGCTCGGTCTGGAACCGCACGCGCCGCCCGCCCGCTACCTCGCCCGGCGCCGTGAACTCGGCGTACTGGAAGCGGGCCGCCGGCTGCTGCGCGGCACCGGCATCACGACGTACCTGGTCGACACGGGCCTGCCCGGCGATCTCACCGGTCCGGGCGAACTGGCCTTGACGGGCGACGCCGAGGCCCGCGAGATCGTCCGTCTGGAACTCCTCGCCGAGCAGGTCGCCGACACCTCCGGCACCGTCGAGTCCTTCCTGGCGAACCTCGCCGAGGCGGTCCACGGGGCCGCCGCGCACGCCGTGGCCTTCACCTCCGTCGCGGGCGTGCGGCACGGCCTGGCACTCGCGCCCGAGCCGCCGGGACCGGGGGAGGTGCGCGGCGCGGCCGGCCGATGGCTGGCCGGGCGCAGGGCCGGCGGAGAGCTGAACGACCCGGTGCTGCTGCGGCACCTGCTGTGGAGTGCCGTCGCCTCCGAGCGCCCCCTTCAGCTGCACGCCGGCCTCGGCGCGCCGGGCGCGCGGATCGACCGCACCGACCCCGCCCTGCTCACCGACTTCGTCCGCGCCACGGCCGGTCTCGGCACCGACCTCGTGCTGCTGCACGGCTACCCCTACCACCGGCACGCCGCCCATCTCGCGGGAGTCTTCCCGCACGTGTACGCCGACTCCGGGGCGGCCCTCGTCAGGACCGGCGCCCGCGCGGCGACCGTCCTCGCGGAGATCCTCGAGCTGGCGCCCTTCGGGAAGATCCTCTTCTCCACCGGCGCACACGGACTGCCCGAGCTGCACGTGGTCGGGGCGCTGCTGTTCCGCGAGGCGCTGGCACGGGTGCTGGGCGACTGGGTCGCGGAGGGCGCGTGGTCGCCCGGCGACGCGCAGCGGGTGGCCGGACTGATCGCGGCGGGCAACGCCCGCAGGGTGTACGGGCTCGGCTGAGGGACCGAGGCGGGCGGGCGCCGGTTCAGGCGCGCGTGCCGGCCGTCGCCTCCGGCGCCGGGTGCGGCAGGCCGGCCGTGGTCCCGGCGCGTTCGCGCAGCGCCAGCGGCACGCGCAGGACGGCGATCCACACCAGGCACGATCCGAGCATGTGCAGTGCGACCAGGATCTCCGGAAGGTCGGTGAAGTACTGGACGTAGCCGATCACGCCCTGGGAGAGCAGCACCAGGAACAGGTCCCGGGTGCGGTCCAGCGGGCTCTTCGGCGCGTCCACCGCCTTGAGGATGAACCACAGGGCGAACGTCAGCGTCACCACGATCCAGGCGAGCACCGCGTGCAGCTTGGCCACTGTCTCCCAGTCCAGCGGCATCCGCTCGACCTCGCTGGAGTCGCCGGCGTGCGGTCCCGCGCCGGTGACCACCGTGCCCACGGCGATCAGCAGCGTCGAGGCGAGGACCAGGAACCACACCAGCTGCTGCACGGGCCTGCCGACCAGCGGGCGGGGCTCCCCGTCGCCCTCCCCGGCGCGGTGCCACATCACCGCGGCGACCGCGATCAGCGCCGAGGCGGCCAGGAAGTGCGCCGCGACCGTGTACGGGTTCAGTCCGACGAGCACGACGATCCCGCCGAGCACGGCGTTGCTCATCACCAGCCAGAACTGCGCCCAGCCCAGCCGGGTCAGGCTGCGGCGGTACGGCTTCTCCGAGCGCGCGGCGATGATCGCCCAGCCGACGGCCGCGCACAGCACGTACGTCAGCATGCGGTTGCCGAACTCGATGGCGCCGTGGAAGCCCATCGCGCTCGTCGCGGTGAGCGAGTCGTCGGTGCACTTGGGCCAGGTCGGGCAGCCGAGGCCGGAGCCCGTGAGCCGGACGGCGCCGCCGGTGACCACGATCACCACCGACATCACGAGCGCGAAGAGAGCCGCCCGCCGAACCGTCCGGGGGCCGGGGGTCCAGCGCGCGGCGACGAAGGCGAGAGGGTTGCGCACGGCGGCTACGGCGTCGGCACGGGTCACGTTCAGCACGCGTCCCATCGTAAGCGGGCCGCTTGTGCACGGTTTCACGAGGGTCCCCGGCAGCCCGGTCCCGCTACTCCCAGCGGAAGAACCGGCCGGCCGCCGCGAGCCCCACGACGGCCCAGACCGCCAGGATCCCCAGGTCGCCCCAGGGCATCCCGGCGCCGTGCTGGAGCACGTCGCGCAGCCCGTCGGACAACGCGGTGACCGGCAGCAGGCCGAGCACGTCCTGCGCGCCGGCCGGGAACCTGTCGAGCGGCACGATCACCCCGCCGCCCACCAGCAGCAGCAGGAAGACGAGGTTGGCCGCGGCCAGCGTCGCCTCCGCCTTCAGCGTGCCCGCCATCAGCAGGCCGAGGCCGGAGAAGGCCGCCGTGCCGGCGATCAGGAGCAGCAGGACGGCCGCGGGACCGCCCTTCGGGTCCCAGCCCAGCGCGAAGGCGATCCCCGTCAGCAGGATCACCTGGAGGACCTCGGTGACCAGCACCGACAGCGTCTTCGCCGTCATCAGGCCCCAGCGGGGCAGCGGGGAGGAGGCGAGCCGCTTCAGCACCCCGTAGCGGCGCTCGAAACCGGTCGCGATGGCCTGGCCGGTGAAGGCCGTCGACATCACGGCGAGCGCGAGGATGCCGGGGGCGAGGAAGTCGACCGCCTCGCCCGCGCCGGTGTCGACGACGTCCACCGTGCTGAACAGCACCAGCAGGAGCGTCGGGATCACCACGGTGAGCAGCAGCTGCTCGCCGTTGCGCAGCAGCATCCTCGTCTCCAGCGCCGCCTGCGCCGCGATCATGCGCGGGAGCGGGGCCGCGCCGGGCCGGGGGGTGTAGGTGCCGGTGGCGGTCACGAGCGCAGCTCCTTGCCGGTCAGTTCGAGGAAGACGTCCTCCAGGGTGTGCCGTTCCACCGAGATCCGGTCCGGCATCACCCCGTGCTGCGCGCACCACGAGGTGACCGTGGCGAGCAGCTGGGGATCGACCTTGCCCGTGATCCGGTAGGAGCCCGGGGTGAGCTCGGCGGCCGAGCTGTCGGCCGGCAGGGCCTTCAGCAGCGAGCCGACGTCGAGCCCGGGGCGGCCGGTGAAGCGCAGGGTGTTCTCGGCGCCGCCGCGGCACAGCTCCTCGGGGGAGCCCTGCGCGATCACGGTGCCGGCGTCGATGATCGCCACGTCGTCGGCGAGCTGTTCGGCCTCGTCCATGTGGTGGGTGGTCAGGATGACCGAGACGCCGTCCGCGCGCAGGTCCCGCACGAGGTCCCAGGTGGCGCGGCGGGCCTGCGGGTCGAGGCCGGCCGTCGGCTCGTCCAGGAAGACCAGTTCGGGGCGGCCGACGACGGCCATCGCGAGCGCGAGGCGCTGCTGCTGGCCGCCGGAGAGCCGGCGGTAACCCGTTCGGCCGCACGAGCCGAGACCGAGTCGCTCGACGAGGGCGTCGACGTCCAGCGGGTGCGCGTGCAGCTTCGCCACGTGCCGGAGCATCTCGTCGGCCCGCGCACCCGAGTACACGCCACCCGACTGGAGCATCACGCCGATGCGGGGACGCAGCTCGCGGGCCTGTCCCACGGGGTCGAGGCCGAGCACGCGCACGGTGCCCGAGTCCGGTCTGCGGTACCCCTCGCAGGTCTCGACGGTGGTCGTCTTGCCGGCGCCGTTGGGTCCGAGGACGGCGGTGACGCCGGCCCGGGCCGTGAGGTCGAGGCCGTTCACCGCGGTCTTCGCCCCGTACCGCTTCACCAGGGCCCGGACGCGGACGACAGGCTCACTTCGCATGGCTCAAGAGTCTAGGTTCGCGCTCCGCAGGCCGGACCGGCGGGTACGGGGAACCGGGTCGGGGAGGGTCCGGCCCGCCGCGGCGCTCAGCACTCGTCCTCGCGGGAGCGGTGCAGGGGCAGCCACCGCTGCGCGTAGGCCACCGCGTCGGCGACCGGGAACAGCCGGGCGTCGGCCGCGCCCACCCTGCCCCGCACGACGGGGCGGTCCCGCTCGAAGTCGTGGCCGAGCTCGTCGAAGCGGGCGGCGCTGATCGACACCTCGGTGACCTGCTCCCACCCGTTCGGCCCTGGCCGTCCCACCTGCACCAGCGGCGCGGGGATGCGGTACTCGGCGAGGTGGAAGCCGGTGCACGCGCCGTAGCCGGCGCCGAGCAGGAGCACCCGCGCGCCCTCCCGCTCGAGGTGGGCCAGCGGGCTGTTCTCGCCCAGCCGGCAGTCGGGCGCGTGCCCGGCGACGACCTCGGCGGCCCGCGCCCCGAGCGCAGCGAAGGAGGCGTGCGGATGCGCGCTGCGTCGGGCGCCCGGCCAGGTGCGGACCGTCTCCGGGATCACCCCGACGCCGCGGGTGGGGGTGATGAGGGGGTCGTACGCGGGCATGGCCGCCCGGATCGTCTCCCACCAGTGCTCGGGCACCGGTGGATCGCTCCACGCGGCCGGATCGGACAGCTGCCCGCTCTGGGCCGGGACCACGAGCGTGCCGTGCGGGCCGAGCGCGTCCAGCAGTGCGCGCACCACCGCGACGGCGCCGCCGCACACCCAGCCGAGGGAGCTGAGGGAGGAGTGGACCAGGAGGGTCTCCCCGGAGGCGACGCCGAGCGCGCGGAGGTCCGCCGCGAGGGTGTCCCGGGTGACGAGTGGGCCGGTGGGAGAAGGTGTGGACATGGTCGGGCAGTCTCCCGGACGGTGGTCGCGCAGGCCAGGGGTCTGTGCGCCGGGACCGGGCCCGGCTGATCGATCAAAGATCGTTTCTCCAGGTCAGATTAGGTATGCCTAAGTGATGCAGGGCACCGTCCGGTGAATCGGGTGCGGCTTGCCTGCCCCTGAGGAATTACGCAACAATGGCGTTGTGAAAAACGTCGGCGAGGCTCGGGAGACCCCCACGGGGACCCCGCAGGAGGAGCTCGCGACCGGAGAGCGCTCGACGCGCAACCGGGTCGCGCGGTCCATCCTGGACCACGGGCCCTCGACCGTCGCCGAGCTGGCCGGCCGGCTGGGCCTCACCCAGGCCGCCGTACGCCGGCACCTCGACGCGCTGGTAGCCGACGACGTCGTCCAGCCCCGTGAGCAGCGCGTGTACGGCGCGCGCACCCGCGGCCGCCCGGCCAAGGTCTTCGCCCTGACCGACTGCGGCCGGGACGCCTTCGACCAGTCCTACGACAAGCTCGCCGCGGACGCCCTGCGCTTCATCCAGGAGCGGTTCGGCGGCGACGAGGCCGTGGTCGCCTTCGCGCGCGCGAGGATCGCCGAGCAGGCCGCCGGATACCGCGAGGCGATCGAGGCGGCCGCCCCCGAGCAGCGCACCGAAGCCCTGGCCAAGGCCCTGAGCGCGGACGGGTACGCTGCTACGGCGCGCAGCGCACCGGTCGGCGAGCAGCTGTGCCAGCACCACTGCCCCGTCGCCCATGTCGCGGAGAAGTTCCCGCAGCTCTGCGATGCGGAGACGGAGATCTTCTCGCAGCTGCTCGGGACGCACGTCCAGCGGCTGGCGACCATCGCGCACGGCGACGGCGTCTGCACGACGTTCATCCCCAGAGTTTCCACAGCCACCCAGAACGCATCCGCAAGCACGGCCGGGAGGAACCCCGCATGACGCTCCCCACGGAGACTGCCCACCCCGAACTCGAGGGTCTGGGCAAGTACGAATACGGCTGGGCCGACTCCGACACGGCCGGCGCCTCTGCGAAGCGCGGCATCAACGAGGACGTCGTCCGGGACATCTCCGCGAAGAAGTCCGAGCCCGACTGGATGACGAAGCTCCGTCTCAAGGGCCTCCGGCTCTTCGAGAAGAAGCCCATGCCGAACTGGGGCTCGGACCTGTCGGGCATCGACTTCGACAACATCAAGTACTTCGTGCGCTCGACCGAGAAGCAGGCGGAGTCCTGGGAGGACCTGCCCGAGGACATCAAGAATACGTACGACAAGCTCGGCATCCCCGAGGCGGAGAAGCAGCGCCTCGTCGCCGGTGTCGCGGCCCAGTACGAGTCCGAGGTCGTCTACCACCAGATCCGTGAGGACCTGGAGGAGCAGGGCGTCATCTTCCTCGACACCGACACCGCGCTGAAGGAGCACCCGGAGCTCTTCAAGGAGTACTTCGGCACCGTCATCCCGGTCGGCGACAACAAGTTCGCGTCGCTGAACACCGCGGTGTGGTCCGGCGGCTCGTTCATCTACGTGCCGAAGGGCGTGCACGTCGAGATCCCGCTGCAGGCCTACTTCCGCATCAACACGGAGAACATGGGCCAGTTCGAGCGGACCCTGATCATCGTCGACGAGGGCGCCTACGTGCACTACGTCGAAGGCTGCACGGCGCCGATCTACAAGTCGGACTCCCTGCACAGCGCCGTGGTCGAGATCATCGTCAAGAAGAACGCCCGCTGCCGCTACACGACCATCCAGAACTGGTCGAACAACGTCTACAACCTGGTCACCAAGCGCGCCGTGGCGTACGAGGGCGCGACCATGGAGTGGATCGACGGCAACATCGGCTCCAAGGTGACGATGAAGTACCCGGCCGTCTACCTGATGGGCGAGCACGCCAAGGGCGAGACCCTCTCCATCGCCTTCGCGGGCGAGGGCCAGCATCAGGACGCGGGCTCCAAGATGGTCCACATGGCGCCGAACACGTCGTCGAACATCGTGTCGAAGTCCGTGGCGCGCGGCGGCGGCCGCACCTCCTACCGCGGTCTCGTCGAGATCGGCGAGGGCGCGCACGGCTCGAAGTCCAACGTGCTGTGCGACGCGCTGCTCGTCGACACCATCTCCCGCTCCGACACGTACCCCTACGTGGACGTCCGTGAGGACGACGTGTCCATGGGCCACGAGGCCACCGTCTCCAAGGTCTCCGAGGACCAGCTCTTCTACCTGATGAGCCGTGGTCTGAGCGAGTTCGAGGCGATGGCGATGATCGTGCGCGGCTTCGTCGAGCCCATCGCGAAGGAGCTGCCCATGGAGTACGCCCTCGAGCTCAACCGGCTGATCGAGCTGCAGATGGAAGGCGCGGTCGGTTAACACCCGCCCCCGACAGCAGCGCAGCAATTTTCTGACGTAGGAAGAGAGCAGACCGACAGCCATGGCTGAGGCTCAGAACATCCCCGTGGGTTCCACCACCGCGGGCCAGATCGCGGTGGCCGCCGAGTCGACCGTCGCCACGCGCATGAGCGCGCCCCCGTCCTTCGACGTCGCGGACTTCCCGGTCCCGCACGGCCGCGAGGAGGAGTGGCGGTTCACGCCGCTGGAGCGGCTGCGCGGCCTGCACGACGGCACCGCCGTCGCGACGGGCGAGGGCGTGAAGGTCGCCGTCGAGGCCCCCGCAGGCGTCACCGTCGAACTCGCCGACCGCGACGACCCGCGTCTCGGCAGGGCGGGCGTCCCGGTGGACCGGGTCGCCGCCCAGGCGTACTCCGCGTTCGAGAAGGCCGGCGTGATCACCGTCCCCAAGGAGACGGTCCTCACGGAGCCCATCCGCATCGCGGTGCACGGCGAGGGCGGGGTCTCCTACGGCCACCAGGTCATCGAACTGGGCGCCTTCGCCGAGGCCGTCGTCGTCATCGACCACACCGGTGACGCCGTACTCGCCGCCAACGTCGACTACGTCCTCGGGGACGGCGCGAAGCTGACCGTCGTCTCCGTCCAGGACTGGGACGCCAAGGCCGTGCACGTGGCCCAGCACAACGCCCTCGTCGGCCGGGACGCGAGCTTCAAGTCGGTCGTGGTGACCTTCGGCGGCGACCTCGTCCGCCTCCACCCGCGCGTGACGTACGCCGGCCCGGGCGCCGAGGCCGAGCTGTTCGGCCTGTACTTCACGGACGCCGGCCAGCACCAGGAGCACCGCCTGCTGGTCGACCACAACGTGCCGCACTGCAAGTCCAACGTCGTCTACAAGGGCGCCCTCCAGGGCGAGGCCGCGCACGCCGTGTGGATCGGCGACGTGCTCATCGAGGCCAAGGCCGAGGGCACCGACACCTACGAGATGAACCGCAACCTCGTCCTCACGGACGGCGCGCGGGTCGACTCGGTGCCGAACCTGGAGATCGAGACCGGCGAGATCGTCGGCGCCGGCCACGCCTCGGCCACCGGCCGTTTCGACGACGAGCAGCTCTTCTACCTGATGGCCCGCGGCATCCCGGCCGACGAGGCCCGTCGCCTGGTGGTCCGCGGCTTCTTCGCCGAGCTGGTCCAGCAGATCGGTGTCGACGACATCGAGGAGCGTCTGCTCGCCAAGATCGAGACCGAGCTGGAGGCCACGGTCTGATGACGGCCTTCGTACGCGCCTGCGGGCTGAGCGAGCTGGAGGAGGACACCCCGAAGCGGGTGGAACTCGACGGCACGCCGGTCTCGGTCGTGCAGACCGAGGGGGAGGTGTTCGCCATCCACGACATCTGCTCGCACGCGAACGTCTCGCTCTCCGAGGGCGAGGTGGAGGACTGCCAGATCGAGTGCTGGCTGCACGGCTCCAGCTTCGACCTCCGCACCGGCAAGCCGTCCGGCCTTCCCGCGACGCGCCCCGTCCCCGTATACCCCGTAAAGATCGAAGGGGACGACGTGCTCGTCTCCCTCACCCAGGAGTCCTGAGGCAATCCATGGCAACGCTTGAAATCCGAGACCTGCGCGTCACCGTCGAGGCCGACAACGCCACGAAGGAGATCCTCAAGGGCGTCGACCTCACCGTGAAGCAGGGCGAGACGCACGCCATCATGGGCCCCAACGGCTCCGGCAAGTCGACGCTCGCCTACTCCCTCGCGGGTCACCCGAAGTACACGATCACCGGCGGCTCCGTCACCCTCGACGGCGAGGACGTCCTGGAGATGTCCGTCGACGAGCGCGCCCGCGCCGGCCTGTTCCTCGCGATGCAGTACCCGGTCGAGGTCCCCGGCGTCTCCGTGTCGAACTTCCTGCGCACCTCCGCCACCGCCGTCCGCGGCGAGGCCCCCAAGCTGCGCACCTGGGTGAAGGAAGTCAAGGAGGCCATGCAGCGCCTCAACATGGACACCGCCTTCGCCGAGCGCAACGTCAACGAGGGCTTCTCCGGCGGTGAGAAGAAGCGCCACGAGATCCTCCAGCTGGAGCTGCTCAAGCCGAAGGTCGCGATCCTCGACGAGACGGACTCCGGTCTGGACGTCGACGCCCTGCGCATCGTCTCCGAGGGCGTCAACCGCGTCCGTGAGACCGGCGAGGTCGGCACCCTGCTGATCACGCACTACACGCGCATCCTGCGCTACATCAAGCCCGACTTCGTCCACGTCTTCTCCGGCGGCCGCATCGTCGAGTCCGGCGGCGCCGAACTCGCCGACAAGCTGGAGAACGAGGGCTACGAGGCATACACGAAGGGTGGCGTATCCGCGTGACGCAGCTGCCGGGCCTCCTCGACGTCGAGGCGATCCGCAAGGACTTCCCCATCCTGGATCGACAGATCCACGACGGCAAGAAGCTCGTGTACCTGGACAACGCGGCGACCTCGCAGAAGCCGCGCCAGGTGCTGGACGCTCTCAGTGACTACTACGAGCGCTACAACGCCAACGTCCACCGCGGTGTGCATGTGCTCGCCGAGGAGGCCACGGCACTGTACGAGGGCGCGCGTGACAAGGTCGCCGCGTTCGTCAACGCGCCGAGCCGCGACGAGGTGATCTTCACCAAGAACGCCTCCGAGTCGCTCAACCTCGTGGCCAACATGCTCGGCTGGGCCGACGAGCCCTACCGGGTCGACCACGAGACCGAGATCGTCATCACCGAGATGGAGCACCACTCCAACATCGTGCCGTGGCAGCTGCTGGCGCAGCGCACGGGCGCGAAGCTGAAGTGGTTCGGCCTGACCGACGACGGCCGGCTCGACCTCTCGAACATCGACGAGATCATCACCGAGAAGACGAAGATCGTCTCCTTCGTGCTGGTGTCGAACATCCTCGGCACGGTCAACCCCGTCGAGGCGATAGTGCGCCGCGCGCAGGAGGTCGGCGCGCTGGTGTGCATCGACGCCTCGCAGGCCGCGCCGCACATGCCGCTGGACGTGCAGGCCCTGCAGGCCGACTTCGTGGCCTTCACCGGCCACAAGATGTGCGGCCCGACCGGCATCGGCGTCCTGTGGGGCCGCCAGGAGCTGCTCGAGGACCTGCCCCCGTTCCTCGGCGGCGGCGAGATGATCGAGACCGTGTCGATGCACTCGTCGACGTACGCCCCGGCGCCGCACAAGTTCGAGGCGGGCACCCCGCCGATCGCGCAGGCGGTCGGGCTGGGCGCGGCCATCGACTACCTGTCCGCGATCGGCATGGACAAGATCCTCGCCCACGAGCACGCGCTCACCGAGTACGCGGTGCGCAAGCTCGGCGAGGTCCCCGACCTGCGGATCATCGGCCCGGCGACGGCCGAGGACCGGGGCGCGGCGATCTCCTTCACGCTCGGCGACATCCACCCGCACGACGTGGGCCAGGTGCTCGACGAGCAGGGCATCGCGGTGCGGGTGGGCCACCACTGCGCCCGTCCCGTCTGCCTGCGCTACGGAATTCCCGCGACCACGCGAGCGTCGTTCTATCTGTACTCCACGACGGCCGAGATCGACGCCCTGGTCGACGGCCTGGAGCACGTACGGAACTTCTTCGGCTGAGGGGTTGGCGAGCGAGCGCATGAAGCTGGACTCGATGTACCAGGACGTCATCCTGGACCACTACAAGCACCCGCACGGGCGTGGTCTGCGCGATGGCGACGCCGAGGTCCACCACGTGAACCCGACGTGCGGCGACGAGATCACCCTGCGGGTGAGGTACGACGGCACGAGGATCGAGGACGTCAGTTACGAGGGCCAGGGCTGTTCCATCAGCCAGGCCAGCGCGTCCGTGCTGAACGACCTGCTGGTCGGCAAGGACCTGGCCGACGCGCAGAAGATCCAGGAGACCTTCCTGGAGCTGATGCAGTCCAAGGGGAAGATCGAGCCCGACGACGCGATGGAGGAGGTGCTGGAGGACGCGATCGCGTTCGCCGGCGTCTCCAAGTACCCCGCCCGGGTCAAGTGCGCCCTCCTCAGCTGGATGGCGTGGAAGGACGCGACGGCCCAGGCGCTGGGCGCCGACGCCGACGCCGAAAGGAAGACGGCATGAGCGAGACCCTGGAGATGAAGCCGGCCTCCGAGGAGGAGGTCCGAGAGGCCCTGTACGACGTCGTCGACCCCGAACTGGGCATCGACGTCGTCAACCTCGGCCTCATCTACGGCATCCACATCGACGACGCGAACATCGCGACGATCGACATGACCCTGACCTCCGCGGCCTGCCCGCTGACGGACGTCATCGAGGACCAGGCCAAGTCCGCCACGGACGGCATCGTCAACGAACTCCGCATCAACTGGGTCTGGATGCCCCCGTGGGGCCCCGACAAGATCACCGACGACGGCCGCGAGCAGCTGCGCGCGCTCGGCTTCAACGTTTGAGACCCCCGCGCACACGGCGTGCGAAAAGCGGCGGCGCCCCGGTCGGGGCGCCGCCGCTTTTCCGTGTGCGTCCTCGGGACTCAGCCCAGCGGGCCCACCAACCGGAAGGAGAAGTCCGTCCGGTTCGTCGTGTTGTAGCCGTACGGGTCCAGGCGCAGGCCGAAGTCCTTGTGCCGCAGCGCGTAGTTCGGGTAGTTCACCGAATGGAGCAGCACCGCGCCCGAATACCCCGAGTAGCCGGGGCAGAAGGTGGCATCCTGCCGGAACAGCGAGGAGCCGTCGTTGTAGTCGGCGCGCAGGACGAAGTTGCTGTGGCGCAGGTACCGGCCGTCGTGCGTCGCGAACGAGATGCAGGAGCCGTCGGAGAGCCCGCTGACCACGTGGAAGGTGGAGTCCTCGCGGGACTCCGAGCCGCGCGGCGCGTCGAGCTTCACCAGCGAACCGCTCACGTGCCAGTAGCGGTCGGGGTAGTTGACCGCCTGCACCGACCGCTCGTCGGAGGAAGCCGGCGGACCTGAGGGCTTCCCGGGCGTGTGCGGTGAGGGGGCGGCCGAGACGCCCGGCGACGAACTGCCCTGCGGCCGGGGGGAGGAGGACGCCGAGGGCGACGCCGACGCCGAGGGGGACGCGGAGGCGGAGGCGTGGCTCTTCCCCGTGGGCGTCGGGGATCCGCTGCCGGACGGCGTGGCGAAGGAGATCAGGCCGCCGGCCGTCTCGTCGTCCGACAGTGTCTGCGGCCGGCCGGCCGCGGACTTCTCGTCAACGGGCCTGTCGTTCAATGCGATCGCGGTCACGCACGCCAGGACGGTGGCGACGGCGAGGCCGCCGGCCAACCACAGGCGCCGTGTTCCGGGGGCCCGGGAAGTGTCCGGGGCCCAGCCGTTCTCCCAGCGTTGTTCCTGGGGTGGCCGGGACTTGTCTTCTGGCATGCGCTGTTCCTCCAGCGGCTTCCCGGCTGCAAGAACCGGTGTGTGAACGGTGAAACAGTAGTGGAAGCTGTGGCTCGCGTTCATCCGATTGGGCGAGCGCTTTCCATAACGCTTTCGAATCTCCCGTCACTTGGGCGCGAGCGGCGGGTCTCCGCCGTGCCGATGTGGGCGGATGTGCGTGCCGTTGCACGCCGTTGCGTGCCGTGGGGCGTACCGAGGTGTACGGGAGGGTGCGCACCATGTGTGCAGGGCGGGCGCCGGCGGGGAAAGGCGGGTGCGGCATCCATGTGTACATCCGTACACATCACTGTGTACGCTCGTACACATGGGATATCTGACGCTCGCCGGCGCCATCGCCGCCGAGGTGGCCGCGACGACGGCCATGAAGTACAGCGAAGGCTTCAGCAAGCTCTGGCCGGCGCTGCTGACGGCCGTCGGCTACCTGCTGTCCTTCCTCCTCCTCGCGCAGACGCTGAAGACCGTCGGGATCGGCGCCGCCTACGCGATCTGGGCCGGGACCGGCACCGCGGCCATCGCCGTCCTCGGGCTCGTCCTGTTCGGGGAGGCCCTGACTCCCGTCAAGATCGCGGGAATACTGCTGATCGTCGGGGGAGTGGTCCTGTTGAACCTCGGCGGTGCGCACTGATGGCCCGACGCCACGACCCCGAACGGCGCCAGCGGATCATCGACGCGGCGATCCGGGTCGTCGGGGCGAAGGGCCTGGCAGGCCTGAGCCACCGCTCGGTCGCCGCCGAGGCCGACGTCCCGCTCGGCTCCACCACGTACCACTTCGCCACCCTCGACGAGCTGATGACCGCCGCCCTGCGCCAGGCCAGCGAGGGCTTCGCCAAAGCGGTCGCGGCGCGCGGCGGACTGACCGACGCCCGCGTCGACCTGCCGACGGAACTGGCCGCACTGCTCGGCGAGTGGCTGGCCGGCGACCGCACCGGCGTCGAGCTGGAGTACGAGCTCTATCTGGCCGCCCTGCGCCGCCCGGCACTGCGCCCGGTCGCCGCCGAGTGGGCCGAGGACCTCGCCGCCCTCCTCGCCCGCCGCACCGACCCCCGCACCGCGCGGGCGCTGGTCGCACTGATGGACGGCATCTGCCTGCAGGTCCTGCTGACGGACGCCTCCTACGACGAGGAATACACCCGGGAGGTCCTGGCCCGGCTGCTCGTCCCCGCGAGGCCGGGCGCCGCGGACCGCTGAACACCGTCCCGCCCCGTGGCGTGGGCCGGCCGCGGCACGCCCCGGTCCTCCCGGCGGTCCGGCGGGTCCGGCGCCTCGTCACCGGGCGGCGAGGTCGCGCACCGCGTCCAGGGCCGCCGTCACACTGCCCGCGATGTCCGTGACCGGGTACTGCACATGGCGCACGACCCGTTCCCGGTCCACCACCAGGGTCAGCCGCTTCAGCCGGCTCGCCCCGGCGGCCCGGAACGTCGGCAGGCGCAGCGCGCTGATCAGCGTCAGGTCCGCGTCGGAGAGAAGCGGGAAGCGCAGCCGCTCCTTCTCGGCGAACGCCCGCTGCTCGTCCGGACGTTGGGTGGACACCCCGTGCACCGCGGCGCCCGCCGCGCGGAACTCGGCCAGGCGGTCGCGGTAGGTGCACGACTCCAGGGTGCAGCCCGACGTGCCCGGGATGTCGGTCCAGCCCGGCGGATAGCCGTCGGGGCGGGCGTAGGCGCCGGGAAAGCAGTAGAGGACGGTGCAGGAGGCGTCGTCGCTCACCGGATCGCGCAGGGTCCCCCGGTCGTCGAGCAGCCGGAGCGCGGGAAGCCGGGCGCCCACGAGGGCGTGCACGCGCCGCGCCTCGGCGGACGCCTCCTCGGCCGTGGCGGTGGCGCTGCCGTCACCGAGGATCCAGGTGTCGCCCCAGTCCTGGAGGGCGACGAGGACCGGCAGCAGGGCCCGGCCGCGCGGGGTCAGCCGGTACTCGTACCGCGGCGGGCGGTCCTGGTACGGCACGCGGGTGAGCACGTCCGCCTCGACCAGCAGCCGCAGCCGCTCCGTCAGCACCTTGCGGGACAGGCCCAGTTCGCGCTGGAGCTCGTCGAACCGGTGCACACCGCGCGCGGTGTCCCGGACGATCAGCAGGGTCCACCAGTCCCCGACGACGTCCAGGGACTGCGCGATGGCGCAGCCGGAGTCCTCCAGACTCGTCCTGCGCGCCATGTGTCCCGCCCTCCTTCTCCCGAGCCGCTCCCGGTCTCGTCTCCCGGTCTCGTCTCCCGGGCAGCCCCCGGTCTCCGCGGCTGCTCCCGGCCTCTCGCCGAGCCGGGAGCGGCCATGCTGACACAGTTGGTTCCCAAGGGGAACTCAGCAGGCGGGCGGGGTCCCGCGGCCCGCCTCCTGAGACACCGCTGTGCGGGTTGGCCTCTGCGGCCCCCCGCCGGTTAGGTTGCCGTCATGACCGACACGACTGCTCCTCGCACCACCGGCGCCGCGGCCACCGGCCTCGCCACGATCGCCGCCGACGGCACTGTTCTCGACACCTGGTTCCCCGCGCCCGCTCTCGTCGCCGAGGCCGGCCCGTCCGGCACCGAGCGGCTGTCCGCCGACCAGGCCGTGGAGCTCCTCGGCGAGGCCGCGGCCAAGGCGGTCGGCCCGGACGCCCGCCGGGGCGTCGAGGTGGTCGCGGTCCGCACGGTCATCGCCTCCCTCGACGACAAGCCGCTCGACGCGCACGACGTCTACCTGCGTCTGCACCTGCTCTCCCACCGGCTGGTCAAGCCGCACGGGCAGAGCCTGGACGGCATGTTCGGCCACCTCGCCAACGTCGCCTGGACCTCGCTCGGCCCGGTCGCCGTCGACGACGTCGAGAAGGTCCGTCTGAACGCCCGTGCGGAGGGCCTGCACCTCCAGGTCACGTCCATCGACAAGTTCCCGCGCATGACGGACTACGTCGCCCCCAAGGGCGTCCGCATCGCCGACGCCGACCGGGTCCGCCTCGGCGCGCACCTCGCCGAGGGCACCACGGTCATGCACGAGGGCTTCGTCAACTTCAACGCCGGCACCCTCGGCACCTCGATGGTCGAGGGCCGCATCTCCGCGGGCGTCATCGTCGGCGACGGCTCCGACATCGGCGGCGGCGCCTCCACCATGGGCACGCTGTCCGGCGGCGGCAACGTGATCATCTCCATCGGCGAGCGCTGCCTCGTCGGCGCCGAGGCGGGCGTGGGCATCGCCCTCGGCGACGAGTGCGTCGTCGAGGCGGGCCTCTACGTCACCGCGGGCACCCGCGTCACCATGCCCGACGGCCAGATCGTGAAGGCCCGCGAGCTCTCCGGCGCCTCGAACATCCTGTTCCGCCGCAACTCGGTCACCGGCGCGGTCGAGGCCCGCCCGAACAACGCGGTCTGGGGCGGCCTGAACGAGATCCTCCACAGCCACAACTGAGCACCCGGCGGCCGTGGCCCCGCCGCCCGCGACGACGGCGCGCGCGGCCGCGCCCCGGACGCCGGCACCGGCTCATTCGTCCTGACGTGCCGCGTCACGGGCTTGCGTGGGCGCGTTCGCAGCGGCGTCGGTCCCCTCCGCCCCGGCCCGCGCCGGGGCGGACACGTGGGCAGCCGCCCTCCCGGACGCACGCCGAGCCCGCAGTGCCGTCCTCGCCAGGGCGGCCTGCCCTCGCACCCGCTGCGTCAGCAGGCGTATCCGGGCCTCGCGCTCCGCGCCCGTCAGGCCGGTGAGGCCCAGCCGGGCGTCACGCTCCTCCTGGGACACGACGCTTCTCCTCTCCCCGGCCGTTTTCGGGCGACGCAGACGGCGGCTCCGGCGCCGCCCGAAGACGGAGGGCCTCGTCTCCCGCCGGCAGGCCGGCGGCGAACGCGGCCAGCGCCGTGAAGTCCTCGGCCCGCAGGCCCACGCGCGGGTCGACGTGGTGGAGCAGGGCCGGTCCCGGGTGGTGGACGGTGACGTACTCCGAGTCGGCCGGGGACTGCTCGTCGTCGACCCAGGCGAACGGGCGGCCCGCGGCGTGCGCGACGATCGTCTCCGTCTTCCAGTGGACGCCGTCGGGCCGGTGGGCGAACAGCACCGCGCCGAAGTCGACGTAGGGCAGCTCGGGCAGGCCGATCACGGGCGCGATCCAGCGGTTGGCCTCGGCCATCCAGGTCGTGGCCCAGCACAGTTCGTAGGGGAGACGGAGCAGAGCGGCGCCGTGCTCCGGGTGCAGCCACACCCGCAGGGGGCGCGGCCGGCCCACGGACGCCCTGATCGTCGTATAGCCCACGGGCCGCCTCGACGGCTTGGCGGCATACGGATTGAGGGGGCCGTCGACTTTACCGACCGCAGGAGCTCGGATGCCCGCTCTGAGCTGCGACGATTCATAGAGTACCTGTCCGTGACGCCGAGTTGGGGCCGTTGCTGTCGCTCGTCCGGGTGGTCTCGTGGGACGGCCTGGTGGGGCTGGATCAGGTTGAAGAGTTCCGGCGCATTTCTTCTGTGGCCAGGCGTGTTTCTTCGGCGGCCACGCGCTCGTACTCGTCTGCGGCCGCTCGTGCTGCCCGGAGTTTCTGGATGTCTCGACCAGGTCGGGGCAGGGGCTTTCCTGTCAGGTGCGCTCTGATGCTGTCGATCGCATGCTGGGGTGCGGCTGTCACTACTTCACGCGGCCAGGCAGCCGGCTTCAGTCTGTCCCAGTCCCTGAGCAGCGAGCACATGTCGTGGATCACGGCTAGCAGCTCCAGGTCGTCCAAACGGAGAGTGGCCTTCTCGATCCGGATCAGGTGCTCCTGCAGTGTCTTCTCCCAGGCCAAGTGTTCGTGGGCTGGGGTGTGTTGATGCGGGATCGACTCCTCGTGCCGGGTGATGGCGAAGAGCTCTTCTGCGATACGTTCAAGGCTGGCCTCCCGCAGGGCAGTCCGGCGGTTCGCTTCCGTAACCTGCTCGCCCCTCTTCTGTAGGCGCCAGGTGCCGAGCAGAGAAATGGCAGCGGACAGGATTGCTGCGGCGAAGGCGATGAGGGCTGTTCCCCAGGCTGAATCCACGTCGACATTGTGAGGCACCCCCGACAGAAATTCTTCTGTCGGGGGTGCGGCGGGTGGTCGTGGACAGGCTCAGGTCCCTGGCGCCGGGTCGGCGATGCGGGCTTCGAGGTCGGCGACGCGCCGGTCCTGGAAACGGAGGTTGGAACGGGCGGCCTTGAGCCGCTCGTCGAGGGTGCGGTTGTCGGTGGTGAGTTGGCGGACCCGCTGTTTGAGGGTGGTGTTCTCGGTGGTGATCCGCTGGATGGCTTCCTCGGTCCACTCGGCTTCCAAGTCACGGATCTGGCCCAGGAGTTCGCCGATGCGGGTGCGCTGAGTGAGGATCTCGGCCTGGGCGGCCTTGAGACCTTCCTCGGCGTTCAGGGCACGTTCGCGCCAGGTCGCCTCGCGCTCGTCGTCCTGGTCGGCGAGCAACTGGGTCCGCCGGTCTCCGGCCTTGGCCATCGCGTTGGCGACCGCGGCTCGGGCCTCGGCGTTGTCGTAGAGGAAGGTGCGCGAGACGTCCGCGCGACGGGCGATGGCGGCGACGCTGACCTGGGCTTTCTCGCGCTGGAGTCGGGCGATGGCTTCGCGGACCCGCTTCAGGGCGGTCTCGGTCTTGTGGCGGCGGGCGGCCAGGGCAGCGGCCGTGCGGGGTTCTGGAACGGCAGCGGTCTTCATGCGATGTCCTGTTCGGGGTCGTCGCCATCGGTTGTGCACGTATCGCTGTACTCGCTCTCCTGGTCACTGCCTGCGTCGGCGAGGTCGGCGGCGCGGAAGGCGGTGGACCAGACGCGGTGGAAGTAGTCCTGGGGTTTGCGCAGGTCCAGGGCGAGGGCGTCGTCGAGAAGGCCGAGTCCTGCCAGGGCCTTCTCCAGGCCGTCGATGGCGCGGGCGGTGGGCTCGAAGTAGCGGTGGAGGTAGTCGGCGGTGGCGTCGTCCGGGGCGCCCTCGGCCAGCAGCCGCCACTGCTCGCGCTTGCGTCGCCAATAGAGGAGGTCCGCGCCGGAGAGGACGAACTTGTCGCAGTTGTGGCAGTCGAGGTTCCAGGGGCAGGCGCCGCCGTCGACGACAGGCTGGAAGGTGCAGAAGCCGCCCTCGGCCGGGGTGCTGCGGCGGGCAAGGTCGACGGCGATGGCCAGGGCCTGCTCCTTGGTGAGCGCCTCGGACGAGTTCCCCGCAAGAAGTTCCCCAGGAGCAGCGGTGCCGGGGCCTGCAACCCAGACATGCTGGAGCACGTTCTCCAGATCGGTGTGGGAGAGGTGGACGTAGTGCTCGGCCATCCGGTCCGAGACGTGTCCGAGGTAGCGGCGGATGTGGGTGAGGGTCGCGCCTTGGCGCAGGAGGCTGGTGGCGAGGGTGTGGCGGGCCTGGTGGGGGACGCAGTGGCCGATGTCCATGGCGTCGACCCAGGGCCGGAAGCGGCTGTAGAACCACGGCCTGCTCAGGGCGATCGTTCCGTCGGTGCTGCGGTAGTTGGTGGGGAACAGCGCGAGCCCGTCACGTTCTTTGCCCGTGGGGGTGTAGCCGTGATTGTCGGCGAACCGGGTGAGTGTCTTGCGCTGCCGGTCGGCGATGAGCTCGAAGAGCGACTCGGGGATTCGGATGGCCGCGTCGTAGTTGCCGACCTTGGTCTGGTCGTGCCAGAGCATCGCGAGCCCGCTGAGCCGGCCGATGCAGTTCCAGCGGAGCTCGGTGACTTCTCCCAGCCGTCGTCCGGTGACCACGACGATCTCCCAGATGTCCCGGGCGCCCTCGTCATCCGGATCGTGGACGCGTGTGAACTCGGCGAGATTGTGTTCGTCGGCCAGTGCGCGGGCCACCTCGTCGGCGAAGGGGCGTCGCCGCTTCTGATAGGCGGTGCCGCCGGCGTTCGGCAACGCGATGACGAACTCCCTGGCCAGGCCGATAGCGTCGGTCACTCCATCGTCCATCGCCCAGCGGAGGATCTTTCGGGTGTGGTTGAAAACCACCGATCGCGTGCCGGTCGTGACGGTGCTCGGCTTCCCGTCGATCCGGACCATGGCTAGAGACGGGAGTGCATGGCGCTCACGATGTCGCTGATCCGCGACGAAGCGGTCCGCGTGTTCCTTGGTCAGGACTGCGGGGTCGACGCCCCCGCCCGGGGCGTCGGCCTCGATAAAAGCGCTCAGCTCGATCATCGCTCGACGAATCTGGTCAAGCGTGTGGGCGCTGTTGGGGCAGCGCGGCGAGCGCAGGAGTTCGGCGAAGTAGTCCCACGTGATGTCCCGCAGCCATCGTTGAGAGATCGCGGTGAGGCTGATGTGCCCGAGCCGGTGCTCGTAGCTGATGCCGAAGTGCCTCGTTTCGAGGAATCCGGCCTCTTTGGCCTCCTCAGGTGTGAAATAGACTAGGCGCAACTCGTGGAGGATCTCTTTCGCGATCCCGTTGGCGGTCTTGGACAGGCAAGCAAGGTCCAGATCGACGATCGAGGTCGCGTCCTGCTCTCGGCAGGCGTTCACCACCATGCGGAGCGCGGTGACATCCCAGCGGGCCGGACGTGACCGCTGCGTGTGCGTGAACAGCCCCCACTGGATCTCTGCTCGCGGCAGGGGCCTCAGGCCGCGCAAGTTCAGCTGAGCGGGCACGGAGACGGCGATCTCCTTGTCGCACCATGCACGGAACTGCATGCGGTCGATGTAGCTGACAGCGGCTCGGCCGTCCTTCCACGATCCGCCCGGAATGGACGCGCCGCCGGGAGAACCCGCCCTCCGGTAGGCGTGAGCGTGTCGCTGGCACAGTCCCAGCGGTGACTCCGCCAGCAGAGAACAGACCAGCACCGTGCAGGTCCCGAACCCCGAAGTGGGGCTTTGCCCGGCAGCCCACCCGTCGAAGTCGGGTGTGGACTCCTGGCCCGTTCGCGTCCGGCTCCATTTCTGGAGGTGATATCTGCAGAGACGGTACTGGCCCGCTCGCGCGGGTCGCCCGGGGCAGATCAGACAGGCCAGATTCCCGTCATGCTCGGTTGTCTGGCTCAATGGCTCAGCAGCGCTGAGGAAGGCTGACCTGCTCACACCTTCTTTCGCGGCCGTGAGCCACTCCTGGCGATGGGCGTGGCAGAAGTCACCGAGGCCGACGGCGCGCTGGCAGTCGGTGACCCGGCAGAACCACCGGTAGGTCTGGTGTCCTGGCGGGATCTGGACGATGTCGTCGCGGAACAGAGGGTCGAAGGAGGGCGCGCTCGTCAGCGCGGTGAGGATCTCCAGGCGATCCCTGCCGATTCGCGTGTGATTCTGGTGCGTGGTCAGCAATGGCAGCAGAAACACGTCCCGGCGCTTCACCGGCCCTCACCCCAGACCGTGCGCAGAGCGGCGTCGAAGACCGGATCGTGGATGTCGACGTGCCCGTAGACCTCGTCGACCATCGCGGCCGAAGCCCAGCCGCCCGCGTCCCGGGCGATCAGGGTGTTGCCGCCTGCGGCGTCGAGAACCGCCGAGGCGAAGGTGTGCCGGAAGGCATGTGGTTTCACCAGCCCCAACCCAGCGCGTTCCCCGGCCCGGCCGAGCATCCGCCGGGCTCCGACCGGTGCCCACGGCTGGCCCTCATCGGCACCGTGCAGCTGGACGAGGAGCATGCCGTGCTGAGCGCCGCGCGGGTACTCGGTGGTGATGTACTCGAAGTAGGAGTGCACCATCGCCGGGCTGACCCGCTTGATCAGCCCGCCGGTGACCGTCCCGCGCACGATCTGCCACGGGTGCTTGGTCTTGGCCTCGGCCCCGTTCGGGTTGCCGGGCCGGTGGCAGACGTGCAGATGCGGGGTGCGGCACTCGCCGCAGGCAGCGTTCTCCCGCAGGTGCAGGTCGACCAGGTGCAGCCCGCACAGCTCGCCGATCCGCAGGCCCCCGTCGGCGAGCCAGTCGACGACCAGCCGGTCCCGGGCTGCGTTCACCGACTCCAGCAGCCTCTCCCTCGCCCCGTCCGGCAGCATCTTCGGGTGCCGGCGGTGCGGACCCTTCGGCGCCAGCGGGTTCGTGGGCAGTGGAGACTTCACGTGACCGAGGAACGACCGCCGCTTGTCCACGCGCGACGGCAGCCGGGACCGATCGACCTTCTTGCCGAGCTCGCCGTTGATGCCGAGGGAGGCCTGGTGCAGGTAGAAGCCCTTCAAGCAGGCCGCCGCGGTCGACAGCGCAGAACGGCCGTAGGGGCGCTTGCCGACCCGCCACGGTTCCCCGAGAGGCATGCGGACCTCGGCACCGACGATCCCCATGTACCTTTCCAGGTCGCGCAGTTGGACCGTGTCGAAGGCCAGGCACTCTCGCTCCAGCCACCGCAGATGGTCCACCAGGTAGTACGCGTAGGTCTTCTGCGTGCCCGAACCCTCGTGCTCACGCAGGAACCGATCTGCCTCCGTGTGCAGCGTGCCCTCGGGCCAGACGATCGTCCATGACCTCCGCCCGTCCTTCCTCTCGATCCGCTGGACCCTCAAGTCCCCGACCACAACGTGCCGTACCACTTGTCCTCCGTACCGACTCCGGAACATGACAGACGTCCCGGTCCCGGTCGGTAAACGAGCCCATGACGTCCTGGTCACAGGCCCAGACGGACATCACGGGCGGCACTACCCGCGGTCGGTAAAGTCGACGTCGAGATAGAGCAGGGGGCGGGGGCGGCTCATCAGGCCACGGTACGCAGGGTCGCCGCGCCTCCGCCGGTAATTTCCGGGCGCTCCTGAGGAGTGCGCGGCGCGGGCGCTGCCCCGGGGACCCCGTGCTGCCGGGCGCGGCACGCGGCCCCGCCGGGCAGGCGGGCGGGCGGTCAGGTGGGCGCGGAACGCCGGCCGGGCTCGTCGGGGGCCGCCGCCTCGGCGGACGCCGTCAGGTCGTCAGGCGGTCGTGGGCCGCGCGCAGACCGGCGACCGTGGCGCGGTCCGCGGGTCGCAGCGGCGCGCGGACCGGTCCGGCGGGCAGCCCCAGGTCGCCGAGCAGTGCCTTGGCGGTGACGGCGCCCGGCAGGCCCGACGCCATCATCGACTCCACCAGTTCCGCGGTCCCGCGCTGGAGCCGGGCTGCTTCGGCGGTGTCGCCCGCGTCAAACGCGTCCAGGACCGCGCGCATGCGCTCCGGGGCCACGTTGGCGACCGTGCTGACGTAACCGGCCGCGCCCACCGCGTACAGGGCGAGGTTGTGCTCGTCGCAGCCCGCGTAGTACGCCAACCCGGTGCGGGCGAGCACCTTCTGCGCGCCGAGGAAGTCGGCTGAGCAGTCCTTGACCGCGACGATCCTCGGGTGCTCCGCGAGCCGGATCAGCGTGTCCGGCTCGATCCGGACGCCGGTGCGGCCGGGGATGTCGTACAGCATCACGGGCAGGCCGGAGGCGTCCGCGACCTCCCGGAAGTGCGCCTCCAGGGCGTCCTGCGGAGGCAGGCTGTAGTACGGGGCGACCACCAGCACGCCGTCCGCGCCCGCCTTCTCGGCGTCCGACGTCAGTCGCGTGGTGTGCCGGGTGTCGAAGGTCCCCACCCCCGTGACGATCGACGCCCGCTCGCCCACCGCCTCCCGTACCGCCCGCACCAGTTCCGCCTTCTCCGCGTCCGAGGTGGTCGGTGACTCGCCCGTCGTGCCGGAGAGCACCAGCCCGTCGCAGCCTGCGGACACCAGCCGGTCCGCAAGCCGCTGCGCCCCGTCGAGGTCGAGCCCGCCGGAGCCGGTGAAGGGGGTGACCATCGCGCAGAGCGCACGTCCGAAGGCGGGGGCGGAAGCGGGGGCGGGGTCCGGGAGGGCGGCGGTGGGGGAGGCCGGAGGCCGGGAGGGCTTCGTCATGCGAGTAGTGTCTGCCGGGGCGATCGTGAAGCTCCACTTAATTTTTCTGCAATGTATACGTAAGGAGTGCTACGGCGTGGGTTGATTGCGTCGTGCTGCCGTGGACGATCCGGCGCAGGGGTGGCGGAAGGCGGCCGGGGTACCCGGAGGTCTCGGAATCGCAGGAGGCGGCGTGCCGTGCGCCGGACCCGCCGCCCGCCCCGAAGCGTCTCTCGGCGGCGCCGGGGCCGACGTCGCCGAGATCGGGGAGAGGGTGCGTCGATGACGGACAGGACCGTTGCCGGCCTGCGTCGGCAGCTCGGGCGAACCGGACGGCGACCGGGTTCGGGGCCGTGGGGATGGGTGAACGGGGTTGATGTGCGCGGCCGTGTCGGCGCCCGCGCCGCCGACCTCCTGGACCGGGCCGGCGCGGTGGGCGTGCAGCTGAGCAGCACGGCGTCCGAGGTCAGGCGGCGCGTGCGGGAACGGGCGGACCGTCCCGGCCGTGCGGGGGAGGGGCGCGCGAGCCGCGCGAACGCGCTGGTGGCGTCGGCGCGGATGCCGCCACGCCGTGCGGCGCACACCCCGCACGCCCCGCGCATCCCGCACACCGCCCGTACCGCCCGCGCCGCGCAGACCGGCGTCCGGTCCGCGCTGCGGCGTCCGCGGTCGGCGGTGCTCGCGGGCGCGGCGGCCGTCACGCTGGTCGCGGCGGGGGCCGTCGGGAGGAGTCGCGTGAGGCGGTGACCGGGGGCGTCTCCGCACGACTGTCCGCCGCTCACCGCCCGCCGGCAGCCGATGGCCGGCAGCCGCGCGCTGCCAACTGCCCGCCGCCTGCCGGAAATTGACCGCAGCCCACCATTTCGGCCGACCGAGGCCCGGCAACCGGAACCACCGGGGCCGGGCCTCGTTCCTTCCCGCCGTCACCCCTGCCGTCACCCCCGCCGATGCCGCTGCCGGCACCCGCCCTGACCGAAAACTTGAATGACCTGGACAAAAAAAGTTTTCGGTGGGAGGGTGGACGCATGCTGGACGTCACCGTGATCGAGGACCCCGAGGCCGCAGCCGTCTCCCTGGACCCCATACGGGCCCGACTGCTCGCCGAGCTGGCCGCCGGGCCCGCGTCGGCCGCGATGCTGGCCGGGAAGGTCGATCTGCCCCGGCAGAAGGTGAACTACCACCTCAAGGCGCTGGAGCGGCACGGCCTGGTCGAGCTGGCCGGCGAGCGGCGCAAGGGCAACGTCACCGAGAGGCTGATGCGGGCGACCGCTGCGTCGTACGTGATCTCGCCCCTCGCCCTGGCGCAGGTGCAGCCCGACCCGGACCGCTTCCGCGACCAGCTCTCCGCCCGATGGCTGCTCGCCCTCGGCGCCCGGCTGGTCAGAGACGTCGGTTCGCTGATCACCGGCGCCGCGAAGGCCCGCCAACGGCTGGCGACGTTCGCCCTGGACGGCGAGGTGCGGTTCGCCTCGGCGGCGGAACGGGCCGCTTTCATCCAGGAGTTGACGGCCGGCGTCGGCGCGCTGATCCGCAAGTACGACGCCCCTGACGCGCAGGGCGGCCGCGATCACCGGATCGTCGTCGCCGTGCATCCCACGGTCAAGGACCAGCAGCAGACCCCCGAACTGGACCGATAGGCAGCAGGAGCTCACCATGTCCAAGGAATTCGAGATCGTCAGCGAGTTCGAGGTCGACGCGACCCCGGAGCAGGTGTGGGAGGCGGTCACGCACCGCACCGGCGCCTACCTGTGGCCGATGGATCCGCCCGAGCCGCGGGTGGGCGGCGCCGCCGCCTTCGGTTCGACCGTCACCGCCTGGGACCCGCCGCACCACCTCACCGTCCGCAGCGAGGACGTCGGGTTCGGCGCCCAGAGCGTGAACCAGCTCGAGCACGTCATCGAGGCGCGCGACGGCGGCCGGCGGGCCTGGGTGCGCTATGTGCACAGCGGAGTCTTCACGGACGACTGGGACAACCAGTACGACGGCGCGGCGAAGCACACCGACTTCTACCTGCACACCCTGCGCGAATACCTCACGCATTTCGCGCCCCGCCCGGTGACCTTCGCCTCGGCCGAGGGACCCGCGGCCTCGGCCACCTCCGACGCCCTCGCCGCCGTCGTCGCGGCGCTCGGCCTCTCGGCGGACGACGCCCAGGGCGCCCGGGTGACCGTGCGCGGGCCGCAGGAGTTCGACGCCGTGCTGGACTACCGCAACCCGTACTTCGTCGGACTGCGCACCGGCACCGCCCTCATCCGTGTCTTCGGCCGCGGTCGCTGGGGCGCCCCGGTCGGCGTCAGCGTCCACGACTTCGCGCCGGACGCCGACGCCGGGGCGACGGGCAAGGCGTGGCAGGACTGGCTGAACGGCGTGTTCAGCCGGTCCTGACCCCGCCGTCGATCACGGCTCGAAGCGCAGCACCTGCGGGTCGTGGTCGCTGATCTGGTCGTGGAACTCCGAGTTGATGTGCACGCTGTCGTACTCGAGGCCGCAGCCGCGCCGGATCGACGGGCTCACCAGGATCTGGTCCAGGACCTGCTGGTTGCCCTGGTAGTCGTAGCTGTAACGCTCGTTGCGGGGCAGCGACTTGATCGCGGACCACAGAGCGCCGTCGCTCTCGAGGATCTGCGCGGTGCCGGAGAACTCGAAGTCGTTGATGTCGCCGAGCGCGACGACGTCCGCGTTCTTCTGCACGTCGAGGATGCCCTTGACGAACGCGTTGACCAGCGTCGCCTGCTGGTGGCGCTGGACCTCCGAACTGCGGGCCACCGGCTGGTACTGCGAGGTCAGGCCCTGGTCGCCGCCCTTGGAGTTGAAGTGGTTGGCGATCACGAAGACCGTGCGGCCGCGGAAGACGAACTCGCCGGCCAGCGGCTTGCGGCTGTTCGCCCAGGCCGCGTCGGCGGGGGCGATCCGGCCGGGCGAGACGCTGAGCTGCGCCTTGCCGCGCACCTTGGAGACGGCGACGGCCGTGGTCGAGTCGCCGCCCGCGCGGTCGGTGAACGAGACCCGCTGCGGGTTGAACAGGAACACCTGGCGGATGTTCCCGCCCGGCTCGCCGCCGTCCGCGTTGTTCACGGGGTCGATCGAGCGCCAGTCGTACTTCGGGCCGCCGGCGGCCACGATCGCGTCGATCAGCTTGCCGACCGTGACGTCGGCGGCGACCGTGCCGTCGTTCGTCGCACCGTTGTCGTCCTGGATCTCCTCCAGGGACACGATGTCGGGTGACTGCAGGTTGTTCACGATCGCGGCGGCGTGCTTGTCGAAGGAGGCGTCCGACGGGTCGAGGTTCTCGACGTTGTACGTCGCGACCGCCAGCTCGTTCTTCTTCTGCTTCTGCGTCGTCTCCCGCTGCAGACCGCCGCTCTTCAGCGTGCCGATCGAGTTGGCGACGAGCGTGTAGCCACCGAACTGGTTGTAGTCCAGCGGGCCCGCGGTGACGCCCGCAAGGGTGTCGCCCACGTTCGCGACTGGGAAGTCGGCCGTCGCGCCGAGCGACTGGATCTGCAGCCGGCCGGTGTTCTGCGACGTGTAGGAGCCGTACAGCGTGCCGCCGCGGCGGGTGGTGTTCTCCCGCGGCTTCACCGTGACCCACAGCTCGGTGTACGGGTCGGTCGCGGTGACCACGCGGGCGTCGGCGACCTGGACGTTCATGCCCTCGAGGGACTCGTAGTAGTCCAGGGCGTACGTGCCGGGCCGCAGCGTCAGACCGTTGATCGAGTTGGCCGCCGCGGCGTCGCCTGCCGGAGCGTAGTCGGCCGGGACCGACCGCGCGTTCACGACGGTCGCCGCCGGGACCGCGTTGCCGCTGGACACGACCGTCACCGTCGGCTTGGTGATCTCCGTGATCGACTGGTTGCCGGTGGACGCGCCGCCGGGCACGAACTCCGACACCGTGCCGGTGACGGTGACGGAGTCGCCGACGGCGACCTTCGGGGCGGAGCTGGTGAAGACGAAGACGCCCTCACTGGTGGCCGGGTCGGCGTCCGGGTTCGGATCCTGGATCCAGAACCCCTTGGACGACCCGTAGGCGCGCACGCCGGTGACGATTCCGGCCACACCCGTGACCGCCTTGCCGGCGTACGGCGAGATCCGGGTGGTGCCCTGGATGTCGTGAATGGCCACCGTCTCCGCGTGCGCGGGTGCGGACAGGGCGACGGTGGAGGCCGCGGAACATACGGCGGCGACGGTGAGCGCGGCGAGACGCGCGGACTTCTTGCTCGGCAACGGAATCCCTCCGGGGACGTACGTGAGCGCCGGGACGAGGGTGGAGCTGGGACGAGGTCAAACAGGACGCAGGGGCCGCGACCGGTGGGGCGGTCCGCGACGCGCGTAGAAAATACAGTGAACACATGTCCATTGGATTTCTACGCGCGTCAATCTCCTGCCTGGTCAGGCCACTTGTCAAGGTTTCGGCCATGTACGCGGCCTGACCGGGAGATGAACCGGGCGGCATGCGCCCATATCCGTCTAGGCTGAGTGGCCCAGTGCCCGCAGCGGGCCGGTGGCACGAAGCGCCTAGGAGAACCAGCCGATGTCAGACAGCTCCCCCCTGCCGCCGGTGCGCCTGCACCCCGAAGCGGAGCTGGCGCGCGACGCGCTGTCCACGCCGTTGCTCTCCCGTGCCGTTCTGCTCGCCCGCTGGGCCGGCCCCGACACCCGGGTCGACGCCGGCGGCGGGCTCGTCGAGGAGCAACTGGCCGCCGCCGCCGAGACCCTGGGCCTGACCGGGGAGGACGCCGCCGCCTACGCGAGCGAGGCCTGGCGGGTCGCGGTGGACGCCGGACTCGTGGAGATCGTCGACGAGGAGGCAGGCGCCGTCGCGGCCGGCGAGGAACTGGCCCTGCTCACCGCCGGCTCCCCGCACGACGTCCTCGCCGTCTGGCTCGGCGCCCTCGAGGCCGTGCTCGCCGACGCGGCCGTGCCCGACCTCGACGAGCTGATGGACGCGATGGACGAGGGCGGCGAGATCGACTTCTCCCGGCTCGACTGGAACCCCGAGGCCGAGGCCGAGTTCCTCGACGGCGTCCTCGGCAACCTCTACCTCCTCACCGCCAGCGAGGACGGCCCCGGCGACGGCCCCGTCCCGCTCCCCGCGCTCGCCGCCTCCATGCTCGTGCCCGGGGACATGGACGAGCCCACCAACGACGTCCTGGAGCAGGTCTCCGACGCGATGATGCGGCTCGACGACCAGTTCCGGCTCCTGGAGCCCATCGGCCTCGTCGCCTACCGGCCCGTCGACGAGGCCCTGATGGCGGACCCCGAAGAGGAGCCCGCCGCCCCGGTCGACGAGACCGACGTCTCCCGCTACGGCATGGTCCGCCTCACCCCGCTCGGCCTCTACGGCATGCGGACCCGGCTGCTGGAGGCCGGCTTCGACGCCCCGGCCGTCGGCGACCTCGCCGACAAGGGCGCCGACGCCCTCCTCGACGGCAGCGCCGGCTACGGCTCGCGCGCCGCCCTCGCCGAGACCGAGCACTGGCTGGCCCGCCGGGAACCGCTCGCCGCCGCACGGGAGCTGCTGGCCGCCGCCCGCGGCTCGGACCCCGGCGCCCCGCTGCGCCGGCTGCGCTGCCAGCAGGCCCTGTCCCTGCTCGGCGGCCAGGCCGAGCCCGCCGTCCGCGAGGTCCTCGACGACGCCGAACTCGGCGGCCTGGCCCGCGTCTGGCTCAGCGAGATCGGCGCGACGGACGTGCCCGCCCCGTCCGAGGACCTGGTCTTCTGGCTCACCGTCGACACGCTGGCCGCACAGCTCGCGGCCGAGGGCAACTCCGAGGAGCTGCAGGCCCTCGTCGAGGGACTGGCACAGCAGCACAGCGGGTTCTTCGCGGCCGCCTGGCGCGTCGACCACCCGGCCACCCCCGACGTCCTCGAGGCGATGGGGCGCCTGCACCCCGACAAGCGCATCGCGAAGGAAGCCCGCAAGGCCGCCTTCAAGGCGCGCTCCCAACAGGGCGGCTGACCCTTCCGCAGGGGACCTCTTTGAGCTTCCGTGACCTGATGCGTACGGATTCATGAAAGGGGGTCCCCCGAAGCCGCCTGCCGTTCAACTCCCGTTCAGGCATGGACGGGACGGTGACGCCGAACCGAGGTCCACCCCCCTCCCCGGCACTTCACCGTCTCAGGAGACACACCATGTCGCTCACCCGCAGGGACTTCGCCAGGCAGTCCGCGCTCACCGGCGCCGGGGTCGCGCTGGCGGGCAGCGTAGGCGCCCTCGCCAGCGCGCCCAACGCCCTCGCCGCCACCGACGCCGACCACACCGCGGACGCCGCGGACGCGTCGCGCGGGACGGCGGCCGACGGGCGCCACGGGGTCGGCTACGGACCGCTGCTCCCCGACCCGGACGGCCTTCTCGCGCTGCCCGCCGGGTTCAAGTACCGCGTCATCACGTACAGCGGCCGGACCAAGCTGGAGTCCGGCGAGATCACCCCGTCCAACCACGACGGCACCGCCGCCTTCTGCGGCCCGCGCGGAGCGACCCTGCTCGTCAACAACCACGAGCTGAAGGGACCGCGCTCCGGCTGGCAGCACCCGGTCCCGCTCACCGAGGGCCTGGTCTACGACCCGGCGGCCGCGGGCGGCTGCACGGTCGTCGAGGTGCGTCCCGGCGGGCACGTCGCCGAGTGGGTCGGCATCGCCGGCACCTCCACCAACTGCGCGGGCGGCACCACGCCCTGGGGCACCTGGCTCACCGGCGAGGAGACCGAGGACAAGGCCGGCCAGAACGGCATGACCAAGGACCACGGCTACGTCTTCGAGGTCGACCCCGCCGACCGCCGCGCCAACCGCGCCCCCAAGCCGATCAAGGCGTTCGGTCGCTACGCCCACGAGGCCGTCGTCATCGACCCCCGGCGCGGCCACGCGTACCTCACCGAGGACGCCTCGGGACCCAACGGCCTGCTCTTCCGCTGGACCCCGCCGGCCGGCTTCCACCACGGCCGCGGCAGGCTGCGCACCCTCGCCGACGACGCGGGCGTCCTGCAGGCCTTCAAGTGCTTCGACTCGAACGGCAAGTTCGTCGACGACCTCTCGCGCGCCACGAAGACCGGCACGGTGTACGGCGTCGACTGGGTCGACGTCCCCGACCGCGACGCGCGCACGGTGTCGGTCCGCAAGCAGTTCACCGCCGGCCAGGTCACCCGCGCCCGCAAGCTCGAGGGCATGTGGTGGGCCGACGGCGGCACGTACATCGTCTCCTCCTACGCCCGTGACGAGAGCCCCGTGCAGCACGACGGCGCCGTGTGGTTCTACGACCCCAAGCGCCGCACGCTGACCCTGAAGGTGCTCCTCGGCGTGAACCCCGACCCGTCCGTCGACGGCGCCTTCGACGGACCCGACAACATCACCGTCTCCCCTTACGGCGGCCTCGTCATCGCCGAGGACGGCGAGGGCGTCCAGCACCTCTTCGGGGCCACCGACAGCGGCCGCACCTACCCCATCGCCCGCAACGAGTTGAACATCGGCACCGAGGACGCGCCGGAGTACAGCGAGTTCACCGGCGTCACCTTCTCGCCCGACGGCCACACGCTGTACGCCAACATCCAGACGCCGGGCATCATGCTGGCGATCACCGGACCGTGGAAGCGCCACAAGCGGTAAACGGTGAACGGCATTTAATTCGCTCGCCCGACCCGCGGCCGTCCTCCTAAAGTGATGCACGTCCAGGTGCGAAGGCAGGACCTACTTCCACTCATAATGGGGAGGCCGCGGGTTCGAATCCCGCCGCCGGCACGACATGCCGGTGTAGCTCAGGGGCAGAGCACCTTGTCGGTTCCGCCGGCCTCGATCTCTGGACACCACAACTTCACAGCACCTTCCGGTGCGCGGGCTGCGGCTACTTCTCTCCAACAGAAACCGATGCCGCCGCCGAACTGATCTCGGGAGGCGCAGCATGAGGTGGGTGCCCGGTGCGCAGGCAACGGTTACTTCATTGGATCGGACGGTCGCGGGTTCGAGTCCCGCCATCGACTTCGGGTCGGTGTAGCTCAGTCGGTAGAGCATCTGGCAAAGTCCGTCGCCGACCCCTGATCTCGGGCACCTTCCCTTTGCTGCGCCACCCCGGAAAACGAGTCGCCGACCGGCGGACTCGATGAATATCGAATTCGGGGGAATTCACCATGGCGCGTTTCAATGTCCGTGCCCGAAAGGCGCAGCCCACCTCGCCCGTGACCACCACGGGCCGGGTGCTGCGCACCCACCAGGGCGGCCGCGGCCACGAGCGGGACGCCCGCTCGGAGCTCTTCCTGCTGGCGGTGGCCAACTTCGTCTCCCAGCAGACCTTCTACGAGGACGGCGCGACCCGCGACGACCGCTTCGCCAAGCTGGTGCGCGAGCTCGCCGTCACCGACCCGGACTGGACGGCAGGCCTGCTCGGCTGGCTGCGCGGCGAGGGCAACCTCCGCACCGCCGCACTCGTCGGCGCCGCCGAGTACGTCCACGCGCGGCTGGCGGCGGGCGCCACCGCCGGCCCGTCGAACCGTCAGGTCGTGGACTCCGTCCTGCGCCGGCCCGACGAGCCCGGCGAGCTGCTCGCGTACTGGACGGCGACGTACGGCCGGAACATCCCCAAGCCCGTCAAGCGCGGGGTCGCCGACGCCGTACGACGGCTCTACCACGCCAAGTCGCTGCTGAAGTACGACACGGCGTCCAAGGGCTACCGCTTCGGCGACGTCCTGAACCTGGTGCACGCCGCACCGGATCCGGCCAAGCCGTGGCAGGGCGACCTGTTCCGGTACGCCCTCGACCGCCGGCACCACCCGGACACGGCCGCGGTGCCGGGGTCGCTGCCGCTCCTCGCGGCGCACCGCGACCTGATGGCACTGCGTCCCGCCGAGCGGCGCGGGGTCGTCACGGGGGCGGGCGGCGCGCAGCGGCTGGCCGACGCGGGCATGACCTGGGAGGCGCTCGCGGGCTGGCTGCAGGGACCGATGGACAAGGCGGCCTGGGAGGCGGTCATCCCGTCCGTGGGTGCGATGGCGCTGGTCCGCAACCTGCGCAACTTCGACGAGGCGGGAGTCTCCGACGAGGTCGCCGCCCAGGTGGCGGCGAGGATCAGCGACCCGGCGGAGGTCGCGCGCTCGCGGCAGTTCCCGTTCCGGTACCTCGCCGCGTACCAGCACGCGCCCTCGCTGCGCTGGGCGTACCCGCTGGAGCGGGCGCTCGGCCACTCGCTGGCCAACGTGCCCGCGCTGCCCGGGCGCACGTTGGTGCTCGTCGACCGGTCGGGCTCGATGTTCTACTCGCGGCTGTCGGAGCGCTCGGAGCTCAACCGGGCCGACGCGGCGGCGGTCTTCGGCACGGCCCTCGCCCTGCGGGCGGCCGACGCGGACCTCGTCGAGTTCGGCAGCACAAGCAATGCCATCACGTTCCGTAAGGGGGAGTCTGTGTTGAAGATTCTGGAGCGTTTCGGGGACCTCGGCGGTACGGACACCACCGAGGCTGTGCGCCGGCACTACCGGGGCCACGACCGGGTGCTGCTCGTCACCGACGAGCAGTACGCCTTCAGCCGCCACGGCGGCCCGACCGACCAGGTCCCGGCGCACGTGCCGGTCTACACCTGGAACCTGGCCGGGTACCGTGCGGGCCACGGCCCGTCGGGCACGGCGAACCGGCACACCTTCGGCGGGCTGTCGGACGCGGCCTTCCGGATGGTGCCCCTGCTGGAGGCCGCCGACGACACGAAGTGGCCGTGGGCGGCCTGAGCCCCAGCGGCCGTGCGGCCCGCGCCTTCACCGAAGGCGCGGGCCGCCTGTCTTTCGCCCCCGGCCCTTGTCGCGCGGCGAACTGATATCTAACATTTCAGTTCATGGAGGCCGTACCACGCACGCTGCTCAGGGACCGCGCCTACGCGGCGATCCGTGACGCCATCGTGGCCGGGGCCATCGCGCCCGGCGCGGTGGTGCGCGACGCCGATCTCGCGGAGCGGCTCGGACTGTCCCGGGCGCCGGTGCGCGAGGCGTTCGCGCGGCTGGTCGACGAGGGGTTGCTGGAGAGCAAGCCGCAGAGCTACACCCGCGTCACCCCCGTCGTCGCCTCCGAGGTACGGGACGCGGCGGCCGTGGTCGGCGCCATGCATGAGCTGGTCACCCGGATCGCGGTGCCCCGGCTGTTCGCGGCGGACGTCGAGGGGATGCGCGCCGCCAACGAGCGCTTCGCCGCCGCCGTGCGCGCCGGCGACGTGGACGCGGCCCTGCGCGCCGACGACGAGCTGCACGACGTCCTCGTGCGCGCCGCCGGCAACCGGGCGGCCGCCGCCACCGTCGCCCGTTACACCCCCCTCATCCGGCGGCTGGAGCGACGCCGTTTCGGCGAGGGCGGCACCTGCCGCTCGGCCGGACTGCACGGACGGCTGATCCGGGCGTGCGCCGCCGGCGACGTGGACGAGGCGGTCCGGGTCACTGCGGAGATCTGGCGCACCCTCGCGGACCTCGCCGACACCGAGGACGCCCAGGACGCCGAGGGGGCCCACGGCACCGGCCGCCGCGCCGACGCCGGCGCGGACCGCGCGGACTGATCACGCGAGGCGCTCACGCGACCGTGCGTCGACCGATCGCGCCGATCGGCCGCGCTGACCGGTCACCCCGACCGACAGCCCCGACCGAGGGCCCCGACCCATCCCCTGCTCCCGGAGGCACCGTGTCCCTCTCCTCGTACGAGCGTTACCCCCTCCTCTTCGGCCCCTCGCCCGTCCATCCGATGGAACGCCTCACCGCCCACCTCGGCGGAGCCGCCCTGTGGGCCAAGCGCGAGGACTGCAACTCCGGGATCGCGTACGGAGGCAACAAGACCCGCAAGCTGGAGTACCTGGTCGCCGACGCCCTCGCGCAGGGGTGCGACACGCTGGTCTCGATCGGCGGCGTGCAGTCCAACCACACCCGCCAGGTCGCGGCCTGTGCCGCCCGGGCCGGGATGAAGTGCGTGCTGGTGCAGGAGAGCTGGGTCGAGTGGCCGGACTCCGTCTACGACAAGGTCGGCAACATCCTGATCAGCCGGCTCGCCGGCGCCGACGTCCGGCTGGTGCGGGCCGGGTTCGGGATCGGCTTCAAGGAGAGCTGGGAGCAGGCGCTCCGGGAGGTCGAGGAGTCGGGCGGCAGGCCGTACGCGGTACCGGCCGGCGCCTCCGACCATCCGCTCGGCGGCCTGGGCTTCGCGAACTGGGCCCACGAGGTCGCCGAACAGGAACGGGAGCTGGGCGTCTTCTTCGACACCGTGATCGTGTGCTCGGTGACCGGGTCCACCCAGGCCGGCATGGTCGCCGGGTTCGCCGCGCTGGAGGAGGAGGGCGGCCGGCCCCGGCGCGTCCTCGGGATCGACGCCTCGGCCGAGCCCGCCAGGACCCGGGAGCAGATCGCCCGCATCGCGCAGCGCACCGGCCGGCTGATCGGCGTGCGGCGCGAGCTGACCGCCCGGGACGTCGAACTCGACGAGCGCTACCACGCCGGCGTGTACGGCGTCCCGGACGAGACGACGCTGGCCGCGATGCGGCTCGCCGCCCGGACCGAGGGCATGGTCACCGACCCCGTCTACGAGGGGAAGTCGATGGCCGGACTCGTGGACCTGGTGGGCCGCGGCGAGATCGGCCCCGACGCGACCGTGCTGTACGCGCACCTCGGCGGGCAGCCCGCGCTGAACGCCTACAGCGCCCTGTTCTGACCGCTCACGGCCGGTGTCCCGCGCCGACGCGGCCGGTTAGGGTGCGAGGGGAGTCCCCGGTGCGCGAGGAGTGTGTGGATGCCGCAGGTCAGGCCCATGCGTGCGGACGCCCGCCGCAACTACGAGCGCCTGCTGAAGGTGGCCGCGGAGGCCTTCGCCGAGCACGGTGAGGGCGCCTCTCTCGACGACATCGCCAGGCGGGCGGGCGTCGGGTCCGGCACGCTGTACCGGCATTTCCCCACCCGGCAGGCGCTTCTGGAGGCCGCCTACCTCGACCGCCTCGACGCGCTGGCGGCCCGCGCCGACGAGCTGGCCGCCCGGCTTCCCGCCGGCGAGGCGCTGGTGGAGTGGCTCAACGAACTGTGCGTCGGGGCGCTCGAGGTGCGCGGCATGAAGTCGCTGCTGGGCTCCGCCGTGACGGACGGGGGCGCGGCGGCGGTCAGCGCGTGCGGCGCGCCCATGAAGGAGGCGGCGGCCCGGCTGGTGGACGCGGCCCAGCGGGAGGGGGCCCTGCGGGCGGACGTCGGCCCGATCGACGTGCTGCGGCTCGCCCACGGGCTGGCCACGGCGTCGGAGCTGGCGAGCGGGGACGGGAGCGCCGTCCGCCGGTATGTGTCGCTGCTGACGGAGGGGCTGCGGCCCGCGCGATGACGGCGGCGGGCGCCCCCGTGGTGGCGGGCGCCCCGCGCCGGACGACTGCTCGGCGAGCTCCGGGTCAGAGGGCCTCGGCGCCCGGCTTGACCATGTTGCGCACGGTCCGCGCCTTCACGAAGCTGCCGATCGCCGTCATCTCCCACTCGCCGGAGTACTGCCGGATCAGCTTGGTCATCAGCACGCCGGTCTGCGCTTCGGCGCCGGTGAGGTCGAAGCGGGCGAGCTCTTCGCCGCTGGAGGCGTCCAGCAGACGGCAGTAGGCCTTGGCCACCTCGGTGAACTTCTGCCCGGAGAACGAGTTCACCGTGAACATCAGCCCGCTGACCTCCTGGGGCAGCCGGCCGAGGTCGACGACGATCACCTCGTCGTCGCCGCCGCCCTCGCCGGTGAGGTTGTCGCCGGAGTGCTTGATCGCGCCGTTGAGGATGGAGAGCTTGCCGAAGTAGCAGCTGTCGATGTGGTTGCGCTGCGGGCCGTAGGCGATGACGGAGGCGTCCAGGTCGATGTCCTTGCCGCGGAACGCGGGCTCCCAGCCGAGGCCCATCTTGACCTGCGTGAGCAGCGGGCGGCCGCCCTTGACGAGGGAGACCGTCTGGTTCTTCTGGAGGCTGACGCGCCCCTTGTCCAGGTTGATCTTCCCGGTGCCGGGCGCCGGCGGGGGCGGGGCCTGCGGCATCGGCGGGGCGGCGGGGACCGCGGGGGCGGCGGGCGTCGTGGCGGGCGCCGGCGGCGCCTGTGCGGCGGCCGGGGCCGCCGGTTCCTCCACCGTCACGCCGAAGTCGGTCGCGATGCCGGCCAGGCCGTCGGCGTATCCCTGACCGACGGCGCGGGCCTTCCAGGCGCCGTTGCGCAGGTAGATCTCGACGACGACCAGCGCCGTCTCCGTGCCCAGCCGCGGGGGAGTGAAGGTGGCGAGGACGCCGCCGTCGTCCGCGCTGCGGATCGTGGCCGTCGGTTCGATGCCCTGGAACGTCTGCCCCGCGGCGTCGGGGCTCGCGGTGACCACGATCTTCTCGATGCCGGGCGGGACGGCGGCGGTGTCGACGACGATGGCGTCGGGGGAGGTGCCGCCGCCCGAGCGGTAGGTCACCCCCGGGCCTGCGGGCTGGTTGTAGAAGATGAAGTCGTCGTCGGAGCGCACCTTGCCGTCGGCGGTGAGCAGCAGGCCCGAAACGTCGAGCCGCACCGGGGCGGCGACGTCCACCGCCACGCGCGCGGTGGGGAGAGGGATGTTCGAGCCGGGGGTCATAGCTGTCATATCCCGTGAACGACCGAGGCCACTTTGCCGTTCCCTTACCTGAGCACTCCTCCCGCGGACGCCCCCGAGGTGCCCCCGAAACGCCCCCGGTGCGTCCGCCGGCGGCCTCGCGCTCTCGCCGTCAGTACGGCCAGATCGGCGGGTCGCTGACGAAGTGGCCGCCGAGATATGCGTGCGCGATGTTCTCCGGGTCCAGCTCGCCCTGTTCGGCGATCAGTTTCTCGGCGTACGGCTCGGAGTCGTCCTGCGGCTCGTAGCCGAGCGCCCGCGCGGTGCCGAGGTCCCACCACAGCCGGGTGTTGGCCGAGGATCCGTGTACGACGGTGTGGCCGACGTTCTCGGCGGTCAGGGCCGCGTGGAAGAGGCGGGCGCCGTCGGCCGGGCTCATCCACACCGAGAGCATGCGCACGCTCGTCGGTTCGGCGAAGCAGGAGCCGATGCGCACCGACACGCTCTCCAGGCCGTGCTTGTCCCAGTAGAGCTGGGCGAGGTCCTCGCCGAAGGACTTGGACAGGCCGTAGAAGGTGTCCGGGCGGTGCGGGGTGTCGACGGGGATCAGGGGGTCGTCGCCCCGGGGGCGCGGGGTGAAGCCGACCGCGTGGTTGGAGGAGGCGAAGACGATCCGCTGCACGCCTTCCTCGCGGGCGGCCTCGTACAGGTGGTACGTGCCTTCGATGTTCGCCTTGAGGATCTTCTCGAAGGGGGCTTCCAGCGAGATGCCCGCGAGGTGGATGATCGCGTCGACGCCTCGTACGGCCTCGCGGACCGCGTCCTTGTCGGCCAGGTCGGCGACGATCGACCCGGGCTCGCCGTCGACCGGGCGCAGGTCGAGCAGGCGCAGTCGGTAGCCGTAGGCGGGCAGCAGGTCCCGCATCAGGGTGCCGAGGCCGCCGGCGGCGCCGGTGAGCAGGACGGTGCGGGGAGCGGGCATCCTCGGGTCTCCTTGGCGTCTGCGGGCCTCATCTATGGACGAGATTCACATGCGTGGACACGCTAGGGATCTCTCGCGCTTGGCGTCAAGTGTGCCGCGGACCAGGCGGTTGAGCCTTTCGCGGGGGAGTGCCGGGCTTGACCCGGCAGGAAAGGGCTTCATAGGCTGAGCGTGTTCAGAAATGTGGACATCGGTCAGAGGAACGCACGTGTCGTCCCAGGGAGTGCCGTGACGCCAGCCCCGCTCGCCGCCCGTCTCCGCGCCGCCGGCGGACCGCTGTTCTTCCCCGTCACCGCGTACGGCCCCGACGGCTCGCTCGACCTCGACGTCTACCGTGCGCACGTCCGCCAGGGCGTCGAGGCCGGCGCCGCCGCCGTTTTCGCGTGCTGCGGGACCGGGGAGTTCCACGCGCTGACGCCGGAGGAGTTCGAGGCCGCGGTGCGGGCGGCCGTCGACGAGACCGCCGGCCGGGTCCCCGTCGTCGCGGGCACCGGCTACGGGACCGCGCTCGCCGCGCACTACGCCCGCCGGGCGCGGGCGGCCGGCGCGGACGGCCTGCTGGCGCTGCCGCCCTACCTCGTCGTCGCGGCCCAGGAGGGCCTGCTGCGCCACTATCGCGAGCTGGCGGCGGCGACCGACCTGCCGGTGATCGTCTACCAGCGCGACAACGCCGTCTTCACCCCGCGGACGGTCGTCGAACTCGCCCGCACCGAGGGCGTCGTCGGCCTCAAGGACGGCCTCGGCGACCTCGGCCTCATGCAGCGGATCATCAGCGCCGTGCGCACCGAGGCGCCCGGCGACTTCCTCTACTTCAACGGGCTGCCGACCGCGGAGCAGACCCAGCTCGCCTACCGCTCCCTGGGCGTCGACCTCTACTCCTCGGCCGTGTTCTGCTTCGCGCCCGAGATCGCCGTGGCCTTCCACCGGGCGCTCGCCGACGGCGACGACAGCACCGTCCGCCGGCTGCTCGACGGGTTCTACCGGCCCTTCGTCGAACTGCGCGCCCAGGCCCACGGGTACGCCGTCTCCCTGGTCAAGGCCGGAGTGCGGCTGCGCGGCCTCGAGGTCGGGGAGGTCCGCCCGCCGCTGCACGAGCCGGGCGAGGACCACGTCGAACAGCTCGCCCAGGTGATCGAGCGCGGCTACGCGCTGCTGGAGGAGGAGACCGAGTGAAGGCGTCGACGTTCGTCTATCCCTGGGACGTCATCGGCGACCCCGGGGCGCCCGGCCGGATCGCCGGGCTCGGCGTGGCACAGGTGACCCTCGCCTCCGCCTACCACTCCACCCGCGCCCTCACCCCGCGCCACCCCCGGCACCGCGTCGTCACCGCCGAGCACGCGGCCGTGCTGTATCCGCCCGGCGACCGCTGGACGGGCCGCGCCCTGCGCCCGTACCCGGCCGGCGACTGGGCTCCCGGCGACGCCTTCGGAGAGGCCGCCCGGGCGCTCGCGGACGCCGGCCTCGACGTCCACGCCTGGGTGGTGCTGGCGCACAACTCCCGGCTGGGCGCCGAGCATCCGGACACCTCGGTCGTCAACGCCTACGGCGACCGTTACCCCTGGGCGCCCTGCATCGCCCAGCCCGACACGCGCGCGTTCCTTGTCGACCTCGCCGCCGAGGCGGCCGTGCGCCCCGGCGCGAACGGCGTCGAACTGGAGTCCCTCGGCTGGTACGGCCTCCAGCATCTGCACGCCCACGACAAGACCGGCGGCGTCGGGCTCGGGGACGCCGGCCAGTACCTGATGGCGCTGTGCTTCTGCCCCTTCTGCCGGGCCGGTTACGCCGAACAGGGGCTGGACGCCGACGCGCTGGCCGCCGTCGTACGGGACGCGCTGGAGCCGGTGTGGCGCGGCGAGGCGGACGACGCGCAGGACTGGGCGGGCGTCGAGAAGCTGCTCGGCGAGGAGACGGCGGCCGCCACGCGCGCGTGGCGCGACGACAGGGCCCGCACCCTCCAGGAGGCGGCGGTGAGCGCGGTGCGGGCGGCCGCGCCCGACGGCTTCCAGGTCCTGCTGCACGCCGACCCCGTGACCCATCACGTCGGCGCCAACCCGGGCGTCGACCCGGCGCACATCCTGTCCGTGGCGGACGGCGTGGTGGTGCCCTGTGCGGGCGGGCCCGGCCTGCTGACGCCGTTCGCCGGGCACCGCCGTCAGGGCACGGTCCTCGCCGCCAACCTCGCGGTCGTCTCCGGCATGGGCGGCAGTCCGGGCACGCTCGCGGCCGACGCGGCGCGGGCGGAGGAGTTCGGGGCGACGGAGATCCGGCTGTATCACGCGGGACTCGCGTCGGACGGGGACCTGGCGTCCGTTCGGGCGGCGCTGGCGGCCCGCTGAGCGCCGCCGCGGAACAGCGGCACCACGGTCGCCAGCCGCACCAGCCCGAGCGCGACCAGCAGCGGCTGGTACGGCAGCAGTTCCACCAGGGCGGCCCCCAGCGCGAGGCCGATCGCGTTCGGTGCGTACATCAGGGTGCCGGCCGTGGCGGCGACCCGGCCCAGCAGCGCGTCGGGGGTCTCCCGCTGGACGGCCGTCAGCGCGGCGATCAGCACGCACGGCAGCCCCGCCCCGATCGCCGCCGCGCAGCCCAGGGCCACCGCGTCCGACGGCACCGCCCGCACCGCGACCGCGACAGCCGTCAGGGCGATCCCGCACGCGGCGAACCGGCGTTCCCCGAACCGCCGCAGCGCGGGCCCCGACAGCAGGCCCACCGCCGCCGACCCGGCCCCCTGCACGGCGTAGAGCGCGCCGGCGTACGCGGGCGGGCGCCCGAGCCCCTCGACCACGGCGTACAGCAGCGCGCCGTTGAGGCCCGCGCACAGCATCGTCGTGCCGCCCGCCACCACCAGGGGGCGCAGCAGCGGGTGCCCCCACAGGAAGCGGACGCCCTCGGCCGTCCCGCCCCGCAGGCCGCGCCCGCCCGTCCGCGGGGGCCCCTCGGGGACCCGCACGCACGCGTAGAGCCCGGCCGCGCACACGAAACTGGCCGCGTCGAGCAGGGCCACGGCGGGACCGCCGTATGCCGCGTAGATCCCCGCACCCGCCAGCGGGGCCACCAGCTTCATGCCCTCCGTCGTCGTGGTGCGCAGCCCGTTGAAGTGGCCGAGCAGCCCCGCGGGGACGACGGCGGCGACGAGCGCGGACTCGGCCGCGTCGGCCACGACGGCGGCGGCCCCGTACCCGAGCAGCACCGCGAACAGCAGCCACAGCCGTCCGGGGACGCCGGCGACGAGGAGCACCGGCAGCACGGCCGCCGGGCCCAGGTTCGCGGCGAGGAGCAGCGGCCGCCGGCGGACCCGGTCGACGAGGGTGCCGAGCAGCGGGCCGGCCAGGGTCGGCGCCCAGAGGGCCAGCACGGACAGGGCCGCCAGTCCGTTCGAACCGGTGAGGTCCTTGACCCACACGCCGGCCGCCAGCCACAGCGCGGAGGTGCCGAAGCCGGACACCACAGAAGCCGTCAGAAAGATCGCCGCGCCGCGGTCCCGCAGGACGCCCACCACGGACCAGTTCTTCGTCATGCCTGGTCATCGTGGGCCTAAGGCGTCCGGCGGCGCATCGGGCAGGTGCCCTATCCGCGGCCTGTCCGTGGCCTGCCCGGGGCCTGTCCGCGGCCCGCCCCGGGAGCCCCGGGACGGGCCGTCGACCGCGGCGGCCGGGAAACGCGCGCCGAGCCCGATGAGTTCTCGCGGCGCGGCCGGTCCACCCCGTATGACCGACACCGCCATCACCTTCGACCTCGGCCCGCAGGCCGCCGTCGTGGCACGCCTCGCCGAGGCGGTCCGCGACGACCGGCTCGACGACGGGACGCCCTGCCCCGGCTTCGCCGTCCGGAACCTGCTGGGACACCTGGCCGGCCTCGCCGTGGCCTTCCGCGACGCCGCCCGCAAGGACCTCGGCCCCACCACCGACACCCCGCCGGACGCCGCCGTGCCCGATGTGGGCCCCGGCTGGCGCGAAGAACTGGCCAAGGCGCTCGACGCCCTCGCCGAGGCCTGGCGCGACCCGGCCGCCTGGACCGGCATGACCCGGGCCGGCGGCGTGGACCTGCCCGGCGCGGTCGCGGCCGCCGTCGCCGCCGACGAACTGGTGATCCACGGCTGGGACCTGGCCCGGGCCACCGGCCAGGCCTACGAGCCCGACCCCGCGGCGCTCGCGGCGGCGCACGCCTTCCTCGCCGGCGCGGTCGACCCCGCCACCGGGAGCGGGGTCTTCGGACCCGTCGTCCCCGTCCCGGCCGAAGCACCCCTGCTCGACCGGGCGCTGGGACTCAGCGGACGCGATCGGGGAGGGCCGGGCCGGGCGTAGACGCGGACATCAGGTTGCCGTAGACGGACGTAGTCGTGGGGCGTCGGGCGAGGGCGAAACGTACGCTCGCGACCATGCCCCTCAGCCTCACCGTCCTCGGCACCGCCTCTCCGCACCCGGCTCCGGGCCGCCCCTGCTCCGGCTACCTGCTGCGCGGAGCGGGGGCGGAGGTATGGGTGGACGCCGGGCCGGGCACGTTCGCCGAGTTGCAGCGGCACACGGATCCCGAGCGGCTCACAGCGATCTGGATCTCCCATCTGCACGCCGACCACAGCGCCGATCTCCTCGCCGCCGCCTACGCGTTCGCCTTCGGCGGGATGACCCCGCCGGCCCCGATCCCGGTGTACGCGCCGCTCGACTGCGCCCGGCGCGTCGCGGGCTTCCTCGGCCGGTCGGACGTGCGGTTCCTCAGCGACGTCCTCGACTTCCGGGCCCTGTTCGACGGGCACACCGTGCGGCACTGGAACCTGCGGCTCACCTCGCGCGCGATGGCCCACGGCACCGAGGCGTACGGACTGCGCGTCGAGTGCCAGGGGAGCGTCCTCGCGTACTCCGGGGACACCGGCCCGTGCGGGGCGCTCACCGAACTCGCCGGCGGCGCGGACCTGTTCCTGTGCGAGGCGGACATCGACGGTCATCGCGAAGGCGAACAGGACGAGCAGGTCCATCTCACGCCGGAGGACGCCGGGGACGCGGCCCGCAAGGCGGGGGTGCGCGAGCTGTACATCACCCATGTCGGACCCACGCTCACCCGCAAGGCGGCGACCGACCGGGCGGCCGTCGCGTTCGGCGGACCGGCCCGTACCGCGCGTGAGGGCGAGACCATCCCGCTCTAGGACGCGAAACACGCCCCGGCTCCTTCCCTTCCGACACTTCCTTGTCAGAAGCATTGACGAAACACAGAGGCGCTTCTACCTTCAACGCGTCGTACTTCGTACGTCATATATGAGACGCGATACGCGAGATCAGATACGCGACACCGAGAGGCGCGCATGACCTCTGTGCCCACGCCGATCCCGTCCCGCACGCAGTACGTGCTGGAGGAGATCAAACGCCGCATCCTCACCGGGCGTCTGACGCCTGGTCAGGCCCTGGTCGAAACCGAGCTCGCCGCACAGTTCGGGGTCTCCAAGACCCCGGTGCGCGAGGCCCTCAAGACCCTGGCCGGCACCGGACTGGTCGTCATGAGCCAGTACAAGGGCGTCACGGTGCGCATGGTCGACGCGGACATGGCGCGCGAGGTGTACGACGTCCGTCTGCTCCTCGAACCCGAGGCGCTCAGGCGGGCCGTGCACCGGGGCGCCTCCCTGGACGCCGCGCGCTCCGCGCTGACCATGGCGGACGAGGCGGCCGACACCGCTGAACGGTCTCTCGCCAACCGGGAGTTCCACCGCGCCCTGTATCTGCCGTGCGGGAATCCGCTGCTCGGCCGGATGCTCGACGAGGTCCGCGACCAGGCAGCCCTGGTCTCCGCCGTCGCCTGGGCCGCCTCGCCCTCCTGGGAGCGGGAGGCAGGCGAGCACCGCGAGATCCTCCGGCTCGCCCTGGCCGGCGACGCCGACGGCGCGGCCCGCGCCCTGCACGCCCACATCGCCTCCTTCGTGCACCGGGCGTTCCCCGAGACCGCCGGGACGGACCGGTCACCCGAACAGGAAGGCCGGGAATGAGCAGCGTGGCGTTCGAGACGCAGCGTGCGGCCCTCGCCGACGTGGTGGCCATCCCGGTGACCCCGTTCGCCGAGGACGGCTCCGTCGACCGGGATGCCCACCGGGCCCTGGTGCGCAGACTGCTCGACGGCGGGATCACCACCCTCACCCCGAACGGCAACACCGGTGAGTTCTACGCCCTCGCCCCCGAGGAGCGCCGGCTGGTCCTCGAGCTGACCGCGGACGAGGCGGGCGGACGGGCGGTGATCCTGGCCGGCGTCGGCCACGACGTGCCGACCGCCGTGGCCACCGCCCGGCACGCCCGGGAACTGGGCGCGCAGATGGTGATGGTCCACCAGCCGGTCCACCCCTACGTCTCGCAGAGCGGCTGGGTCGACTACCACCGGGAGATCGCGCAGGCGGTGCCGGAGCTGGGCGTCGTCCCCTACATCCGCAACGCGCAGCTGCACGGCGAACGCCTCGCCGAGCTCGCCGACTCCTGCCCGAACGTCATCGGCGTCAAGTACGCCGTACCGGACGCCTCACGGTTCGCCGCGTTCGCGCGGGACGCCGGCCTCGAACGGTTCGTCTGGGTCGCCGGGCTCGCCGAGCCGTACGCGCCCTCCTACTTCTCCGCCGGCGCCACCGGTTTCACCTCCGGGCTGGTGAACGTCGTCCCGGCCGTCTCGCTGAACATGATCGAGGCCCTCCGCTCGGGCGACTACCCGGCCGCGATGAAGGTGTGGGAGCAGATCAGACGTTTCGAGGAACTGCGGGCCGCCAACGGCTCCGCCGACAACGTCACCGTCGTCAAGGAGGCCCTCGCCTCCCTCGGCCTGTGCCGCCGCGAGGTCCGTCCGCCGAGCAGGCGGCTGCCCGAGGGCGAGCGCGCCGAGGTGGCCGCCATCGCCGCCGGATGGTCCATATGAGGGCGCCCGAGGAACTGCGCAGCCACCAGTGGTACGGGACCGGCGGTCTGCGGTCCTTCAGCCACCGGGCCCGCACCCGCCAGCTCGGCTACCTCCCCGAGGAGCACCTCGGCAAGCCGGTCATCGCGATCCTCAACACCTGGTCCGACATCAACCCCTGCCATGTGCACCTGCGCGACCGCGCGCAGGCCGTGAAGCGCGGGGTGTGGCAGGCGGGCGGCTTCCCCCTGGAGTTCCCGGTCTCCACCCTCTCCGAGACCTTCCAGAAGCCGACCCCGATGCTCTACCGCAACCTGCTCGCGATGGAGACCGAGGAGCTGCTGCGGTCCTACCCGGTGGACGGGGCGGTGCTGATGGGCGGCTGCGACAAGTCCACGCCCGCGCTGCTCATGGGGGCGGCCTCGGTCGACCTGCCGACCGCGTTCGTGCCGGCGGGCCCCATGCTCCCGGGACACTGGCGCAACGAGGTCCTCGGCTCCGGCACCGACATGTGGAAGTACTGGGACGACATGCGGGCCGGCCTCATCGGCGACTGCGAGATGGCCGAACTGGAGAGCGGCCTGGCGCGCTCGCCCGGCCACTGCATGACGATGGGCACGGCGTCCACGCTGACCGCCGCGGCCGAGGCGCTGGGCGTCACGGTGCCGGGCGCGTCGAGCATCCCGGCCGTGGACTCCGGGCACGACCGGATGGCGGCCATGACCGGCCTGCGCATCGTCGAACTGGTCCACAGGGACCGCCGGTTGAGTCACATCCTCACCGCGGAGGCCTTCGAGGACGCGGTGACGACCGTCCTCGGTCTCGGCGGTTCCACCAACGCCGTCATCCATCTCATCGCGATGGCAGGCCGCGCGGGCGTCCGGCTCACCCTCGACGACTTCGACCGCATCGCCCGCACGGTGCCGGTGCTCGCCGACGTGCGCCCCGGCGGCCGGAAGTACCTCATGGAGGACTTCCACTTCGCCGGCGGCCTGCCCGGATTCCTCTCCCGCATCACCGACCTGCTGCACCTGGACCGGCCGACGGTCTCCCACGACACCCTGCGCGAGCAGCTGGCCGGCGCGAAGGTGCACGACGACGACGTCATCCGGCTCCGGCACGACCCGGTCGCCGCCGAGGGCGGGGTCGCCGTGCTGCGCGGCAACCTCTGTCCGGACGGCGCGGTCATCAAGCACATCGCCGCCGAGGAGCACCTGCTCAAGCACACGGGGCCGGCCGTCGTCTTCGACGACTACCGGACGATGCAGCGGACGATCGACGACCCCTCCCTCGGCATCACCGCCGACAGCGTGCTGGTGCTGCGCAACTCCGGACCCAAGGGCGGCCCCGGCATGCCCGAGTACGGCATGCTGCCCATCCCCGACCACCTGCTGAAGCAGGGCGTGCGGGACATGGTGCGGATCTCCGACGCCCGGATGAGCGGCACCAGTTACGGGGCGTGCGTGCTGCACGTCGCGCCCGAGTCGTACGTCGGCGGTCCGCTGGCCCTGGTGCGCAGCGGGGACCCGATCACCCTCGACGTCGAGGCGCGCACCCTTCATCTCCATGTGGACGACGCGGAGCTGGAGCGGCGCAGGGCGGACTGGACGCCGCCGCCCGCCCGTGACGAGCGCGGATACGGAGCGCTCTACAACGAGCAGATCACGCAGGCCGACACCGGCTGCGACTTCGAGTTCCTCGCCCGTCCGGGCCGGGTCGCCGACCCGTACGCGGGCTGAACCACCGCACCACGGATCACGCATCACGGCTCACCGCACCACGGATCACGCACCACGGATCACCGCACCACGCGAGAACAGCAGGACGGCGCACACGTCTGCACAGGGAGAAAGCGCTTCCCGGAGCGTCGCGCCTCGCGCCTCGCGCTCTGCACGTCACACGCGCACATCGCACTTCGTACGTCGCACCTCGCACCTCGCACTTTGTACGTCGCACGACGTACGCACGACGCACCGAGAACGGAGAACAGTGATGGCCCAAGCCGCAGCCGTGGCGAAACGGCCCGCGCCGCCCCGGCGGCGCCGTGCCTCCGCCACGCCCCGCAGGCTGCCGTACCTGCTGATCGCGCCGGCGGCGCTGCTGATGCTGGGCTTCATCGCCTACCCGGTCGTCAGCGTCTTCTACTACAGCCTGCAGAACTACAACCCCACCAAACCGTGGCGCAACGGCTTCGCGGGCTTCGACAACTTCGTCCACGCCTTCACCGACGACCCGCAGTTCTGGGACACGCTGACCTTCAGCGCCCAGTGGGTGTTCGTCGAGGTCGGGCTGCAGCTGCTGTTCGGTCTGGCACTGGCGCTGATCGTCAACCAGACCTTCGTGGGACGCTCGCTCGGCCGCGCGCTGGTCTTCTCCCCGTGGGCCGTCTCCGGCGTGCTGACCTCCGCGATCTGGGTTCTCCTCTACAACTCCCAGACGGGCATCACCCGTTACCTGGCCGACATGGGCGTCGGCGAGTACGGCACCAGCTGGCTCTCGGACACCTCCACCGTCTTCCCGGCGGCGATCGTCGCCGACCTGTGGCGCGGCGTCCCGTTCTTCGCGATCCTCATCCTCGCCGACCTGCAGTCCGTGTCGAAGGACCTGTACGAGGCCGCCGAGGTCGACGGCGCGAGCCGGATCAAGCAGTTCTGGCACATCACCCTGCCCCACCTGAAGGACGCCATCGTCCTGTCCACGCTGCTGCGCGCGGTGTGGGAGTTCAACAACGTCGACCTGCTCTACACGCTCACCGGCGGCGGCCCGGCGGGGGAGACCACGACCCTTCCGCTCTACATCGCCAACACCAGCGTCGACGCCCACAACTTCGGCTATGCGTCCGCGCTCACCACGGTCGCGTTCGTGATCCTGCTCTTCTGCTCGATGGTCTATCTGCGGCTCAGCAAGTTCGGAGGAGGCGACAAGTGATCACCAAGGAGGCCCCCGAGGTCGTGCCCGCCCCCGCGCGCGAGCCCGCCGCACCCGACCACAGCCCGGCCCGGCGCAAGCGTGCCTGGGACGAGGCCCCCCGCTGGCAGATCTACGTCCCGCTGGGGATCTACCTCGTCTTCACCCTGGTCCCCTTCTACTGGATCCTGCTCTTCGCGCTCCGCCCGGCCGGGTCCACCTCGCTGGTGCCCTGGCCGATGACCTTCGACCACTTCGAGAAGGTCTGGAACGAGCGTGACTTCGCCGTCTACTTCCAGAACAGCGTGCTCACCGGTGTGGCGACCCTGCTGCTCACCACCGGCGTCGCCCTGGCCGGCGGCTACGCCCTCGCCCGCTTCGACTTCAAGATCAAACGCGGCTTCATGCTCGCCCTGCTGTGCACCCAGTTCGTGCCCGGTGCGCTGCTGCTCGTCCCGCTCTTCCAGATCTTCGCCGAGCTGAAGATGATCAACTCCCTGGGCAGCGTCATCATCGCCGAGACGGTCTTCCAGCTGCCCCTGTCGATCATCCTGATCAGCGGCTTCATCCGGAACGTGCCGTACTCCCTGGAGGAGGCGGCCTGGGTCGACGGCTGCAACCGGCTCACCGCCTTCCGGATCGTCGTCCTGCCCCTGCTGCGGCCCGGACTGATCGCCGTCGGCTCCTTCGCCTTCGTGCACGCCTGGAACCACTTCCTGTTCGCCCTGATGTTCCTCTCCGACCAGACCAAGCAGACGATCCCCGTCGGCCTCAACACCCTGATGAGCGCGGACAGCGTCGACCTGGGCGCGCTGGCCGCGGGCGGCATCATCGCCGCCGTCCCCGTGGTGATCGTCTTCGCCTTCATCCAGAAGTGGCTGATCACCGGGTTCAGCGCAGGGGCGGTGAAGGGATGAGGACGCGTCAGGCCGCCGCGACCGCAGTGGCGCGGGGGACACTCCGTGCCCCCGCGCGGACCGGGGCACGGGACGGCTCCCGCCCCCCGGACGGCCCGCGCGCGGACCTCCTCGCCGTCCACGGCGCGCACGACGGCGCAGGCGAGCGCCACCTCGCGGCGGACGCCGGCCGGACGCCTACCCTGCACGGAAAGATCGACAGCGCCGCGACAGCCGACCGTACGGCGGCACGCGGCGCGGGCGCAGGGAGGATTCCATGAGCACCGCTGTACCGATCGTCCTGGCGGGCGCGCGCGGCCACGGCCGCTGGCACCTGGACAACATCCGCAGGCTCCAGGACAAGGGCATCGTCCGCCTCGCCGGTGTCTGCGAACTGACCCCGCTGAGCCCGGCCGAGATCCCCGAGGGCCTCGGCGCGCCCGAGCAGTCCGCGGACTTCGGCGCGCTGCTCGACGCCACCGGAGCCCGGATCGCCGTGGTCTGCACCCCGATCCAGACCCACGCCGACCTCGCGCTGACCGCGGCCCGCAAGGGTGTGCACCTGCTCCTGGAGAAGCCGCCGGCGCCGTCGTACGCGGAGTTCCGCCGGATGGCCGACGGGATCGCCGAGGCCGGCGTGGTCTGCCAGGTCGGCTTCCAGTCGCTGGGCTCGCACGCCGTGCCCGCGATCCGCGACCTGATCCGCGACGGTGTGATCGGTGAGCTCGTGGGGGTCGGCGGCGCCGGCGCCTGGGCCCGCGCCGAGTCCTACTACCGGCGCGCCCCCTGGGCGGGCAGGCGACGGCTGAACGGCGTGGACGTCGTCGACGGGGCTCTCACCAACCCCCTCGCGCACGCCGTCGCCACCGCCCTCGCGCTGGCCGGAGCCACCCGCGCCGAGGACGTCGCCGGCATCGAGACCGAGCTGGCGCACGCCAACGCCATCGAGTCCGACGACACCTCCTGCGTCCGCGTCACCACGGTGGACGGCCTGCGGATCGTCGTCGCGGCCACGCTGTGCGCCGAGGACCCCGACGACCCGTACGTGGTCGTCCACGGCAGCCGCGGCCGGATCACGTACTGGTACAAGCAGGACCGCGTTCTGCTCCAGCGGGCCGGCCACGGCCCCGAGGAGTTCGAGTACGGCAGCACGGACCTGCTGGAGAACCTGGTCGAGCATCTCGCCGACGGGACGCGACTGCTGGTCCCGCCGGCCGTCACCGAGTCGTTCATGCGGGTCGTCGAGGCGATCCGGGTCGCGCCCGACCCGGTGCAGCTGCCCGACGACGCCTGGCGTCGGCTGCCCGACGAGGACCGACGGGTCGTCCCCGGCGTCGACGGCCTCGTCGCGGCCGCCGCAGACACCCTCGCCCTCTACTCCGAACTGGGCGCCCCCTGGGCGTTCACGACCGAGCATCCGAAAGAGGTGAGCCCCTGATGACCGCACAGGCACCCGACGCGCCGGTCGTCCTGCGTGTCGCCGGCCGCCCGGTCGGCCGTTACGTCACGCGGCCCGAGCTGCCCGCCCGGCTCTCCCCGCGCCCCTATCTGCACCCCGTCAGCACCCTGGCCGGCGCGACGGTCACCGAGCTCAGCCCCGCCGACCACCTCCACCACCTCGGCGTCGGTGTAGCCGTACCCGACGTCGAGGGGCACAACTTCTGGGGCGGCCGCACCTATGTCCGCGACCGGGGCCCGACCGAGCTGGACGACCACGGCGCGCAGCGGCACGGGTCCTTCCAGCTGCGCGATCCCGACGGCTTCGTGGAGGAGCTGCGCTGGGTGGCGTCGGGCCGGGAGCTGCTGCGCGAGCGCCGCACGGTCGCGGCGACCGAACTGACCGCCTCCGCCTGGGCGCTGGACTTCACCTTCTCCCTCACCAACGTCTTCGGCGCCCCGCTGTCCATCGGCAGTCCGGCGACGAACGGGCGCCCCGGCGCGGCCTACGGCGGCTTCTTCTGGCGGGCCCGCAAGGAGGACCGGGCGCCCGACGTCTTCACTGCGGGCGCGCGGGGCGAGGCGGCCGTGCACGGCGCCCGCGCCGACTGGCTCGCCCTGGCCGGCGACGGCTGGACGCTCGTCTTCGCGGGCGCCACCGACGCCACCCGGCGCGACCCGTGGTTCGTCCGCACCGCCGAGTATCCGGGTGTGGGCTCCTCGCTGGCCTTCGCCGAACGGCTGCCCGTCCCGCCCGGGGGGACGGTCGTACGCCGGATCGTGACCGTCGTCGCCGACGGCCGTCCGGGCCGGGACGAGGCCGCGGCCCTGGTCCGCAAGGCGGTCAGCCAGTGACGGGGGAGCGGCACGAGACGTACACGAACCCGGTCCTGAACGCCGACTGGTCCGACCCGGACGTCGTGCGCGTCGGCGACGACTTCTACCTCACCGCCTCCAGCTTCGGCCGCTCTCCCGGACTGCCGTTGCTGCACTCGCGGGACCTGGTCGGCTGGCGGCTGGTGGGTCACGCCCTGGAACGCCTGGAGCCGGTGGGCGAGTTCAGGACGCCGCGGCACGACTGCGGGGTGTGGGCGCCCTCGTTACGGCATCACGACGACCGCTTCTGGATCTTCTGGGGTGACCCCGACCGGGGGGTGTTCCAGGTCAACGCGCCCGACGTCCGCGGGCCCTGGACCCGTCCGCACCTCGTCAAGGCGGGCAGGGGCCTGATCGACCCGTGCCCCCTGTGGGACGACGAGAGCGGTGAGGCGTATCTGGTGCACGCCTGGGCGAAGTCCCGCGCGGGTGTCAAGAACCGGCTCACCGGCCACCGCATGCACCCCGACGGGACGTCCCTCCTCGACGAGGGCAAGGTGATCGTCGACGGCGACGGCATCCCCGGCTGGTTCACCCTCGAAGGCCCGAAGCTCTACCGGCACGACGGCTGGTTCTGGATCCTCGCCCCGGCCGGCGGGGTGGAGACCGGCTGGCAGGGCGCTCTGCGGTCCCGGGACTTCTTCGGCCCGTACGAGGAGCGGATCGTCCTCGAACAGAAGGACACCGAGGTCAACGGTCCGCACCAGGGCGGCTGGGTGCGCACGGCGTCCGGCGAGGACTGGTTCCTGCACTTCCAGCAGCGCGGCGCGTACGGCCGGGTCGTGCACCTCCAGCCGATGCGGTGGGACCGGGACGGCTGGCCGGTGATCGGCGACGAGGGCGCCCCCGTCCTGACGCACCGGCGGCCCGGCCTGCCCGCGCAGCCGCCCGCCGAGCCCGCCGCGGACGACGACTTCCCCGGCGGGCGCTTCGGCCGCCAGTGGTCGTGGACGGCCAACCCCGAGGACGGCTGGGCCACCCGGCACTCGGCCGACGGACTGCGTCTGACCTGCGTGCGGACACCGGACGCGCACGATCTGCGCACCCTGGCGAACGTCCTCACCCAGCGGCTGCCCGGCGTCCCGTCCGCCGTCGAGGTGGAGCTGCGGCTGCACAGCGAGGAACCGGGAGCGCGCGCCGGACTGGCGGTCCTCGGCGACGCGTTCGGCTGGATCGGGCTCCAGCGGGACGACGACGGCACGGTCCGGCTCGTCCACCGGTTCGCCGAGCCGGTCGCCGAGCGGGAGCGGGACGCGTCCCGGCCCCGGCTCGCCCCTGACGGGCGGGCACGGCTGCGGATCGAGATCGGCGCGGGCGCGCGATGCCGTTTCGCGTACGACGTCGGCGACGGCCCGTGTCCTTCCGGTCCCGTCTTCGCCGCTGCCCCCTGGCGCTGGGTCGGCGCTCTGCTCGGCCTCTTCGCCGCCGCGCCGGCCGGCTCCGGGCATGCCGGCGCCGCCGTGTTCAGCGAGTTCCGCATCAGACCGCTCTGACCCCGTTCCGCTCTGACCCACTTCCGCTGTGAGCCTGTTGGGAGCCGCAATGACGCACTTCCCTAGCAAGCGCTTGCCACGACCGGCGGCGGTCCAGGCCGCCTTCGCCGCCGCACCGAGGACCGCCGTCGCACCGGGGACCGCCCCTGAGCCCGGGACCGCCGCCGCAGAAGGCCGCGCGGACCGGGGACGCGGTCCTGCTCGGGTTCTCGTGCCGGCAGGACACGTCGACGACCCACGGCTCGAGCGGACGACGCCCGGCCAGATGTGCGAGCTGGACGCGTCGCCGAGGACCGCCACGAGCGGGTTCTCGTGGCGGGACGCCCGGTTCGCGGAGTACCGCAACCACGGGCCGAGGGCGACTGTCACCGCCGACCGCCCCCAGCTGGGCGACGCCGACGCGAAGGCGTACACCGTCACGGCCTGCCTCGAGGGCGCGGACGGCTGGGCGCCGCACCGCCGCACCACCCACTGACCCCCCACAACTTCATATCTCCGCAGGGATCCAGAGAAGAAGAGAGCCGACCACATGACAAGCAGCATCCGCAGAAGCAGGCGCGCCGCCCTGGCCCTCGCCGTCGCAACCGTGCTCGCGCTGACCGCCACCGCCTGCGGCGACGACGGCAGCGGCGCGGCGGGGGACAAGGGAGGCGACGGCTCCGGCAAGGGGGAGATCACCTTCTGGGACAACAACGGCGGTGTCCGCACCGACGTCTGGAAGGAGATCATCGCCGACTTCGAGAAGGCGAACCCGGACATCAAGGTCAAGTACGTCGGTGTGCCGGCCGACAGCGTCCAGTCCAAGTACGACACCGCCATCCAGGGCGGCGGACTGCCCGACGTCGGAGGGGTGGGCGCCGCGATGCTCGCCGAGGTCGCGGCGCAGGGCGCCCTCGAACCGCTCGACAGCCGGCTCGAGGAGAGCGGCCTCGGCGGCAAGCTCAACGCGAAGTTCCTGGACAGCGTCAAGGCCGCCGGCATCGACGGCAAGACGTACTCCGTGCCGACCTCCGCCAACAACGGCACCCTCTGGTACCGCACGGACCTCTTCCAGAAGGCGGGCCTGGACGCGCCGACCACCTGGTCGAAGTTCTACGAGGCCGCCGACAAGCTGACCGACAAGGACAAGAACGCCTTCGGCTACACCATCCGCGGCGGTTCCGGCTCGATCTCCCCGGCCCTCGACGCGGCCTACGGACAGAGCGGCATCACCGAGTTCTGGAGCGGCGACAAGACCACGGTCAACGATCCGAAGAACGTGGCCGCGCTGGAGAAGTACGTCGGTCTGTACAAGAAGGACACCCCGGCCGCCGACGTCAACAACGACTTCACCAAGATGGTCGCCCAGTGGGACTCCGGCACCATCGGCATGCTGAGCCACAACCTGGGCTCGTACAAGGACCACCAGAAGGCGCTGGCCGGCAAGTTCAAGGGCGTGCCCGCTCCGACGATGGACAACGGCAACCGGGTGCAGGTCTCCAACCCGGTGGACGGGCTCGGCCTGTTCAAGTCGAGCAAGAACAAGACCGCCGCCTGGAAGTTCATCGAGTTCGCCGCCTCGCACGCCTCCAACAGCAAGTGGAACAAGTCGGCGGGCTCGATCCCGGCGAACCTGGAGGCCGCGCAGGACAGCTGGGTCCAGGAGTCCGAGCCGACGAAGCTGGCCGCCGAGGCGCTGACGGGCACCACCACGAAGATCGTGCAGCTGCCCTACTACCTGCCCGACTGGAACACCATCTCGAAGGCCGACAACGAGCCGAACTTCCAGAAGGTGCTGCTCGGCAAGATGACCGCGAAGCAGTTCCTGGACACGCTCGCCGACCAGCTGAACACCGCCCAGGCCGACTGGAAGAAGAACCACAAGTAACCGCCAGGGCGATTGTCGTCACGGGGGACTGCCGGCCCGTCCCGGCAGGCCGCGCGGTTCCCCCGTGCTTCCCACGCGAAAGGTGCACGTAGGTGTCGCTCACCCGCAGACAGGTCACCGCCGCGGCGCTCGCCGCCGTTCCGCTCGGCGCCACGGCCGCCGGTCCCGCCCACGCCGGCGCCCGCCGGCCCCGCACGCTCTACATCGCCGGCGACTCCACCGCCGCCCAGAAGTACTCCGACGCAGCACCCGAGACCGGGTGGGGCATGGCACTGCCCTTCTTCCTGCACTCCGGCCTGCCCGTCGCCAACCACGCGGTGAACGGCCGCAGTTCCAAGAGCTTCATCGACGAGGGCAGGCTCGACGCCGTCCTCGCCGCGATCCGGCCGGGTGACCTGCTGCTCGTCCAGTTCGCGCACAACGACGAGAAGACGACCGACCCCACCCGCTACACCGAGCCCTGGACGACGTACCAGGAGTGCCTGCGGCACTACCTCGCCGGCGCCCGGGCGAAGGGGGCCCGCCCGGTCCTCGCCACGCCCGTGGAGCGGCGCCGGTTCGACGCCGCGGGCAAGGCCCAGCCGACGCACGGGGAGTACCCCGCCGCCATGCGCGCCCTCGCCGCGCGGGAACGGGTCGCGCTGCTCGACGTCCAGGCGCTGTCGCTGGCGCTCTGGCAGCAGCTGGGCGTCGAGGAGACGAAGACGTACTTCAACTGGACCGCGACCGAGCAGGACAACACGCATTTCAATCCGCCCGGGGCGATCGCCGTGGCGCGGCTCGTCGTACGGGAGCTGCTGCGCACGCGGGTTCTGGCCCCGCGCGACGTGGTCCGGCTGAACGAGCGGATCCCCCCGTCCTGGATCACCTGGCCCGACCCGCTGACGTAGCACCACCCGCCGGCGTGGCCCGATTCGCCGGCCCGACCCGTCGGCGCGGGCCGTCCCGCCGCCGCAACAGAAGGAGACCCGCACAGTGCGTACACAGAGATGTCATGGACGTGTCATTGCTGTCCTGGGGGGCTGCACCGCGCTGGTGCTGTCCGTGACCGGCACGGCGTCCGCCCAGGGCCAGCACCACACCCGCGCCCGGCAGGCCGCCCCCGACCTCGGCCGGCAGGTGCTGCCCGCGAACGACGGCTGGGCCTCGTCCGGCACCGGCACGACGGGCGGCTCGGCCGCCGACGCCGCCCACGTCCACACCGTCACCACCTGGGCCGAGTTCAAGGCCGCCCTCGCCGCCGGGGGCGACACGCCGAAGATCATCAAGGTGAAGGGCGTCATCGACGCCGTCGCCGAGGGGTGCGACGCCTTCGCCGCGCCCGGATACGACTTCGCCGCCTACCTCGCGAAGTACTCGCCCGAGGCCTGGGGACTGGACACCGACCTCGCAGCCGAGCCCGACGGAAGTCCCGAGGGGCTGCGGCGGGTGTCCGCCGCCAACCAGGACAAGGCCATCAAGGTGAACGTCCCCTCCAACACGACCATCGTCGGCATCGGCCGGGGCGCCGGGTTCAAGGGCGTCAGCCTGCAGATCAGGGCCGTCGACAACGTGATCCTGCGCAACCTGTCCCTGGAGTCGCCCATCGACTGCTTCCCCCAGTGGGACCCGACCGACGGGGCCAAGGGCAACTGGAACTCCGAGTACGACACCGCCGTGGTCTACGGCGCCACGCACGTCTGGCTCGACCACAACACGTTCACCGACGGCGCCCACCCGGACAGCGCCGCCCCGACCTACTTCGGCATGCTCTACCAGCAGCACGACGGCGAACTCGACATCGTGCGCGGCGCCGACTACGTCACGGCCTCCTGGAACGTCTTCAGCGACCACGACAAGACGATCCTCATCGGCAACAGCGACAGCGAGTCCACCGCCGCCGGCGACCGGGGGCACCTGCGGACGACGTTCCACCACAACCTGTTCGCGAACCTGGTCGAGCGCGCGCCCCGCGTCCGCTTCGGGCAGGTCGACTCCTACAACAACCACTTCGTCGCGAACGGCGACTACTCCTACAGCTTCGGCATCGGCAAGGAGTCCAGGCTCGTCGCCGAGCACAACGCGTTCACCCTGCCGCAGGGGGTCGGCGCGGCCAAGGTGCTCAAGCGGTGGAACGTCTCGCCGCTGACCGCCGCTGACAACTACGTCAACGGCGTGAAGACCGACCTGATCGCCGTCCACAACGCCCAGATCCCCGCCGAGACCCTCGAGTCCGGCGCCGGCTGGACGCCCACCCTGCGCACCAGGGTCGACCCGGCGAAGGCCGTCCCCCGCATCGTCGACTGCGGCGCGGGCGCGGGACGCCTCGGCTGACCTCGTACGACCCGTCAGACGGCCGGGGCGGCGGCGCCCTTCGTCGCCCCGGCCGCATCGGCAGACCTCCCGCAGAGCCTCCCGCTGAGCCCTCCCCGCAGAGCCGCACCGTCAAGGAGCACCCGCATGCACCCCGTTTCGAGAAGACGGTTCCTCGCCGTGAGCGCCGCGAGCGCGGGAACGGCCGCCGCCCTGGCACTGGGCGCCCCGTCCGCGCAGGCCGCCCCGGCCGCCCGCGCCTCGGCGGGCGGCCGCCGCCCGTTCGGCCGCCACGGCTCCCCGGCCGCCCGCCGCACCCCGCAGACCCTCTACGTCGACCCCTTCGGCCGGGGCGACTTCACGGCCGTGCGGGACGCCGTCACCGCCGCCGCGGGCAGCGGCTGGACCCTCGTCCTCGCACCCGGCGTCTACCGGGAGACCGTGGTCCTCGATCCCACCCGTACCGAGGCCACCTGGATCGGCGCCGGTGAGGACCCCCGGGACGTCGTGATCGTCTACGACAACGCGGCCGGCACCCCCAAGCCCGGCGGCGGCACCTACGGCACCACCGGCTCGGCCACCGTCACCCTGCAGGCCGCCGGCTTCACCGCCCACCGGATCACCTTCGCCAACGACTGGCTGCGCGCCGAGCACCCCGGCATCACCGGCACCCAGGCCGTCGCCGTCAAGGTCCAGGGCGACCGGTCCGCCTTCCACCACTGCCGCTTCCTCGGGCACCAGGACACCCTGTACACCGACTCGATGTCCCTGACCGCCTTCGCCCGGCAGTACTTCGCGCACTGCTACGTCGAAGGAGACGTCGACTTCGTCTTCGGCCGCGCCACCGCCGTCCACGAGCGGTGCCACTTCCGCACCCTGAACCGCACCGACCTGGCCGGCGCGCCCTACGGCTTCGTCTTCGCCCCCTCCACGGCGGGCGCCAACCCGCTCGGCCAGCTGGTCAGCCGCAGCCGGATCAGCAGCGAGGCTCCCGACGCCTTCTACAAACTGGCCCGCCCCTGGGTGCCCAGCTCCGACACCACCGCCCGCCCCATGCTCACCGTCCGCGACACCCGGATGGACGCCGGCATCGACGCGCCCGCGCCCTACACGAACATGTCGGCCGCCTTCCCCTGGCAGAGCCAGCGGTTCGCCGAGTACCGCAACACCGGGCCGGGGGCACGGATCACCGTCCCCGAGAACCGCCCGCAGCTCACCCGCGACCAGGCCCGGTCCGCGACCCGTGAGGCCTACCTCGGCGACTGGGAGCCCTGGAAGGGTGAGTGCTGAGATGCTGCCCCGCCGCACGCTCCTCGCCGCCGCCACCGGCGCCGCCCTGCTCGCCGGGGCGCCCGCCGCCCACGCGCACTCCCGCCGCGTCCTGCACGTCCGCCCCGGCGACAGCGTCCAGGCGGCCGTGGACGCCGTCTCCGGCCCCGGCTGGACGATCGTCGTCCACCCGGGAACGTACCGGGAGGTCGTCGCCGTCCCGGCGGACAAGGCGGAGCTGACCCTGCGCGGCGCCGGCCGCGACCCGCGGTCCGCCGTCATCGTGTTCGACAACGCCAACGGCACGCCCAGGCCGGACGGTTCGGGCACCTACGGCACCGCGGGCTCCGCCACCTTCACCTCCGCCGCGCCCGGCCTCATCGTGCGCGACCTCACCCTCGCCAACGACTGGCTGCGCGCCGACCACCCGGAGACCACCGGCACCCAGGCCGTCGCCGCCTATGTCACCGGCGACCGCTCGCACTTCGAGAACGTCCGGTTCCTCGCCCACCAGGACACCCTCTTCGCGGACACCACCGCGCTCGACGCCTTCGACCGGCAGTACTACCGCCACTGCCACATCGAGGGCGACGTCGACTTCGTCTTCGGGCGGGCCCGGGCCGTCTTCGACGCCTGCCGCTTCCACACCCTGCGGCGGGACGTGTCCTTCACCCCCAAGGGCATGGTCTTCGCCCCCGCCACCGCGCGGGCCGACCCCTACGGCTTCCTCGCCGTGCGCGGCCGGATCACGTCCGCAGCGGAGGACGCCGCGTACAAGATCGCCCGGCCCTGGGTGCCGTCCTACGAGACGACCGCCTGGCCCTCGCTGGTCGTCCGGGACACCTGGATCGGCCCCGGCATCGACGCGGTGACGCCCTACGTCAACATGCGCGAGGCCTACCCCTGGCAGACCATGCGCTTCCGCGAGTACGCCAACTCCGGTCCGGGAGCGGTGGCCTCGGTGCCGGAGAACCGGCCGCAGCTGACCCCGGCGGAGGCCGCCCTGCACACCCCGCGGACGTACCTGGGCGACTGGAGGCCCTACGGGCGGCGGTGACCCCGGCGGCGACGCGCCGGCGGGCCGGGTACCGCGAGCGTCGGGGCGCTTGACCCGTTTTTTGCCCGGCGGGGCTCGCGCTCACCCGCGTGACGCGCGTAGAAAGCGTGTCATGCATAAGCCACAGCGCATCGCGGCCATCGCCGCGGCCTGCGCCGTCGCCGGCGCCGCCCTCTTCGGCGCCGGCGCGGCCACGGCCGGCCAGTCCACGGCCAACTCCACGCACGAGCCCTACAACATCGGGCTCCTGGTGAAGGACATCGACACCTACTACGGCACCGCCCCGGACGCGAACGGCGTGTACCAGGCTTCGCCTGCCAGCCCGTACGCCAAGGACCTCGCGAGCATCGACAAGGCCGCGCGGAAGTACATCGACCAGGCCGCCCGCAAGGCATTCAGGAAGGGCGAGAAGCCCGCGGTCGTCTTCGACGTCGACGACACCCTGCTGCTCAGCCTCGACTACGAGAAGCGGTACAACTACACGTACAACTCCGCCACTTGGGCGGCGTACGTGAACAAGGCCGACCGCCCGGCGGTCTTCGGCAGCCCCGAACTGGTGCGGTACGCCGAGAAGAAGGGCGTCGAGGTCTTCTACAACTCGGGCCTCTCCGAGGCCCAGCGCGCCGCCGCGGTCGAGAACCTGAAGAAGGTCGGCGCCGACGTCAACCTCGACACCGCGCACATGTTCCTCAAGAACGCCGCCGCCCCGCCGTCCTACCTGAGCGCCTGCGCCACCCCGGGCGCCTGGACCTGCACGACGGTCCAGTACAAGTCGGGCACCCGCAAGCACATCGAGGACGACCTCGGGTACGAGATCATCGCCAACTTCGGCGATCAGTACTCCGACCTCGACGGCGGCTACGCCGACCGCAGGTACAAGCTGCCGAACCCGACGTACTTCGTCGGCTGACGTCCTGTGCGGGGGCGGGACCGTCCCGCCCCCGCACGGCCTGCTCAGTCCTTCTCGTCGTCGTGGGAGGCGAAGTCGCCGCCCACGACGCTCTGCCGGCCGCCGTCCGAGCGGCCGGACATCGCGTAGGCGTCGGCCTTCGCGTCACGGCCGCCGCGGTCGTGGTTGTACTGCCCGGCGAACACCCACTCGCCCTTGGGGACGGTACGGCCCGGTTTGAGCACCCAGGTGTAGACGAGGAAGCCGTCGTGTTCGGCCGAGGTGAACTCGAAGTCGCCCTCGGGCAGCGAGCGCCAGGCGCCCGTCGACGAGACCCCGCCGGTCTGCGCGACCTTCAGCTGCACGGTGAGCGCGGTGAGCGCCTCGGACGTCTTCAGCGTGACGTTGCTCTGCGCCCAGAAGTCGTTGCTGTGCAGGTCGAGCGAGCCGTCCGACCACAGCGGGCCCTCCGCCTCGTCGGTCGTGGCCGGCAGCAGGGAGGCCGCGGGCGCGGAGGGCTTGGCCGCGGGGCTCTTCGGCGGGGAGACGCCCGGCCCGGCCGGCGTCCTGCCGCCGCCCGGGGTCCGAGTCGGCCGGGGAGAGACCGGAGGGCGGCTGGTGGCGCCCGGCGACTCGACCGGCGGCGAGGAGACGGAGACGGCCGGCTGCGCCGGGGCGCCGCCCTTCACCGCGGACGCCACCGCGTAACCGCCGACCGCGAGCAGGCCCGCGACCGCGGCCGTCGCGCCCACGATCCGCGCCCAGCTCCACAACGGCGGGCGGGTCGCCCGATGGGCGGAGCGGACCTGCGCCTGCCCCTGCCCGGCCATCCCACGCTCGACCCGGGCCAGGATGCGCGCCCGGTCGGGCTCGTGCGCCTCGGCCGCCGCGTGCAGCCGGGTGCGCAGTTCGCCGTGCACGTCCCGCTGCGTCGTCATCGGTCCCTCCCTGCGGCCTGACGGTCGCGTGCCATCGCAGGCACCCTCACCGGAGCCCCTTTGCCGCCCAGCAGCTTCTGCAGCTCGGCCATCCCCTTGGACGTCTGGCTCTTCACCGTACCCACGGAGACGCCCAGTGCGAGCGCGGTGTCCTTCTCCGACAGATCGAAGGCGTGCCGCAGCACCACGCAGGCGCGTTTGCGGAACGGCAGTCTACGCAGCGCCGACTGCACGTCCACGACGCCGGCGACGTCGGGATTCTCTGTCTTCTCCTCGCGCTGCGACCAGAACAGCGCGATCCTGCGGCGCTCGCGGACTGCGCTGCGGATGCGGGTGCGGGCGAGGTTGGCGACCACCCCGCGCGCGTAGGCGACCGGATGGTCCGCGGCGCGCACCCGGTGCCAGCGGTTCCACAGAGCGAGCAGCGCGTCCGCCGCCAGGTCGTCGGCGGCGTCCGCCTCGCCGGTCAGCAGGCAGGCCAGGCGGGACAGTTCGGCGTAGTGGCGGTCGAAGAAGGCGTGGAACTCCACGGAGGCGGCGTCGTCGACGACTGTGCCCACGGGTTACCTCTTCTCGGTGCGACCGGTGCTGTGCGTGCCATGTGAATGACATGGGAATGTCCCGGGGAGGCGGTCGGGACGAGATCGGGAAGCGTAGCAGTGCGCGATCACCCCGTCCGGTCGGGGGTTCGAACACCGCATGGCAGGCCGAACGTGTCCGGAACCCGATTCCGTAACACGGCGAAAACCTGAAGAGGGTTCAACGGGGGAACAATCCAGCCAGCATCCGCACCGAGATCGTTCCGGCCCCGAGGAGTGGCAGCCATGTCCGAGACGCAGCAGAAGGCCGACCGGCCCACCCGTGAGAGACCGGCGGTGAACAGCGTCGACCGGTTCTTCCGGATCTCCGAACGAGGGTCCACGTTCAGCCGGGAGATACGCGGCGGGACCGCCACGTTCTTCACGATGGCCTACATACTTGTCCTGAATCCCATCATCCTGGGCAGCGCCGAGGACAAGTTCGGACACCGCCTCGACAGCGTCCAACTCACCACCGCCACCGCCCTGGTGGCCGCGGTGATGACCATCGTCATGGGCGTCGGCGGCAACCTTCCCCTCGCGCTCGCCGCGGGGCTCGGCCTGAACGCGGTCGTCGCCTTCCAGATCGCCCCGCTGATGAGCTGGGACGACGCGATGGGCCTCATCGTTCTCGAAGGCCTGCTGATCTGCGTGCTGGTGGCGACCGGACTGCGTGAGGCCGTCATGCACGCCATCCCGCAACCGCTCAAGCAGGCGATCAGCGTCGGCATCGGCCTGTTCATCGCCTTCATCGGCTTCGTCGACGCCGGCTTCGTCAGCCGCATCCCCGACGCCGCGCACACCTCCGTCCCCGTCCAGCTCGGCGGCACCGGCACGCTGGGCGGCTGGCCCGTCCTCGTCTTCTGCCTCGGCGTGCTGCTGACCGTGGGGCTGCTCGCCCGCAAGGTCAAGGGCGCGATCCTGATCAGCATCGTGGCGATGACGCTGCTCGCGATCGTCATCGACTCGCTCGCCGACATCAAGTCCTGGGGACTGACCACGCCCGCGTGGCCGGACGACGTCGTCGGCGCCCCGGACTTCGGGCTGATCGGTCACTTCAGCCTGTTCGGCGCGTTCGGTCGGACCGGTGCCGTCACCGTCGTCCTGCTGGTCTTCACGCTGCTGCTGTCCGACTTCTTCGACACCATGGGCACGGTCGTCGGCATCAGCGCCGAGGCCGGACTGCTGAACGACAAGGGCGAGGTGCCCAACCTGGGCCGCGTGCTGCTCATCGACGGCGCGGCGGCGGTCGCGGGCGGCGCGGCCTCGTCGTCCTCCGCGACCTCCTACATCGAGTCGGCGGCCGGCGTGGGCGAGGGGGCGCGCACCGGGTTCTCCAACCTCGTCACCGGCGCGCTCTTCGCCCTCGCGCTGTTCCTGACGCCGGTCCTCACCATCGTCCCGCTCCAGGCGGCCGCCCCGGCCCTCGTCGCCGTCGGCTTCCTGATGATGACCCAGGTCAAGAGCATCGACTGGGACAGGTACGAGATCGCGATCCCGGCCTTCCTGACCATCGCCGTGATGCCCTTCACCTACTCGATCACCAACGGCATCGGCGCCGGCTTCGTCGCGTACGTCGTGATCAAGACCGTGCTCGGCAAGGCGAAGGAGGTGCACTGGCTGCTCTGGGGCGCCTCGGCGCTGTTCCTGGTGTACTTCGCGATCGACCCGATCGAGCAGGTCCTCGGCGTCAAGTGAGGTGAGCGGACGCGGCGGTGACGGGGGCGGCCGCTCTGCGGGCCGCCCCGTCACCGCGGGCTACTTCCGCAGCGCCGCCTGCATCATGGCCTTCGCGACGGGCGCGGCCAGGCCGTTGCCGCTGACCTCGGAGCGCGCCGCGTCCGACTGCTCGACCACGACGGCCACGGCGACCTGCTCGCCGGACGAGTCGGACTTCCCGTACGAGGTGAACCAGGCGTACGGGGCCTTGCTGTTGTTCTCGCCGTTCTGGGCGGTGCCCGTCTTGCCGCCGACGGTGACGCCGTCGATGAGCGCGTTGGTTCCGGTGCCCTTCTCGACGACCGTCTGCATCGCCGACCGCAGCTGGGCGGCGGTCGAGGCACTGACCACCTGGGTGGTGGTCGCCGTGTCGTCGTAGTCCTGGAGGACGTCGCCGCCGCCGTTCGTGATCTGCTCGACCATGTGCGGCGAGACCAGCTTGCCGCCGTCGGCCAGGGCCGCCGACACCATCGCCATCTGCAGCGGGGTCGCCGTCACGTCGAACTGGCCGATGCCGGTCAGCGCGGTCGAGGAGGCGTCCATGCCGGACGGGTACACGCTTGCGTAGGCCCGCACCGGCACGTCCTGGCTGTCGTCGTCGAAGCCGAACCTGTCGGCCATCGCCTTCAGCTTGTCCTGACCGAGCTGGACGGCCATGTGCGCGAACACGTTGTTGCAGGAGTACTGCAGCGCCACCCGGATCGAGGCGTCCTCGCAGGGCGCCGACCTGTTCTCGTTCGCCAGGTCCGTCCGTGTGCCCGGCAGGGTGTACGGGTCGGCGCTGTCGGTCTTCTCGTCCACGGACGTGTACAGCCCGTCCTCCAGCGCGGCGGCCGCCACCACCAGCTTGAACGTCGAGCCGGGCGCCAGGGGCTGCCGCAGCGCCCGGTTGACGAGGGGCTTGTCGGGGTCCGCGGTCAGCTTCTTCCAGGCCGTGCCGGCGGTGTCGGCGTCGGTCAGCGACGAGGGGTCGTACGACGGCGTCGAGACGACCGCGAGGATCCGGCCCGTCGACGGGTCGATCGCGACGGCCGCGCCCTTCTTGCCGCCGAGCGCGTCGTACCCCGCCTTCTGCACCGCCGGGTCGATCGTGGTGAGCACGTCGCCCGGCTCCGCCCGCTGGTTGGTGACCGTGTCCAGGACCGTCTTCAGCCGGGGGTCGGTGCCGTTCAGCAGGTCCGCGTACACGCCCTCCAGCTGCGTCGGGGCGTAGCTCTGCGAGGCGTAGCCGGTCACCGCCGCGTACAGCTCGCCGTTCGTGTACGTGCGCTTGTATCTGAGGTCGCTGTCCGAGGTGACGGCCGAGCCGGTGATCGCCTTCCCGGCCACGATGATGTTCCCGAGCGGCTCCGCGTACGTCTGGATCGCGTTGCGCCGGTTGTGCGTGTCGTCCGCGAGCGCCCGGCCCTCGTAGAACTGCACCCAGGTCGCCCGCAGCAGCAGGGCGAACACCAGCAGCAGCGCGAAGACCGAGGCGCGTCTGATCGTCTTGTTCATGGCGATGGGAAGACGAACGGGACGGGGGGCGGCGTTCCCTCCTTCCCGGTTTCTCATCGCCTGTTCATCTGCGCCCGGCTCAGTTCTCCAGCCGCAGGACGATCTCCTCGATCTCCGCCTTCCGCGCGGGGGCGTACCCGGTGGCGCGGGCGGTGGGCACGAAACCGCACTTGACGAGGACCCGGAGGGAACCGGCGTTGTCGGCCGCCGCCCGAGCGAACAGCGGGCGCTCGGGGACCTCGGCGAGCAGGGCCGTCAGCGCTTCCGTGGCGATGCCCCGGCCCCAGTACGCACGGTCCACCCAGTACGTCACCTCGCGCTCGCCCGGCTCCCCGTACACGGCCGCGCTGCCGACCACGTCCCCGTCCACCAGGATCGTGCGCACCACGGCGGACGAGGCGCGGATCCTGCTCCAGCGGTCGTCGAAGGCGTCCCGGTCGGCCGGGTCCTCCGGGGTGAACGCGGCCATCACGAGGGACTCGGGGTCGTTCGTCTGCCGGAAGAACACCGGCAGATCGCTGTCGTGGACGCGGCGCAGAGCGATCGGCATACCGCAGAGCGTAGGGCCTGTCCGCCATGGGCGCGGAGCGCCGGGCGGCGCCTTCGCGCCCCGGCCTCAGAGCCGCCGGGTGGCCAGGGTCAGCCGGTCGCGGGCGTCGAACAGGGCGTCCTTCACCAGCTGCTCGTGCGCCGGCGTGAGCCGCGCCACCGGCACCGAGCAGCTGATCGCGTCCCGGGCCGGCGTGCGGTAGGGGATCGCCACGCCGAAGCAGCGCAGGCCGAGCGTGTTCTCCTCGCGGTCCACCGCGAAGCCCTGCTCGCGAACCTGGTGCAGCTCCTCGATGAGCTTCTCTCGGTCCGTGATCGTGTGCTCGGTGAGCGCCGGGAGCGTCTCCGGGAGCAGCTTGCGGACCTGCTCGTCGGTGTAGGTGCTCAGCAGCGCCTTGCCGAGCGAGGTGGAGTGCGCGGGCAGCCGGCGGCCGACGCGGGTGAACGGGCGCAGGTAGTGCTGCGACTGGCGGGTGGCGAGGTAGACGACGTTCGTGCCGTCCAGCCGGGCCAGGTGGATGGTCTCGGTGGTGTCGTCCGAGAGTCGGTCCAGGGTCGGCCGGGCGGACGCGACCACCTCGTCGCCGTCGATGTACGAGGTGCCCACGAGCAGTGCCCGCACGCCGATGCCGTACCGCGTGCCCGTCGCGTCCGTCTCCACCCAGCCCAGCTCCACGAGCGTGCGCAGCAGCATGTACAGACTCGACTTGGGATATCCGACGGCCTCCTGGACCGATGCGAGGGAGTGCATCCCGGGGCGACCGGCGAAGTATTCCAGCAGCTCAACCGTCCTTACCGCGGACTTGACCTGCGCTCCGCCCCCCGTCTCGACAGCCGACATCGCCCTTGACCCCTTCGTTCGACGGGAAATACGCTCCGACAGCATATTCATCATCAGAGACAGCGTTCAGCATATCGAACGCCCCTGGTGGGTGAGCCCGTACCAACGTGGAGGGACCCTCGGTGGCAGCAGCACCAGTCTGGAGTGTCGACCCCCGAACCGGGAAGCAGCGTGAACAGGTTGCGGTGGAGGCCACAGCCCAGGAGGTCGACGCCGTCGTCCGTGCCGCCCACGACACGCGCGGCTCGCTCGCGGACCGTAGCGTCCGCGCGGCCTTCCTGCGCTCCGCCGCCGACCGTCTCCAGGCCGCCAGGGACACCCTCGTCGAGGTGGCCGACGCCGAGACCGCGCTCGGTCCGGTCCGGCTGACCGGCGAGCTCGCCCGCACCTGCTACCAGCTGCGCGCGTTCGCCGGCATCGTCGACGAGGGCGCCTTCCTCGACGTCGTCGTCGACCACCCCGACGACACCGCCACCCCGCCCGTCCCCGACCTGCGCCGCTACAAGGTGCCGCTCGGCGTGGTGGCCGTGTACGCGGCGTCGAACTTCCCCTTCGCCTTCTCCGTCGTCGGCGGCGACACGGCCAGCGCGCTGGCAGCCGGCAACCCGGTGGTCGTCAAGGCCCACCCCGACCACCCGGGGCTGTCCGAGCTGGTCGCCAAGGTGGTGCGCACGGCCGCCGCCGAGCACGGCATCCCGGCGGACGTGCTCGGCCTCGTGCACGGCTTCGACGCCGGTCTCGAGCTGATCGGGCACCCGTCGGTCGCCGCCGCCGGCTTCACCGGCTCGATCCGGGGCGGCCGGGCCCTGTTCGACGCGGCGGCCGCCCGGCCGACGCCGATCCCCTTCCACGGCGAGCTGGGGTCGCTGAACCCCGTCGTGGTGACCGAGGCGGCCGCCGCCGAGCGCGCCGAGGCCATCGGGACCGGTCTGGCCGGGTCCATGACGCTGGGCGTCGGCCAGTTCTGCGTCAAGCCCGGCCTGGTCCTGGTGCCGTCCGGCGCGGCAGGCGACGGGCTGCTCAAGTCCCTGACCGACGCCGTGAGCGACACCGAGGCGGGCGTGCTGCTCGACCACCGGATGCGGGACAACTTCGTCGCGGGGGTCGCCGAGCGCGCCGGGCTGCCCGACGTGGAGTCGCCGGTCACGCCGGGCGCGGGCGGGGAGCACACCGTCAGCGCGGGGTTCCTCACCGTGCCCGCCGCCCGGCTCACCGCCGACGGCGCGCACGACCTGCTGCTCGAGGAGTGCTTCGGGCCGGTCACCGTGGTCGCCCGCTACGAGGACGACGACGAGGTCAGGGCCGTGCTGTCGCGTCTGCCGGGCAACCTCACGGCGACCGTCCAGCTGTCCGAGGGCGAGGCGGCCGGCGAGGGCCGCGGCGGGGAGATCCTCGCCGAGCTGACACCGCTCGCCGGGCGCGTGCTGGTGAACGGCTGGCCGACCGGCGTCGCCGTCGCGCCGGCGCAGCACCACGGAGGGCCCTACCCGGCCACCACGTCCACCTCCACCTCGGTGGGCGGCACGGCGATCGAACGGTGGCTGCGGCCGGTCGTCTACCAGAACACCCCTGCCGCGCTGCTGCCCGTGGAGCTGCGCGACGAGAACGAGCTGGGCCTTCCGCGCCGGTTCAACGGGCGTCTGGAGCGATAGCGCGTGGCGCCCCGCGGGGACGTCCGATAATCAGACCATGGACTTCTCGCTCCCCGAACTGCCCTTTCCCCTCCGTACCTACGGACCCGACGGGCACTGGTTCCACGAGGACGGGGTGCTCACCGGGTGGGCCGGAGCGCGGCAGGACCGGTTCGTGACGCCCACCGGGGAGGCGTTGGACCCCGCGGCGGACGCCCCCCGGCTGCTGGGGGCCCCGGAGGGCGACTTCCAGCTGATCGCACGGGTCACCGTGGGATTCACCGGGGCCTTCGACGCGGGGGCGCTGTACGTCCAGGTCGGCGAGCGGGACTGGGCCAAGCTCTGCCTGGAGTACTCCCCGGACGTGGCGACCGTCTGCACGGTGGTCACCCGGGGGCACTCCGACGACGCCAACGCCTTCACCGTGGAAGGGAGTTCGGTCTGGCTGCGGGTGAGCCGGACCGGCCGGGCCTTCGCCTTCCACGCCTCCCGGGACGGCCGCCGCTGGACCTTCGTCCGCCTGTTCACCCTGGGCGACGAGGAGCGGACCGGCGCGGCCCTGGTCGGCTTCATGACGCAGGCGCCGATCGGGGAGGGATGCGTGGTGACGTACGACCACCTCGCGTTCCGGCACGAGTGGCCGAAGGATCTCAGGGACGGCAGCTGACCGGCACGGAACCGGCGGGACGGCCCGCACGTCCTCCCGGGCATGATCGGAGATCGCGTCACCGCTGACCGGGTGATCCGTGCGGCCGTGCCCGCCGAGACGGAGGCGGTCGCCGCCCTGCACGCGCGCGCCCGGGCGACGTACTACCCCGACGGCGTACCCCAGGACGGCACGGACTGGCTCGCGAACTGGCGCACGGCCGTCGAGCGGCGGGACGGGCGCGTGCTCTGCGTCCTGGAGCAGGGGCGGATCGTCGCCCTGGCCTCGTTCCGCACGCCGCAGGACGCGCCCGCGGGCACGGTGCGGCTGTTCCAGTTCCATGTCGACCCCGGCCACTGGCGTGCGGGGATCGGCACGGCCCTGCACGCGGCCTGCGTCGAGCGGTGGCGGGCGGACGGCCTGAGCGCGGCCGTGCTCGACGTGCACGTCGACAACCGGCGGGCGCAGGCCTTCTACGCACGGCAGGGCTGGGTCCCGGACCCGGAGCGCCCGCCCGCGGAGGGGGATCACCACCTGTGGCTCGCCTACCGGGTGCCCGACGGCTCCTGATCGGCTGCTGCCGACCGGCCGGGGAATGAAGCCGGCTGCTTGAACGTTCATTCACCTGGCGGAGGGAAGCTCCGTGGCAGCCGCACGACCTGGAGAGAGCCGAGACATGCGCGTCGAGATCTGGAGCGACATCGCCTGCCCGTGGTGCTATGTGGGCAAGGCCCGCTTCGAGAAGGCGCTCAAGGCCTTCCCGCACCGCGACCAGGTCGAGGTGATCCACCGTTCCTTCGAGCTGGACCCGGGCCGCGCCAAGGACGACGTCCAGCCGGTGCTCGCCATGCTCGGCAAGAAGTACGGGATGAGCCAGGCCCAGGCGCAGGCGGGCGAGGAGAACCTGGGCGCCCAGGCCGCCGCCGAGGGCCTCGCCTACCGCACCCGGGACCGCGACCACGGCAACACCTTCGACATGCACCGTCTCCTGCACTTCGCCAAGGAGCAGGGACGCCAGGACGAGCTGATCCAGATCCTCTACCGGGCGAACTTCGCCGAGGAGCGGTCCGTCTTCACCGAGGGCGACGAGCGCCTCGTGGAGCTGGCGGTCGAGGCCGGTCTGGACGCCGAGGCCGCTCGCGCCGTCCTCGCCGACCGGGCCGCGTACGCCGACGAGGTCCGCGCCGACGAGCGCGAGGCCGCCGAGCTCGGCGCGAACGGCGTGCCGTTCTTCGTCCTCGACCGTGCCTACGGCGTCTCCGGCGCCCAGCCCGCGGAGGTCTTCGCCCAGGCCCTGACCCGGGCGTGGGAGAGCCGCTCCCCGCTGAAGCTGATCGAGGACGACGGTGCGCAGGCCTGCGGACCGGACGGCTGCGAGGTCCCCCAGCGGTGAAACCGCAGGTCAACGCCTATCCATAAGCGTTCCTTAGCGGCATCGCGTAAAAATCGGCGATGGACGGGGAGGTCCGTGGGGCCCAGAGTGGACCCATGGAGACCTTCGAGAGCCTCGTCGGCGCCGAGTTCACACCGAAGACCACCTACCTGAACACCGCGAGCAACGGCCTGCTGCCCGCCCGCACCGTCGCCGCCGTGCACGCGGCGGCGCTGCTGCGGGCCGAGGGAAGGCCGCTGAGCCCGCTGTTCGAGGACGTGCAGGCGTGCCGGGCCGCGTTCGCCCGGCTGGCCGGCGTGCCCGTCACCCGGGTGGCTCTGGGCGCCTCGGTCGCCGCGCACACCGGAGTGATCGCCGCCTCGCTCCCCGCGGGGGCGGAGGTGCTCACCGCCGAGGGCGACTTCACCTCCGTGCTGAATGCGTTCCACGTCCGCGGCGACCTCAAGGTCCGCGCCGTGCCGCTGGAGCGGATCGCCGAGTCCGTCCGCCCCGGCACGGCGCTGGTCGCCGTCAGCGCCGCCCAGTCCGCCGACGGACGGATCGCCGACCTGACCGCCCTGCGGGAGGCGGCCCTGGCGCACGGGGCGCGCACCTACGTCGACTTCTCACAGGCCGCGGGCTGGCTGCCGACGGACGCCGACGCCCACGACTTCTCCGCCGCGGTCTCCTTCAAGTGGCTGCTCGGCCCGCACGGCGCGGCCTTCCTCGTGGTCCCGGAGGACTTCGGCGGCCTGTCGCCGATCCTCGCGGGCTGGGTGGCCGGCGAGCAGCCCTGGGACAGCTGTTACGGCCCGGTGGCCGAACTCGCCCGTTCCGCGCGGCGGTTCGACCTGACGCCCGCCCTGTCCACCTACGCCGGGCTGCGCCGTTCCCTCGAACTGCTGGAGGAAATCGGCGTGGCCGCGATCGGCGCCCACAACCGCTCCCTCGCCGACCGCTTCCGCGCCGGACTGGCCGCCCTCGGCCGCGAGCCCGTTCCCGCGCCCGGGTCAGCGATCGTCTCCGTGCCCGGACTCGGCCACCGTCAGCCCGAGCTGGCCGCCGCCGGCATCCAGGTCTCGGACCGGGCCGGCCACCTGCGCACCGCCTTCCACCTGTACAACACACCCGCCGACGTCGACCGTCTGCTGGACGTCCTGTCGGACTGACGCCCGGCGGACGGCAGCCCGACGGGCCCAGGACTCCCTCACCCCGGTCGGGCGGGTGTCCCGGGCCGCGTCGGGCTGCCGTCCGCCGGCGGACGCTCCGGCGCTCACGTCACGGGCGTGAAGTCCCGGGCTCCGATGAAGTCCGGCCGGCGGATCGGCGCCGCGAACGGCTCCACGGCCGTGTTCTCCACACTGTTGAACACGATGAACACGTTGCTGCGCGGGAAGGGCGTGATGTTGTCGCCGGACCCGTGCATGGCGTTGCAGTCGAACCAGGTCGCCGAACCCGCCTTGCCCGTGAACAACTTGATGCCGTAGTCGCCGGCCATCGCGGTGAGCGCCTCGTCCGAGGGCGTGCCCGCGTCCTGCATCTGCAGCGACTTCTTGTAGTTGTCCTTCGGTGTCGCCCCGGCGCAGCCGAGGAACGTGCGGTGCGAACCCGGCATGATCATCAGGCCGCCGTTGGTGTCGAAGTTCTCGGTCAGCGCGATCGAGACGGACACCGTCCGCATGTTCGGCAGGCCGTCCTCGGCGTGCCAGGTCTCGAAGTCGGAGTGCCAGTAGAAGCCCCCGGCCCCGAAGCCCGGCTTGACGTTGATCCGCGACTGGTGGACGTACACGTCCGACCCCAGGATCTGCCGGGCCCGCCCGACGACCCGCTCGTCACGGACCAGCGCGGCGAAGACCTGGCTGAGCCTGTGCACCTCGAAGACGGACCGGATCTCCTGCGAACGCGGCTCGACGATCGACCGCTCGTCCGCCCGGACCTCCGGGTCGGCGACGAGGCGCTCGAGCTCCCGCCGGTACACGGCGACCTCGTCGTCGCCGATCAGCTGGTCGACGGCGAGGAAGCCGTCGCGCTCGTAGGCGTGCAGATCGGCGGCCGGGATGGGGCCGGGGGCGTCGGGGGAGCCCCAGACGACGGGGTCCCGACGGGGGACGGACACCTCGGCGGCGCCACGGGTGGGGTAGAGATCGGTGAGCGTGGTCACGATGCCTGCACCTCCTCGGGCTCGGTCAGCAGGGGGTAGACGCCGTTCTCGTCGTGGTCCTCCCGTCCGGTCACCGGCGGATTGAACACGCAGAGGCAGCGGAAGTCCTCCTTGACGCGCAGCGTGTGCCGCTCGTGCCCGTCGAGGAGGTACATGGTCCCGGGCGTGACGGTGTGCGTCAGCCCGCTCTCGTGGTCGGTCAGCTCGGCCTGGCCCTCGACGCAGACCACGGCCTCGATGTGGTTCGCGTAGTGCATCGACGTCTCGGTGCCCGCGTACAGAATCGTTTCGTGCAGCGAGAATCCGACCCGTTCCCGGGCCAGGACGATGCGCTTGCTCTCCCAGGTGCCGGACGCCGCCCGCACATGCCGGTCGGTGCCCTCGATGTCCTTGAACGAACGGACGATCACGGTGTCGCGATGCCTCCTAGATAGGTGACGGATGGCCGGCCGCGGCAGCGGCCGGTGCGCGGGCCGGGGCGCGCCCGGCCCGCGCGGGAGCCTCAGACGGTCTCCCGCACGGCCCGGGCGACGATGCTCAGGCCCTCGTCCAGCTCCTCCGGGGTGATGGTCAGCGCGGGCAGCAGCTTGACGACCTCGCTCTCCGGGCCGGACGTCTCGATCAGCAGCCCGAGTTCGAAGGCGCGCTGCGCGACGCGGCCGGCCCGCGCCTTCTCGTGGAACTCCAGGCCCCACACCAGACCGCGGCCCCGGTACTCCTTGACGTCGGCGAGGTTCTCCTCGGTGATGGAGATCAGCCCCTGCTCGACCTGCTCGCCGCGCGTCCGGGTCTGCTTCTCCATGGCCGACCCGTCGGCCCAGTACGTCTCGAGCGCGGCGGTGGCGGTGACGAAGGCGGGGTTGTTGCCGCGGAAGGTGCCGTTGTGCTCGCCCGGCTCCCACACGTCGAGCTCGGGCCTGAACAGGCAGAGCGACATGGGCAGTCCGTAGCCGCTGATGGACTTGGACACGGTGACGATGTCCGGGACGATGCCGGCCTCCTCGAAGGAGAAGAAGGCCCCGGTGCGCCCGCACCCCATCTGGATGTCGTCGACGATCAGCAGCATGTCCTGCCGCTCGCACAGCTCCTTGAGCGCCCGCAGCCACTCGGGACGCGCGGCGTTGATGCCGCCCTCGCCCTGCACGGTCTCGACGATCACGGCGGCGGGCTTGTTGAGGCCGGAGCCCTGGTCCTCGAGCAGCCGCTCGAACCAGAGGAAGTCCGGTACCTGACCGTCGAAGTAGTTGTCGAACGGCATGGGCGTTCCGTGCACCAGCGGGACGCCGGCGCCGGCCCGCTTGAAGGCGTTGCCGGTGACGGCCAGCGACCCGAGGGACATCCCGTGGAAGGCGTTGGTGAAGGACACGATGGCCTCGCGCCCCTTCACCTTGCGCGCCAGCTTCAGCGCGGACTCCACGGCGTTGGTGCCGGTCGGGCCCGGGAACATGACCTTGTAGGGCAGGTCGCGCGGGCGCAGCACCAGGTCCTGGAAGGTCTGCAGGAACGTCCGCTTGGCGACGGTCGACATGTCGAGCCCGTGCGTGACGCCGTCCCGCATCAGGTAGTCGATCAGCGCCCGTTTCAGCACGGGGTTGTTGTGGCCGTAGTTGAGCGATCCGGCGCCGGCGAAGAAGTCCAGGTACCGATGGCCGTCCTCGTCGTACATACGGCTGCCCTGCGCGCGGTCGAAGACGACGGGCCAGCCGCGGCAGTAGCTGCGCACCTCGGACTCGAGGGTCTCGAAGACGCTGAGGTCGGGCTGGGTGAGGGTCACGGCGAAAACACTCCTCGGTGTGGGGTCGGCAGGAGAGCGGTGCGGGGCGTGGGGGGACGTGGGAGCGGTACGGGTGTGCGGGGAGGCGGGGGGAGCGTGGGCGGATCAGAAGGAGAGCGGGCCGATCCGGTACAGCACCTCGGGGTCGTGCGGGCCGTCGGGGAACAGCCCGGAGCCGAAGAGCACTTCGCGGGTGACGCCCGCCCCGTGCCGCTCGGCGTACGAGGCGAACAGCCGCTCGGAGGCGGTGTTGCCCGGAGTGACGGTCGTCTCGACGGCGGTGAGCGGGCGCTCCGCGGCGATCCGCGCGGTCAGTCCGTCGAGCAGCGCGGCGGCGAGTCCGCGGCCTCGGTGTGCGGAGTCGACGGCCACCTGCCAGACCAGCAGGGTGTGCGGGTCCTCCGGCCGTACGTAGCCGGTGACGAACCCGACCGGCTCGCCGTTCTCCGCACGCGCCACCGCCGAGGTGGCGGCGAAGTCGCGACACCACAGGAGGTAGCTGTAGGAGGAGTTCAGATCGAGCGTTCCGGATTCCTTGGCGAGACGCCAGAGGGCGGCTCCGTCAGCCACCGACGGGCGGTCGATACGCAGGTCTGCTTGTGTGGCAGTCATGCGGATTGAACTTACCGAGCGAAATTCGATAACGCATGGAGAGGCCGTGGTGATTCCGTGATGCCACAGAGACTGAAGGGTTTTTTGTCCCGTTTTACACCGCGCAAAAGGTGCATATTGTTGAGCTTGTGCAATGCGTCACGCAGTTCCGGAACGCTCGGAGTGCTGCGAAATTGCTGCGTTTAGGTGCGGGGAAGCGGGGCAGAAGAGCCCGGGAAACCTATCGCCGTAAGCCGCTCGTAAAACAACGGGAATGAATTCCCGAATTGCCTTCCGTTCAGACTCCGGTCGCCCCGTCGATACGCTCGCGGAGAATGTCGGCGTGGCCGTTGCGGCGCGCGTACTCCTCGATCAGGTGGAGGAGCACCCAGCGCAGGCTGACCTCGATCCCGGTCATCGGGCCGTCCACGACCCGGCCGGTGTCCTCCAGCGACCGCCCGGCGATCAGCTCGCGCCCGCGGGCGATCTCTCGGGATCGGGCGGCCGCCGGGAAGAGTGCGGTGCGCGTCGGCGGTCGTTCCGCCGGCATGCCCCCCCGCATCCGGCGGCGTCGGCCGGTTCCGGCTGCCCCCGGTCGCTGCGGCGGCCGGGTCAGCCGCGGTCGCCGTCCACGGCCCGGCGGGCCGCGTCCAGGTCGACGGTCAGGCCCCTCTCCGCGAGCGCGGCGCCCAGCGCGGCCAGGGACTCGCGCACCGCGTCCAGGGTCGCGTCCGGCCCGTAGTGGTTGACCCGGATCATCTCGCCGGCCAGCGCGCCCCCGCCCGCGGCCAGCGGCAGCGCGGGGTCGCTCGCCAGTGCCCGGGCCACCAGCTCCGACGCCGGCACGCCCACCGGCGCCCGCAGGGTGGTGGCGACCGGCGCGGCCTCCGCCGCGTCGTGCACGAACGGCTCGAGCCCGCCGCCCAGCGCCAGCGCCCCCGCCCGGGCCGCCGCCGCGGCGGACGCGTGCCGGGCCGTCACCGTCTCCAGCCCCTCCGTCTCGATCCGCTCCACGCACGCCTCGAGGGCCAGCATCTCCAGCTGCGCCGGCGCGTGCAGCAGGGTCTTGCGGCCGCCGTCGATCCACCGGTGCTTCCAGTCCAGCAGGGACAGGTACGAGCGGCGCGGGGCTGTCGGGTTGGCGGACATCCGCGCCCACGCCCGCTCGCTCACCGAGACCGCCGAGACGCCCGCCGGGCCGCCCATCGCCTTCTGGGCGCCGATCACGCACAGGTCCACGCCCCACGCGTCGGGCAGCACCGGCTCCGCGCCGATGGAGGCGACCGCGTCCAGGGAGAAGAGCGCGCCGTGCTCCCGCACGGCCTCGCCGATCTCCGCGACCGGGTTGGTGTTGCCGGTCGCCGCCTCCGCGTGCACCAGGGAGACGAAGTCGATCTCCGGGTGTTCGGCGAACGCCTCGCGGACCTGGGCCGCCGTCGCCGCCGTGTGGAAGGGGACCGCCAGGTCGATCACGGTCGCGCCGCAGTCCCGCAGCCAGTCGCCGAAGGTCTGACCGTACGGGCCGGTGATCACGTTGAGGGCCGTGGTGCCCGGACCCGCGGCGCCCCGGATCGCGCCCTCCAGGGGCAGCAGCGCCTCGCCCTGCGTGACCACGACGTCCTGCCGGGTGTCCAGCAGCCGGGCCACCCGCGCCTCGATCGAGGCGAAATGTGCGGCGCTCAGCGGTGCGAGGTCCAGGAACGGGTGTGTCACGACGGTGCTCTCTTCACTGACGGGGTAGGGGTGACGAGAGTAGCCGGGACGCTCTCCCCCCACTCCATTGGCGACTTCGCAGGCCCAGCGGCCTTGTGACCATTGGATTGGTTTGAGAGTCTCAAACTTCTCCTTATAATCGGAACTCAAAGTTCCCCGAAATCCCTTACAGGAAGGCCCGCCGTGATCACCCTCTCCGGGCGCCGGACCCGCATCCTGGCCGCTGCCACCGCGACGGCCGGGCTCGTGCTCGTGGCCGCCTGCACGTCGAGCGACGACGGCGGCAGCGGCTCCAAGACCGCCGCCGGCGGGGTCGAGCTCGTCAAGGCGGGCCAGCTCACCACCTGCACCCACCTGCCGTACCCGCCCTTCCAGTCGGAGATCGACGGCAAGGTGCAGGGCTTCGACGTCTCCCTGATCGACCTGGTCGCCAAGAACCTCGGCGTGAAGCAGGCGATCGTCGACACGCCCTTCGAGAACTTCAAGACGGGCGCCTTCCTCAACTCCGGCCAGTGCGACCTCGCCGCGGCCGGCATGACCATCACCGACGAGCGCAAGAAGAACGTCGACTTCTCCGACCCCTACTTCGAGGCCACGCAGGCCGTCCTCGTCGACAAGGGCGCCGGCGTCTCCTCGCTCGCCGAGGTGAAGGCCAAGGGCCTCAAGCTGGGCGCGCAGGCGCAGACCACCGGTGAGGACTACGCCGAGAAGCAGGGCCTCGACCCGGTCTCCTTCGAGTCCTCCGACGCCGTCCTCAACGGGCTGCGCACCGGTCAGGTCAAGGCCGTCGTCATCGACTACCCGGTGGTCCAGGGCTGGCTGAAGGACAAGGCCAACGCCGGCGCCTTCACGGTCGTCGACAACCTCAACACCGGTGAGCAGTACGGCTTCACGGTGAAGAAGGGCAACGCGAAGCTGGTCGCCGCGATCAACAAGGCGCTGGCGGACGCGAAGGCCGACGGCACGTACAAGACGCTGTACGAGAAGTGGATCGGCCCGTACGACGCGTCCGCGGCCTCCCCGTCGGCGTCATGACCGCCGCGGACGTACCGCTCCAGCCGAAGCGGAAGGGGCTGACCCGGCGGCAGAGGCGCCGGCTGTCCAGGGGCCTGCAGTACGCCGTGTTCGTCGCCGCCGTGATCGTCTTCGCGGTGACGGCCGACTGGGGGCGGCTGAAGAACCAGTTCGCCCAGTGGGACATCGCGAAGGAGATGTTCCCCGACGTCATCACGCTGGCGCTGAAGAACACCGTCCTGTACACGCTGTCGGGCTTCCTGCTGGGGCTGGTGCTCGGCCTGGTCATCGCGCTGATGCGGCTGTCCTCGGTCGGCCCGTACCGCTGGGTGGCCGGCGTGTACATCGAGATCTTCCGCGGCCTGCCGGCCCTGCTGATCTTCGTGTTCATCGGCGTGGCCGTGCCGCTGGCCTTCCCCGGCACGGAGATCGTCGGCGGCACGTACGGCAAGGCGGCCCTCGCGCTCGGCCTGGTGGGAGCCGCGTACATGGCGGAGACGTTCCGCGCGGGCATCCAGGCGGTGCCCAAGGGGCAGACGGAGGCGGCGCGTTCGCTGGGCTTCTCGCCGGCCCGCGCGATGATCTCCATCGTCATCCCGCAGGCGTTCCGGATCATCCTGCCGCCGCTCACCAACGAGCTGATCATCCTCTTCAAGGACTCCTCCCTGGTCCTGCTCCTCGGCGTGACCCTCCAGGAGCGCGAACTGTCCAAGTTCGGCCGGGACCTGGCCAGCGACACCGCCAACTCCACGCCCATCCTGGTCGCCGGCCTGTGCTACCTGCTGGTGACCGTCCCGCTCGGCTTCGTCGTGCGCCGCATGGAGGCCAAGGCCCAGGAGGCCGTGAAATGAGCCGACCCGAGATCGAAGTGCGCGGCCTGCACAAGGCGTTCGGCGACAACGAGGTGCTGCGGGGAATCGACCTGGAGATCGGCCGCGGCGAGGTCGTCTGCGTGATCGGCCCCTCCGGCTCCGGCAAGTCGACGCTGCTGCGCTGCGTGAACCTGCTGGAGGAGCCCACCGGGGGCCAGGTCTTCGTCGGCGGCACGGAGCTCACCGACCCCGACGTCGACATCGACGCCGTGCGACGCCGTATCGGCATGGTCTTCCAGCAGTTCAACCTGTTCCCGCACCTGTCGGTGACCGAGAACCTGACGCTGCCGCAGCGCCGGGTGCTCGGCCGCGGCAAGGCGGAGGCCGCGAAGGTGGCCGCCCAGAACCTGGACCGGGTGGGCCTGTCGGAGAAGGCGCACGCCTATCCCTCCTCCCTCTCCGGCGGCCAGCAGCAGCGCGTCGCGATCGCCCGCGCCCTCGCCATGGGCCCCGACGTGATGCTCTTCGACGAACCGACGTCGGCGCTGGACCCGGAACTGGTCGGCGACGTCCTGGCCGTCATGCGCATGCTGGCGGACGAGGGCATGACGATGATGGTCGTCACCCACGAGATGACCTTCGCCCGCGAGGTCGCCGACCGGGTCGTCTTCATGGACGGCGGAGTGATCGTCGAGGACGGGGCCCCGGCCCAGGTCATCGGCGCTCCGCGGCACGAGCGCACCCGCCACTTCCTCTCGCGTCTCCTCGACCCGGCGATGGCCGAGGTGGAGGAGGAGACGTCCGACCAGGTGGGCGGGAGCACCGGCTAGTGCCGTGACCTAGGGTGCACGCATGAGCGATCATCCGGTGCTGCACGTGAAGGGCAGGGTCCTGGCCGGGCCCGAAGACGTCCGCGACGAGCTGTGGGTCGTCGGCGGCCGGATCTCCTACAGCCGTCCCGCGGCGGCCCGTGAGGTCCGCACCGTCGAGGGCTGGGCGCTGCCCGGTCTCGTCGACGCGCACTGCCACGTGGGCCTCGGCGGGCACGGGCCGGTCGAGCCGGACGTCGCGGAGAAGCAGGCGCTGACCGACCGCGAGGCGGGCGCCCTGCTGCTGAGGGACGCCGGCTCGCCCTCGGACACCCGCTGGATCGACGACCGCGACGACCTCCCGAAGATCATCCGGGCGGGCCGGCACATCGCCCGCACCCGCCGCTATCTGCGCGGCTACGCCCACGAGATCGAGCCCGAGGACCTCGTCGCGTACGTCGCCCGGGAGGCCCGGCGCGGCGACGGCTGGGTCAAGCTGGTCGGCGACTGGATCGACCGCGAGGCCGGCGACCTGGCCCCCAGCTGGCCGCGGGCCGCGGCCGAGGCGGCCATCGCCGAGGCCCACCGGCTGGGCGCGCGGGTCACGGCGCACTGCTTCGCCGAGAACTCGCTGCGCGATCTGGTCGAGTCCGGCATCGACTGCATCGAGCACGCGACGGGTCTGACGGACGACCTCGTCCCGCTGTTCGCCGAGCGGGGCGTGGCGATCGTCCCGACCCTGGTCAACATCGCCACCTTCCCGGAGCTCGCGGCCGGCGGGGAGGCCAAGTTCCCGCGCTGGTCGGCCCACATCCGCAGGCTCCACGCGCGCCGGTACGACACCGTCCGCTCCGCCTACGACGCCGGCATCCCGGTCTTCGTCGGCACGGACGCCGGCGGCTCACTGCCGCACGGCCTGGTGGCGGCGGAGGTCGCGGAGCTGGTGACCGCGGGCATCCCCCCGCTGCAGGCGCTCTCGGCGACGACGTGGGGCGCACGCGCCTGGCTCGGGCGCCCCGGCCTGGACGAGGGCGCGCCGGCGGACCTGGTGGTGTACGGGACGGACCCGCGCGCGGACGTGCGCGTGCTGGCGGCGCCCCACAGGGTCGTGCTGAACGGGAAGATCGTGGGCTGAAGGCGCAGCACATACGCCACCGGGCCCGACCGAACCGGGCGGGACGGGCGAGACAGGCGGGACGGAGGGCAGCACCCGCGTCCCCCCTCGCGATGCCCCCGTGTTCCGTGCCTCGCGTGGCGTCAGTCGCGCGTCAGCGCCAGGGCCTGGTCCAGGGCCTGGAGGAAACGGTTCACCGTCACCCGGTCCCGTACCGCCAGCCGCAGCCACTCCTCGTCCAGCCCGGGGAAGGTGTCCCCGCGCCGGACCGCGTACCCCAGGACCCGCAGCTGACGGCGGACCGCGGCCGCCCGCGGCAGCCGGACGAGCACGAAGGGACCCTGGGCCGGCCCCGCCACCCTCAGTCCGTCCGAGGCGAACTCCTCGAGTCCGGCGACGAGATGGGCCCGGTCCGCGGCGATGCGGTGCGCGGCGTGCGCGGCCTCCGCCAGCGCCTGCGGTTCCACGCACGCCTGCGCGGCGGCCAGCGCCGGCGTGGACACCGGCCACAGCGGCTGCGCCCGCTCCAGCGCGGCTGTCGTCTCCGGCGCCGCGAGGACGTAACCGATCCGCAGCCCCGCGAGCCCCCAGGTCTTGGTGAGGCTGCGCAGCACCACCAGGCCCGGCACGTCCGTCCGTCCGGCGAGAGCCTCCCGTTCGCCCGGCACCGCGTCCATGAACGCCTCGTCGACCACGAGCGTCCGTCCGTCCCGCGCCAGCCGCCGGAGCGTGTCCGCGGGGTGCAGCACCGAGGTGGGGTTCGTCGGATTGCCCACCACCACGAGGTCGGCGTCGTCGGGAACGGCCGCCGGGTCCAGCCGGAAGCCGTCCCGCGCGCTCAGCAGCACCCGGCCCACCTGGTGCCCGGCGTCGCGCAGTGCCGCCTCCGGCTCGGTGAACTGCGGATGCACGACCACCGGCCGCCGTACCCGCAGGGCCCGTGCCAGCAGCACGAAGGCCTCGGCCGCGCCCGCCGTCAGCAGCACCCGCTCCACGGGCAGCCCGTGCCGCGCCGCCACGGCCGCCCGCGCGGCACGTCCGTCGGGATACGCGGCGAGGCCGCCCAGGGACGCGGCGACGCGCTCGCGCAGCCAGCGCGGAGGAGTGTCCGCGCGGACGTTCACGGCGAGGTCGACCAGGGCCGCGCCGTCGTCCCGCGTCTCGGCGTCGCCGTGATGGCGCAGGTCGTGGGCGCCGTCAGATCGCCCGGTCGGGCCGTCGGCGTGCTCGTCGGCTTGTCCGTCGGCGTGTCCGTCAGTGTGCATGGGAGTGCGCGTTTCCCTGTCCGTGAGGGTGATGCCCGGGTGGGGGATGTCCGTGCGGGTGGCGCTCGCCGCGGCGACCGGCGGCGGGCGGACAGCGGCCGTGGCCGCCGGGAGGGGCGGGTACGGGCGTCGTGCGGCGGTGCCGGGGGCGGCGGGGCCGTCGCGGTCACCGCTGACGCCGGGACGGGCGGCGGTCCCCGGCCCGCCGGCGTCGTCCGCGGGCGCGTGGGCGGTTCCGGGCGGCGTGGCCGGCGGTGCCGACGGGTCCGTCCGGCGCGCGACGGCGCACGTCGCCCTCGCGGGGGTTCCGGCCGACCTGCGCTTGGGCACCACGAGCTCACCGCCTCCGGCCAGCGCGGCCGCCTCCGCCACCGACGCGGTGCCCAGGGCGGCGAGCGGCGCGTCGGAGGGGTGGGGCACCGCCACACCGGCCAGCTCCCGCGCGGAGTACGTCACCACGGGCACGCCGAGCCGCCGGGCGGCCTCCACGAGGCCCGGTTCGCCGGCCCTGACGTCCACGGTGGCGAGCTCGGCGAGATCGCGCACGGACCGTCCCGCCTCCCCCAACGCGCTCTCCACCAGCTCGAGCACCTCGGCGGCGGGAACGCCCGTGGACGCCCCGACCCCGACGACGAGGGACGCCGCAGGGTCCCCGCCCACGGCGCCGGACGTCATGGGGGAGTGCCCCGGGCCGGCGGCGGCGTCGGTCATGCGGGCACGTCCTCTCTCCGCCGGCTGTGCGGTTCCGGCGGGCTCAACGGGTTCAACGGGTTCAGGGTGCAGCGGGTTCAGCGTTCAGCGGGTTCGGCGTTCACGGCGGCTTCGGCGGTGGTCTCTGCGGCTCCGGCGGGTTCGCAGTCCCCGGAACCTCATCCGGTCTTCGCGCCGTCGGGCCGTGGCGCGGATGTGCGCGATCGGGGGTCGATCGGATAGCAAGGGGGCATGGCGGTCTTCGTCGCGCTCGGCGCGTTCCTCATGACGCTGGCCGGCGGCTGGACGGCACAGCGCGTGACCGACCGCCGCCACCTCGTGCTGGGCCTGGCCGGCGGCCTGATGCTGGGCGTGGTCGGCCTGGACCTGCTGCCGGAGGCCCTCGACGCGGCCGGCGCCGAGGTCTTCGGCGTTCCGGCCGCACTGCTGCTCTTCGTGGCCGGGTTCCTGCTGGCCCATCTGGTGGAACGGCTGCTCGCGGCGCGCCAGGCCGCGCACGGCGCGGAGGAGGCGAACCTGCGCGCGCCCGAGGTGGGCCTCACGGCCGCCGCCGCGATGGTCGGCCACAGCGCGATGGACGGCGTGGCGATCGGCGCGGCCTTCCAGGTGGACGGCGGCATGGGGGCCGCCGTGGCGCTCGCGGTCATCGCCCACGACTTCGCGGACGGCTTCAACACGTACACGATCACGAGCCTCTACGGGAACGCCCGCCGCAAGGCCCAGGCCATGCTGGTCGCGGACGCGGCGGCCCCGATCGCGGGCGCGGCCTCGACGTCCTTCGTCACCATCCCGGAGCAGGTGCTCGGCGGCTATCTCGGGTTCTTCGGCGGCGCGCTGCTGTACCTGGCGGCCGCCGAGATCCTCCCCGAGGCCCACCACGAGCACCCGGCCCGCTCGACCGTGCTGTGCACGATCGCGGGCGCGGCCTTCATCTGGCTGGTGGTCGGCCTGGCGTCCTGAGAGCCCGTGCACGCGCGCGGGGAGGGCTCCGGTCACGGCCCGCGGTGCCGGCCCCCGGGCGGCCCGCACGGCCGGCCCTGCGCTCATGACGTCCGGCACCTCTCCACGAACCGGCGCACCACGCCCGGCTCGGACGCCCAGTGCGTGTGCAGATAGCTCGCGTGCACACCCCGCTCCACGAACCCCTCGAGCCGCCGCTGCGGGGTCCGCAACCCCCACGCGGGGGTCGCGCCCGCGCCGGGCTCCACGACGGTCCGGTGGAACTCGTGGCCCCGCATCCGGGTCCCGGTCACGGCCAGCGCGCTGTCGCTCACGGCGACCGCGTCCCGGTATCCGAGCGTGAGGCGTCCGCTCATCCGCGCCGTCGCGTCGAGCACCCCGCACATGGGCTGCCCGTCCAGCTCGCGGCACAGATAGAGCAGCCCCGCGCACTCGGCGGCGACGGGCGCCCCCTGGTCCACGAGGGCCGCCACCGCCTTGCGCAGCGGCTCGTTCGCGGACAGCTCGGCCGCGTACACCTCGGGGAACCCGCCCCCGACGACCAGCCCGGCGGTTCCTTCTGGCAGTTGTTCCTCCCGCAGCGGATCGAAGGGGACGACGTCGGCGCCGGCGGCGGTGAGCAGCTCGGCGTGCTCGGCGTAGGAGAAGGTGAACGCGGAGCCGCCCGCGACGGCGACCACGGGCCGCGCCGGGCCGCCGGGCCGCGGCCGGCGGACGTCGGACCGCGGGTCCCGGACATCGAGGGCCGGTGCGCCGTGGGCCGGTGCGTCGGCCTGGGCGTCGATTGCCGGTGCGTCGAGAGTCGGTGCGGGCACGGCACGCAGGGCGTCGGCCGCGTCCCACTGCGCGCAGAACAGGTCTCCCGCACCGCGCGCCAGCGCGAGCAGCGCCTCGAGGTCGCACCCCTGCGCCACCTGCGCCGCCATGGCCGCGACGGAGTCCACCGCCTCGGACCGCCGTTCGGCGACCGGCACCAGCCCGAGGTGCCGGGACGGCGTGTCGACCCGCGGCGCCCGCCGCACCACGCCCAGCACCGGAGTCCCGGCCGACTCCAGCGCGTCCCGCAGCAGTTCCTCGTGCCGGTCGGAGGCGACCTTGTTGAGGATCACGCCCCCGACCCGCACCTGCGGGTCCCAGGACACGAACCCGTGCACCAGCGCCGCCACCGACCGGGACTGCGACGAGGCGTCGACCACGAGCACCACCGGCGCCCGCAGCAGCTTCGCCACCTGGGCGGTGGAGGCCAGTTCGCCCTCTCCCGCGGCCCCGTCGTACATCCCCATCACGCCCTCGACGATCGCCAGGTCGCAGCCGCGCGCACCGTGCGCGAACAGCGGGCCGACCAGCTCCGGCCCGCACAGGTACGCGTCGAGGTTGCGGCCCACCCGCCCGGTCGCCAGCGAGTGGTACCCGGGGTCGATGTAGTCCGGTCCCACCTTGTGCGGGGACACGGCGAGCCCGCGCGCGGCGAACGCGGCCATCAGCCCCGTCGCGACGGTCGTCTTGCCGCTGCCCGAGGAGGGCGCGGCGATGACGAGCCGGGGCACGGAGCACGAGGCCGGGGACGCCGGTGGCGGGGGCGCGGACGGCGTCGCGGCGGGGGGAGTCAGCACGGCGTCACCACTCGATGCCCCTCTGCCCCTTCTGCCCCGCGTCCATCGGGTGCTTGACCTTGGACATGTCGGTGACCAGGTCGGCGAAGTCCACGAGCTTCCCGGGCGCGTTGCGGCCGGTGATGACGACGTGCTGCGTCCCGGGCCTCTCCCGCAGCACCGAGATCACCTCGTCGACGTCGATCCACCCCCAGTGCAGCGGGTAGGCGAACTCGTCGAGCACGTACAGCTTGTACGCCTCGGCGGCGAGGTCCCGCTTGACCTGCTCCCAGCCCTCGCGGGCCTTCTCCTCGTTGCTGGAGTTGTCCCCCTGGAGGTCGCGCTGCACCCACGACCAGCCCTCGCCCATCTTGTGCCAGTCGACGGAGCCGCCCTGCCCGGACGCCCCCAGCACCCGCAGCGCGTTCTCCTCGCCGACCTTCCACTTCGCCGACTTGACGAACTGGAACACCCCGATCGGCCACCCCTGGTTCCAGGCCCGCAGTGCGAGCCCGAAGGCGGCGGTCGACTTCCCCTTGCCGACGCCCGTGTGCACCATGACGAGCGCCCGGTTGCGGCGCTGACGCGTCGTCAGTCCGTCGTCCGGCACGACACTCGGCTGTCCCTGCGGCATTAAGCGGCCCTCCTCGAAGTCCCCTGCACGTTCTTCACCAGTCCCGCGATGGAGTCCGCCCGCAGCTCGTCCAGCGTGACGGCGGTTCCCCCCAGCTCCGCGGCGAGCTCCCCGGCGAGCCCGAGCCGTACCGGCCCCGACTCGCAGTCCACGACCACGCTCGCCACGCCCTCGGCGGCGAACAGCCGGGCCGCCCGCCCGGCCGTCGCGACCGGCTCCGGGCCCCCGGTCGCCCGTCCGTCCGTCACCACGACGACCAGCGCCCGCCGTGCCGGATCCCGCAGCCGCTCCACGCGCAGCACGTCGTGCGCCCGCAGCAGCCCGGCGGCCAGCGGCGTGCGCCCGCCGGTGGGCAGCGACTCCAGGCGCACGGCGGCCGCGTCCACCGACGAGGTGGGCGGCAGCGCGACGTCCGCGCCCGCACCCCGGAAGGTGACGAGTCCGACCTTGTCCCGCCGCTGGTACGCGTCGAGCAGCAGCGAGAGCACCGCGCCCTTGACCGCGCCCATCCGCTGCCGGGCCGCCATCGATCCCGAGGCGTCCACCACGAACAGCACGAGGTTCCCCTCGCGCCCCTCCCGGACCGCCTGCCGCAGATCGTCGCGCCGCACCACCAGCCCCGGCCCGGACCGTCCCCGGGCCCGCTGGTGCGGGGCGGCCGCGTGCACCGTCGCCGCCAGATGCAGCTTGGTCAGGGCGCCCCGGGGGCGCCGCGCGCCCGTGGTCCGGCCGTGCTCGGTGCGTGCCCGCGACCGCCGCCCGGCGGCGCCCTCGCCGATGCCGGGCACGCTCAGCGTCTTCGTGCGGAAGGGCTCGGCGGCCCGCACGGGGGACTGCTCCCCGGAGCCCGGGCCGCCCGGCTGCGGCGGCGCGTCGCCCTGCGGCGGCACGGCGGCGTCGCCCGCCGTGTCGTGGGCCGTGTCGCCGGACTGCGGAGGCAGGCCGCCCCCGCCGTCGGGGCCGCCCTCGGGACCGCCGTCGGGGCCGCCCTCGGGGCCCTCCGGACCGGGGTCGGGGTCCTCCTCGTCCGAGCCGCCGAACTCCTCCAGCGTCTCGTCGAGCTTGTCCTCGTCGAGGCCGGGCGCGTCGAAGGGGTTGCGCCGCCTGCGGTGCGGCAGCGCGAGCAGCGCCGCCTGCCGTACGTCCTCCGCGAGCACGTCGGTCCGTCCGGCCCACGCGGCCAGCGCCGTCGCCGTGCGCGCCATGACGATGTCGGCGCGCATGCCGTCCACCTCGAACGCGGCACAGGTCGCCGCGATCTGCCGCAGCGCCGCGTCGCCCAGCCGCACCGAGGGCAGCAGTTCGCGCGCGGCCGCGATCCGGCCGCGCACGGCGGCCTCCTCGTCGGCCCAGCGCGCGGCGAACGCCTCGGGGTCGTCGTCGTGCGCGAGCCGCCGCCGCACCACCTCCACCCGCTGGTCGGGCTCGCGCGAGGCCGCCACCTCCACCGTCAGCCCGAACCGGTCGAGCAACTGCGGCCGCAGCTCGCCCTCCTCGGGGTTCATGGTGCCGACGAGCAGGAACCGTGCCGCGTGCCGTACGGAGACGCCCTCGCGCTCGACGTACGAGGCGCCCATCGCGGCCGCGTCCAGCAGCAGGTCGACCAGATGGTCGTGGAGGAGGTTGACCTCGTCGACGTAGAGGATGCCCCGGTGCGCGTCGGCGAGGAGCCCCGGCTCGAAGGCCTTCACGCCCTCCGCCAGCGCCCGTTCGATGTCCAGCGCGCCCACCAGCCGGTCCTCGGAGGCGCCGACCGGCAGCTCCACCATCCGCGCCGGGCGCGTCTCGGACGCCCCCGGCTCGTGCGGTCCGTCCGGGCAGCCGGGGTCGGGCGAGGCCGGGTCGCAGGAGAACCGGCAGCCGGTCACCGCCTCCAGGGCCGGCATGAGCGCCGACAGCGCCCTTACCGCCGTCGACTTGGCCGTGCCCTTCTCGCCGCGCACCAGCACACCGCCCACCGCCGGCGACACGGCGTTCAGCAGCAGCGCGAGCCGCAGGTCGTCCTGGCCGACGACGGCCGTGAACGGGAAAGGAGTACTCACTTCTCGTTGCCTTCCAACTCGCCCTCCGGCGCGGGACGGACGTCCCGCGGCCGTTCGCTGGTGCCGCGCCGGGCCCGGGGGCCGGACTCCCCGGTGAACGGGACGCCGCCGGCCGACGGCGAAGGCCCGGCGATCGTGCGGGTGCCCGACCGGGTGCCGGACCGGGCGCTCATGCGGGCGCTCCTGGGGGAACGAACGGCAGCCCCCGCGGCGCGCCCGACTCGATCAGCCGCCAGAGCGCGTCGGTGTCCGCGTGCTCCTCGATCAGGTCGCCGAGCCGGTCCAGCTGCTCCTCGCGCAGTGCGGCGAACGAGGTGTCGGGAGCGGGCACGAAACGCCGGCCCGCGGCCGCGGCCACCTCGCGCAGGAAGGCACGCCGGAACCCGTCCGACTCCAGTGAGCCGTGCCAGTGCGTGCCCCACACCTGCCCGACCCGGCAGCCGTCCAGGGGGTTTCCGCGGTCGTCGCGCAGGAACGCCTCGCCGCCGTCCACGGTGGCCACCCCGTGATGGATCTCGTACCCCTCGACGGACTCGCCGAGGGCTTCGCCCACCGGGCGGGTGAGGGTCTTCTCCGGGGCGAACCGCACCCGCACGGGGAGCAGTCCGAGCCCGTCGACCCGGCCGAGCCGGCTCTCGACGTCGTCCTCGATCCGCGCGCCGAGGATCTGGTAGCCCCCGCAGACGCCGAGGACGGGCCGCTGCTCGGCGGCCCTGCGCACCAGCGCGTCGGCCAGCCCGCGCTCGCGCAGCCACTGGAGCGCCCGCACGGTGCCCCGGGTCCCCGGCACGACGACCAGGTCGGCGTCGGCCAGTTCCTCGGGCCGGTCGACGAACCGCACGACGACGCCGGGCTCGGCGGCCAGCGCGTCCACGTCGGTGAAGTTGGACATCAGCGGGACCGCGCAGACGGCGACCCGCAGCACGTCCTCGCCGACCGGCGGGGCGGTGTTCGACTCCCGCACGGTTCCCCGCAGCGAGACCCGCAGCCCGTCCTCCTCGTCGATCCCGAGCCCGTGCCGGAACGGCAGCACCCCGTACGTCCGCCGCCCGGTGAGCCCGTGCAGCATGTCCAGACCCGGCTCCAGCAGGGAGACGTCCCCCCGGAACTTGTTGACGAGGAACCCGGCGACCAGTTCCTGGTCCTCGGGCGACAGCAGGGCCACGGTGCCGAAGAACGACGCGAAGACCCCGCCGCGGTCGATGTCGCCGACGACGAGCACGGGCAGCCGCGCGCTGCGCGCGATCCCCATGTTCACGATGTCGGTCCGCCGCAGGTTGATCTCGGCGGGACTGCCCGCCCCCTCACAGATCACCGCGTCATACGTGCCCCGCAACTCGGCGAGACAGTCGACAACGGTGCCGAGGAGTCTTTGCTGCCGCCCTCCGTGATAGCCGCGGGCGCTCATCTCGCCCACCGGCCGGCCCAACAGCACGACCTGGCTGCTGCGTTCCCCGCCCGGCTTGAGCAGCACCGGGTTCATCAGCGCGGTCGGCTCCACCCGGCAGGCCTGCGCCTGCATGGCCTGCGCCCGTCCGATCTCGGCGCCCTCCCGCGTCACGAACGAGTTGAGGGACATGTTCTGCGCCTTGAACGGGGCGACCTTGACGCCCTGTCGCACCAGCCACCGGCAGATCCCCGCGGTGACGACGCTCTTGCCGGCGTCGGAGGTCGTGCCGGCGACGAGGAGCCCTCCGCTCATGACTGACGTCCCTTCGCGACCAGGCGCGCGGCGACGGTGACGCCGAGCGCGAGCAGACCGACGCGGCGGGAGAGCCGCGCGGCGCGTTCGATGTCGTGCACGGCGACGGCCCGTCCGGCCGCCCCGTTGAGCACCGGCCGGTGCTCGACCCGCCCGCCGTAGGACAGGGTCCCGCCCAGCCGCAGGCCGAGCGCGCCCGCAAAAGACGCCTCCACGGGGCCCGCGTTGGGGCTCGGGTGACGGTGGGCGTCGGCACGCCACGCGCGCAGCGCGCCGCGCGGGTCGTCCCCCGCCGCGGCGGCCAGCACGGCCGTCAGCCGCGCCCCCGGCCACCCGGCGAGGTCGTCGAGCCGGGCGGCGGCCCAGCCGAAGCGCAGGTACCTCGGCGAGCGGTGACCGACCATCGCGTCAAGGGTGTTGACGGCCCGGAACCCGGCCAGTCCCGGCACGCCGCCCACGGCGCCCCACACCAGCGCCCCGACGACGGCGTCGGAGGTGTTCTCGGCGACGGACTCCACGACGGCCCGGGCGATCCCGTCGGCGTCCAGCGCCTGCGGATCCCGCCCGCACAGATGCGGCAGCCGTTCGCGGGCCGCCTCGACGTCCCCCGCCTCCAGGGCCCGCCCGATCGCGCGGGCCTCGCGGACGAGCGAACTGCCCCCGACGACGGCCCAGGTGGCGGCGGCGGTCAGGGCGACGGAGGCGGCGGGGGAGCGGCGCACACCCCGCGAGGCGGCGGCCCCCAGGGCGACGGCGCCGCCCGCGCACACCACGGTGTGCAGGGCGCCCCATGCCCGGTGGTCCCGCCACAGCAGCCGTTCGACGGCGCCCGCGGCCCGCCCGAACACGGCGACCGGATGCCCGCGGCGGGGGTCGCCGAGGAGCAGGTCGCCGAGCAGGCCGGCGGCGGCGCCGTACGCGTGGACGCGCTCGGCACCCATCGGGTCAGCCGGCTGTGGGGGCGGGGATCGGCTCGGTGGTGACGCTCGGTCGGCAGCCGCACATGGCAGAGGTCCTCACTCAGGGTGTCCGCGCCCTGGTTCGACGAGACCGGCGGCGAGAGTTCCTGGCTCCCGGGGGGTTTCCTCCCCGGTGACAGTGGCGGGACCGCGCCGGACTCGCACCGGCTTCCTCTTCTGCCGCCGTACATGGCCCGGGCAGTCCACCACGGGCCCGGAAGGGCCGTCAACTTGCTGTTGACCTGCGGGGGGAGGATGTGCAGAACCCCACACGGCGGGGCCTGCGGGGTCCGGGAACGGGGCGCGGAGCGCGCGGACGGGAACGGGGTGCGCGGACGGGGATGCGCGGACGAGGGTGCGCGGACGGAGGTACGCGAACGGGGTGCGGGACGGCGATCCGTCCCGCACCCCGCAGAGGTCCACGACCGTCGACCGTCGAGGACGGTCCGTCGGACGTTCGCCGCGACGCGTCAGACCACGATCAGCGAGATGCCGTAGGCCACCGCCGCCGCGCAGGCGGCGAAGCACGCGTACGCGCCCGTCACCGCGAGGGCGGCCGAACCGCCCTCGGCCGTCGCGCGTTCCCTGCGCGACAGGCCCATGACTCCGAGGGTGAACAGGGCGACGAGGCCCACGGTGACCACGAGGCTGACGCCGAACACGGAGCCCAGGGCTGCCCAGTCGATCTTCATGCCGGTTCTCTTCCTTCGTTCCGGTGGCGCGGGCTCAGACGGCCGCGGCCGGGGGAGCGGCGGGGGCGGTCGGCGCGGCAGGCGCCGGGATGGTCGCCGTCAGGTCCGTCGTGACGTCCTCGGCCGGCGTGCCCGTGGGCGGCGGCGCGACCATGGCGATGGCCGTGGTGATCACACCGGCCGGCTCCTCGGACTCGTTGACGTTCGACGCGTCGACGACCTCACGCCGGGAGATCTTCCAGATGGCCGCGCTGGAGGCGATCAGGAAGACGGCGACCACCGCCGTGCCCCAGTCGCCGAGCCCGGTGACCGACTCGGCGAGCGCGCCGACCAGGGCCGCGGCCGGCAGGGTCAGACCCCAGGCGACGAACATGCGGGTCGCCGTCGACCACCGGACCACGCCGCCCTTGCGGCCCAGCCCCGCGCCCATCACCGCACCGGAGACCGAATGCGTGGTGGAGAGCGAGAAGCCGAGGTGCGAGGAGGCCAGGATGACGGTCGCGGCACTGGTCTGGGCCGCGAAACCCTGCTGCGGCTGGAGGTCGGTCAGCCCCTTGCCCATCGTGCGGATGATGCGCCAGCCGCCGAGGTAGGTGCCGAGTGCGATGGCCAGACCGGCCGAGAGGATGACCCAGGTGGGCGGGTCGGAGTCGGGGGCCACGGCGCCGCCGGCGACCAGCGCCAGGGTGATGATGCCCATCGTCTTCTGGGCGTCGTTGGTGCCGTGGGCGAGGGAGACCAGACCGGCCGAGGCGATCTGGCCCGCGCGATAGCCCTTGTCCGCCGCCTTGCCGTCGGCCTTGCGGCCCAGCGTGTAGGACAGGCGGGTGGCGAGCATCGCCGCGACGCCCGCGACGATCGGGGCGGCGACCGCCGGCAGCAGCACCTTGGTGACCAGCACGTCGCCGTGCACCGCGCCCGTGCCGGCCGAGGCGATGGTGGCGCCGATCAGACCGCCCATGAGGGCGTGCGAGGAGCTGGAGGGCAGACCCACCAGCCAGGTCAGCAGATTCCAGAGGATCGCGCCGACCAGGGCGGCGAAGATGACCTCGGGACGGATGCCGGTCTCGTCGACGAGACCTTTGGAGATCGTGTTGGCGACCTCCACCGAGAGGAAGGCTCCCACAAGGTTCAGCACGGCGGACATGGCCACCGCGACCTTGGGCTTGAGTGCACCGGTCGAGATGGTCGTGGCCATCGCGTTGGCGGTGTCGTGAAAACCGTTCGTGAAATCAAACGCAAGTGCGGTTACCACCACAATCGCGAGGATCAGCGAGAAGTTTTCCATTTACCCAGGCAATCGTTCGAAGTCATTGGCTGATTGACCGTAGGCAACCTGGGTGAACGGAAGATGAACTGAGGCGGGCGTCACGGTGTCCGGATGACGCGGTTGCGGTATCGCTCGCGCGCGGGGCGCCGGCCCCCGGGAGCGCCTGGCAGGATCGCGGCATGGCTGAGCATCGAGGCGAGCGTCCGGACGTCCGGCGGCGGGGGCGGCAGGCCTCCCCCGAGGAGGCGCGGGCCTGGGCGGAGCTGGTGGCGGCCGCCCGCCGAACGGTCGCCGAAGGGCTGGTCGTCGGCACCTCGGGCAACGTCTCGGTGCGCGTCGGCGACACCGTGCTCGTGACCCCGTCCGGCGTGCCCTACGACCGGCTCGCCCCGCACGACGTCACGGGTGTCGACCTCACCGGCCGGCAGGTCCTCGGGGCCCTCGTCCCCACCAGCGAACTGCCCATGCACCTGGCCGTCTACCGGGCCACCGACGCCGGGGCGATCGTGCACACCCACGCCGTGCACGCCACGGCGGTCTCCACCCTCGTCGACGAGCTCCCCCTCGTCCACTACATGGCCGCCGCGCTCGGCGGACCCGTGCGCGTCGCGCCCTACGCCGCGTACGGCACCGACGAGCTGGCCGCGCACACGCTCCGGGCCCTGGAGGGACGGTCCGGCTGCCTGCTGCGCAACCACGGCACCCTGACCCACGGCACCGGCCTCGACCAGGCGTACGACCGCACGGCCCAGCTGGAGTGGATGTGCCGCCTGTGGCTGACCGCCTCCTCGGTGCCCGGCCGCACGCCCGCACTCCTGACGGAGGAACAGGTCGCGCAGGTGGGGGAGCGCCTGCGGGGTTACGGACAGCCGGGCTGACGGCCCGCGCGCTCCCGCACGCGTCACCCCGGCCGCCCGCACCGCTGGCCGGTCCGCGCCTCGGCCGGGACACTGGGCTCGTGCGCACTGCCACCGCGACGGCCGCCGCCGTCACCGCAGCCCTGGCCGCCGGCGCCGCCGGTGTCGCCGCCGGCCGGTTCGCCAGCGACGCCGCGTTGAAGGCGCCGCCCGGCCGGCCCCTGCCCACCGAACCCCGGCTCACCGTGCACGGCACGGCCGCCGGACAGGTCACCCTCACGCGCGACCTCGCGGCCCTGCGCCCCGGCGCCTACGGCCTCTCCGGCAACGGCTCCCACGCCGTCGTCGGCCCGGTCCTGCCGGACGCGCCGCACTCCGCCGACACCGTCGTACGCCGGCTGGAACGCGTCACCCACGGCTCCCTGGACGCCGGCGACGCGGTCTGGCTCACCCCGAACCTGCACGTCGGCGACCCCGGCACCGCCCTCGGCCTCGACCACGCCGACGTCGACGTGCCCGGCGAACTGGGCAACCTGCCCGCCTGGTTCGTGCCCGGAGCCCGCAGCACCTGGGTGATCGCCGTGCACGGTCTGGGGACCACCCGGGAACACGCCCTCAACCTCATCGGCTTCCTGCACGGCGCCCGCCTCCCCGTGCTCGCCCTCGCCTACCGCGGCGACCTCGGCGCGCCCCGTTCCCCGGACGGCCTCAACCACCTGGGCGCGACCGAGTGGCGGGACCTGGACGCGGCGATGCGGTACGCCGTGCGCTACGGCGCCCGGAGCGTCGTCCTGCTCGGCTGGTCCACGGGCGCCGCCATGGCCCTGCGCGCCGCCGCCCACTCCGGTCTGCGCGACCTGGTCTCGGGACTCGTGCTGGACTCACCGGTCCTCGACTGGCGGACCACGGTGCGCGCCCTCGCCGCCGCCCGGCACACGCCGGCCGCCCTCCTGCCGCTCGCCGTCCGCGCCGCCGAGGGCCGCACCGGCATGGCGGGCGGCCCCGGCGGCGCGGACGGCCGCCCGGCGCGGCTGCGGGTCCCGACCCTGGTCTTCCACGGACCCGACGACACCGTCGCCCCCTGGGCCGACAGCCGCCGGCTCGCCGACCGCCGCCCCGACCTGGTCGCCCTGCACACCGTCCCGCACGCCCCGCACGGCGCCATGTGGAACCCGGACCCCCGCGCCTACGAGGAGACCCTCCGCCGTTTCCTGACCCCGCTGATGTGACCCGCCCACCCGGCGTCCCCTCCGCCGGCGCCCCGGGGCCCGCCCGCCCCGCCCGCGTCCCCGGTGCGCGCTCGGAGCCTCGGCGACGACCGCGCGGACGCCCTCCGGCGAGGCGCTGGGCAAGCCGGCGGACGCCGAGGAGGCCACCGCGCGCCCGTCCGGCGCGGACACCCCGAGGGACGCCTGGTCCGACCCCGCCCGCATCGCGGCACGCCGGGTGCCGCACCCGGGCCCTCGCCGCGAGTTCGGTCCCGTCCGGTCTGTGACGGGAGCGGCGCAGGACGCCGCCGAAGCGGTGCGCCGGCGCGGTCGCGGCGGGGGCCGGCCGGGGCGGGACCGCTCGTTCCGTTCAACCCCGTACCACTGGCCTGAAGGCGTCCCGCGGGCTCCCGCGGCACCCCGTGCGCAGGGCGGTCCGCGGGCCCGCCGAGCCATTCCGTTTGGGTTTTCGGACCGTCAACCGGAAGACTGCACCCGTGACGTCCCGTATCCCGCGCGACTCCAGGCTTCGACTCGTCCGCCCGCGACCCCTGGCCGCCGCCCCCTCAGCTGTGAACGAGCGGCGCCCGCGCCGCCCCGCACCCCGCCCGCCGGAGGGCACTCCGGCGCCCGCGGAGCTGGCCAGAATGGCGCGCTCCGGACTGGCCGCCGCGGCCCGTGTGGCCCGTTGGGCCGACAACGCCCTCGGCCCGGGCCGCGACGCGGCGACGGCAGACGGCAAGGCCACTCTCTCGGAGACGACCGCCGAACGGGCGGCTTCCGATCTGGGTCTGACGACCGATCGGATCCGCGCCGACTGGGACACCGCCCGCCTTGCGGGCCTCGTCGAGGTGCACGGGGACAGCGCACGCCCCGGCTGGCGGCTGCGCGCCTGGGACCGCGACGACAGCGCCGTCCTGCGCGGCTGGGTCGCCCTGTTCGACGCCTGGTCGCTCGCCTCGCCGGAACCCGAGGAGCAGGAGCCCGCCGCCGTCGCCGAGGTCGTCTCGGCCATGCCGCAGGTGCTCTCCTTCCTCCAGCTGTCCGCCGGGCCCGTCCCCGTGGAACAGCTCCTGGACCTGCTGCGCCAGCGCGTCACCGAACTGCGCACCGAGCGCTGCGAGGTGCCCTACGGCGCCGGGTCCGAACCCGCCGCCCCGCTCGCCCCGGTCCCCGTCGACGCCGACCCGGCGGAGCCCGCCCAGGACGCCGAGCTCGCCCCCCTCCTCGACTGGGCGCTGCACGCCCTCGCCGCGGTGGGAGCGCTCACCTGCGGCGGCGGGCAGGCCACCCTGACGCCGCTGGGCAGCTGGGCGGTCTGGGTCAAGCTGGAGCAGATCTGCGTCGCCGCGCAGAGCCCCGCCGGCAACATCGAGCAGTCGGCCGAGGGCATGCTCCGCGGCTGCGCCCAGCTCCGGCCGAACGCGGCCCGCGCCGAGTACCGCGCCTGGCTCGCCGCCCGGACCGTCGGCAGCGCCGTCAGCGAACTGCTGCTGGCCGCCCGCGGCGACGACGCCCTGCTGCGCGGCCTCGCCTTCGAGGCCCTGCGCGTGGTCGGCGCCCCCGCCGAGCCGGACGTCCGCGCGGTCGTCGAGGAGCCGGCCCTGCGGCCGTACGCCCTGCTGTGGCTCGCCGAGCACGACGGCGTCGACCCGGAGGACGCCCACGAGGTGCTCACCCGGGAGGAGGCCACCTGGCTGTGGGTCGACACCGCCGCGGCCGTCGCCGACCACGGGGAGGCGCCCATGCTGGTGCGCCATCTGGAGTCCGCGCTGCAGCCGACCGTGCCCGCGCTGCTGACCGAGGTACGGGCCGTCGGGCACCCGCGCACCGTGCAGGTGCTGGTGGCGCTGGCCGCCGCGCACCCCGATCCGGCGCTGGCCAAGGCGGTCCGCCGGGCCGCCTTCCAGGTGCACACCGGCGGCAGCTGACCGCGGGACGGGCGGCCGCGGGGGCGCCGGCCGACCGCGCGCGGCGGCTCGCCGGCGCTCAGCCCTGCGTCTCGGGCGCGTACGTGCCGAAGCTCCAGACGTTGCCCTCGAGGTCGCGGGCCATGTAGTCGCGCGATCCGTAGTCCTGGTCGGTCGGGGGCATCAGGATCTCCGCGCCGTGTTCCGCGGCCCGCCGGTGGTGGGCGTCCACGTCGTCCACCACGACGTAGACGCCGGCCGGGCCCGCTTCCCCCATCGCCGCGTCGAAGACGCCGCCGCGGCCCTTCGAGCCGAGCATCACCGCGCCGTTGCCCTGCACCAGCTCGGCGTGCAGGACCGTGCCGTCCTCGCCCTCGTACACGGACAGTTCGGTGAAGCCCAGGGCCTGTGTGAGCTGCCGGATCGCGGCCTTCGCGTCGGCGTACAACACCGTCGGGAAGACGCTCGGGCGCCCGCCGTTCGTGCCTGCCATGCCGATCACTCCCTTGTGCCCGGTGCCGGATTCGTCCCCGCCGCCCAGTCTGGCAGCCACCACCGACAACGCCCCGCGGCGACGCCTCCCGCGAAGATCGAACACCTGAACGCAGAAAAAGTGCTTGCACGGTCCCGTTAGACTGGCCCCATGGCCATTCTCCTCGCGCATTAGACGGCGGGAACGTCCTCAGCCGCCCATCCCGCCAACGACCCCGCACTGGAGTCTGTCCGTGATCTCCGCCTCCGGCATCGAGCTGCGCGCCGGCGCCCGCATCCTCATCGAGAACGCCTCCTTCCGCGTGGCCAAGGGCGACCGCATCGGTCTGGTCGGGCGCAACGGCGCCGGCAAGACGACGCTGACCAAGGTCCTGGCCGGCGAGGGCATCCCGGCGGGCGGCACCGTCACCCGTTCCGGAGAGGTCGGCTACCTCCCGCAGGACCCCCGCACGGGCGACCTCGACGTCCTCGCCCGCGACCGCATCCTCTCCGCGCGCGGGCTCGACGTCCTGATCCGCAAGATGCGCGAGAACGAACAGCGGATCGCCAACGGCTCGGGCGCCACCCGCGACAAGGCGATGCGCCAGTACGAGCGCCAGGAGACGGAGTTCCTCACCAAGGGCGGATACGCCGCCGAGGCCGAGGCCGCCACCATCGCCGCCGCGCTGAACCTGCCCGACCGGGTGCTCGGCCAGCCCCTGCACACGCTCTCCGGCGGTCAGCGCCGCCGCGTGGAGCTGGCGCGCATCCTGTTCTCCGACGCGGACACGCTGCTGCTCGACGAGCCGACCAACCACCTCGACGCCGACTCGATCGTCTGGCTGCGCGACTACCTCAAGACCTACCGCGGCGGCTTCATCGTCATCAGCCACGACGTCGACCTGGTCGAGACGGTCGTCAACAAGGTGTTCTACCTGGACGCCAACCGCTCCCAGATCGACGTCTACAACATGGGCTGGCGGCTCTACCAGCAGCAGCGCGAGTCCGACGAGAAGCGCCGCAAGCGGGAGCGGCAGAACGCCGAGAAGAAGGCCGCCGCACTGCACTCGCAGGCCGACAAGATGCGCGCCAAGGCCACCAAGACGGTCGCCGCGCAGAACATGGCCCGCCGCGCCGACAAGCTGCTCTCCGGTCTGGAGGCGGTGCGCGCCTCCGACAAGGTCGCCAAGCTCCGCTTCCCCGAGCCGGCGCCCTGCGGCAAGACGCCCCTGATGGCCGAGGGCCTGTCGAAGTCCTACGGCTCGCTGGAGATCTTCACCGACGTCGACCTGGCCATCGACAAGGGCTCGCGCGTCGTCATCCTCGGTCTGAACGGCGCCGGCAAGACCACCCTGCTGCGGCTGCTCGGCGGCGCCGAGAAGCCCGACACGGGCCAGGTGGTCGCCGGTCACGGCCTCAAGCTCGGCTACTACGCGCAGGAGCACGAGACGCTCGACCCGCAGCGCACGGTCCTGGAGAACATGCGCTCCGCCGCCCCCGACCTGGACCTGGTCGACGTCCGCAAGACGCTCGGCTCGTTCCTGTTCTCCGGCGACGACGTCGACAAGCCCGCAGGCGTGCTCTCCGGCGGTGAGAAGACCCGGTTGGCCCTCGCGACCCTGGTCGTCTCCTCCGCCAACGTGCTGCTGCTCGACGAGCCCACCAACAACCTCGACCCGGCCAGCCGCGAGGAGATCCTCGGGGCGCTGCGCACCTACAAGGGCGCGGTCGTCCTCGTCACCCACGACGAGGGCGCGGTGGAGGCGCTGCAGCCCGAGCGGATCATCCTGCTGCCCGACGGCGTCGAGGACCTGTGGGGCGCCGACTACGCGGACCTGGTCGCCCTGGCCTGACGGGCGACCGACGACCGCCGATCGAGGATCCCCGACCAGCGACCGACGGCGGAAAACACCGGGCCGTCGGGTGATCCCGCCCGGTGGATCATCCGTCTGGATCATTCGGCCTACCGGTGATCCATCATCTGTGTGAGATCTCCTCGTATCGAGGTGTGTCCTACATCCATTTCACGGCCGATCCCTCCACGGACGAGGGGTCGGCCGTCGTGCGTCTCTGACCTGCTCTTTCGCGGACCAACCCGTTCGGCCGTACGAACGCCGTCGGCTGGAATCACAGGTTCCGTTTGTGGGCACGCGCTCCCGTCGTCAAAACCCTGTCGCACGGACCTTGCCGAATGGGTGGCCATCGGGCCGCTGAGGGGTGATCATGAGGAGACCAGAGCGCACTTCCCATGAGGAGGCACGGGTGGCCGAGACTCTGAAGAAGGGCAGCCGGGTGACCGGCGCCGCGCGCGACAAGCTCGCGGCAGACCTGAAGAGAAAGTACGACTCCGGTGCGAGCATCCGGGCGCTGGCCGAGGAGACCGGCCGCTCGTATGGCTTCGTGCACCGGATGCTCAGTGAGTCGGGCGTCACGCTCCGTGGGCGTGGCGGGGCGACTCGAGGCAAGAAGGCCGCCTCGTCCTGACCGGGGGCGGCACATAGGCTTCGACGGTGGTCACCCGGCCGGCGTCCTTCCGGGTCCTGTGAGGGGCCCGGGAGAATCTCAGACCGGCCGGGTGGTTACTGTGCAGTCACTTAGCTGACCGCTAGCTGACCGCACCCATCGGAGGCGCCTCATGGCCACGCCCGACCAGGAACTCGTTCCCCTGCTCGACCAGGACGGCGTACGGCTCACCGTCGACGACTCGCTCGCCACGGTGACGCTGGCCAACCCGGCCAAGCGCAACGCGCAGAGCCCCGCCATGTGGCGGGCGCTCACGGAGGCCGGGCGACTGCTGCCGGGCTCCGTCCGCGTGGTCGTGCTGCGCGGCGAGGGCCAGTCCTTCTCCGCCGGGCTCGACCGGCAGATGTTCACGCCCGAGGGGATCGAGGGCGAGCTGTCCTTCATCGAACTCGCGCGCAGTGGGGACGCCGAACTCGACGCCGCCATCGCCGGGTTCCAGGAGGGCTTCACCTGGTGGCGGCGCAACGACGTCGTGTCCATCGCCGCCGTCCAGGGCCACGCCATCGGAGCGGGCTTCCAGCTGGCCCTCGCCTGTGACCTGCGCGTCGTCGCCGACGACGTGCAGTTCGCCATGCGCGAGACCAGCCTCGGCCTGGTGCCGGACCTGACGGGCACGCACCCCCTCGTCTCCCTCGTCGGGTACGGCCGGGCGGTCGAGATCTGCCTGACCGGCCGCTTCGTGCACGCCGAGGAGGCGGTGAGCACCGGGCTCGCCAACATCGCCGTTCCCGTGCAGGACCTCGACGCCACGGTCCGCGAACTGGCCACGGCGATCCTCTCCGCGCCCCGCGAGGCCGTCATCGAGACCAAGGCGCTGCTGCGCGGCGCCGGCGAGCGCACGTACGACGCCCAGCGAGCCGCCGAACGCGCCGCCCAGGCCCGCCGTCTGCGCGACATGGCCGGCCTCGGGGAGTGAACACCGGCTGAGGCCGCCGTTCCGGCGCTCCGTGCGAACCGTCGCCCCGTCCGGCCGGCGTCTGCCGGGGCGGACGGGCGCCGGCCGGCCGCCCTCAGCCGACCGCCGTCACCAGCACGGTGACCGTCGGACGGTCCGGCAGGGCCGCCGACACCGCGGCGCGCACCGCGAGGGCCACGTCCAGCGTGCGGTGGGCCGCGGCCGTCGTGATCTCCAGCTGGACGTGGCGCCGCGGCAGGGCCGCCGTCGTGTCGTGGCGCTCCTCGAGCCGGACCGCCCGCCCGAGGACGCCGCTCGTGCCGGTCACTCCCGGCACCGCGAGGGCAGCCGCTGCCGCGAGCGCCTCGTCGTCTGCCGGAACGCCCGGCAGGGGCGGCCGACCGGGCTCCTCCCCGGTCCCCGTGCTCCCGCGCGACCCCACGGCCGGCGGCGCGCCCGCGCCCGCCCGGACATCCGGTTCCGCGCCCGCCCGGACATCCGGTTCCGTGCCCGTCTCCGTGACGGCCTCCACATCCGCCTTCACGTCCACCTCCGCTTCCGTGCCGAGCAGCTCCGTCACCCGCAGGTCGACCTCCGTGACCACCAGACCGAGATGCTGCGCGGCAGTCGCCGCCAGGGCGCTCCGCAACCGTGTCGTCGTCGTCGGCAGAGGCTCGGACGCCGACGCCGCGCACTCCGCGGTCACCCGCAGGGGCCCCGGCGGCAGCGCGCTCGGCGGAGCCGGCACGGCGGCGGACTCGAACGGCCCGTCCGGATCGGCGAGCCCCAGCCGCAGCACTCCCAGCCGAACCCCCGCGACGTCCCGCGCCGCCCGGCGCAGCACCGCCTCCGCGGCCGCCTCGGTGAGCCATGCGCCGTCCCGCGGCCCGCCGAGGGGAAGCAGCCTGCCGAGGCCCAGCCGGCGCCGCACCGCGCCCGTCCATCCGTCCGCCGTCATTGCTCCAGCCTGCCGCATCCCCGGGGCGAGGTCGGGCAACCGCGCTTACCGTGGTCAAAAGGGACGACGAAACGAACCGGACGTAAGGACGTACGGCGATGAGCGAGCCAACGGAGCAGATCCGTACGCAGACCCCCGACGGCGGGACCGAGCCGCTGCAGACCCGCAAGGCGGCCCGGCGCGGCGGCGGGGCCCCGGCGACCCGTGGGCGGACCACGATCGCCGACGGAGTCGTGGAGAAGATCGCCGGCCTCGCGGCCCGGGACGTCCTCGGCGTCCACACCATGGGCAGCGGCATCAGCCGTACCTTCGGCGCCGTGCGCGACCGGGTGCCCGGCGGCTCCAAGTCGGTCTCCCGCGGTGTCAAGGCCGAGGTCGGCGAGGTGCAGACGGCGCTCGACCTCGAGATCGTCGTCGACTACGGCGTGGCCATCGCCGACGTCTCCCAGGCCGTGCGGGAGAACGTGATCGCGGCGGTGGAGCGGATGACGGGCCTGGAGGTCGTCGAGGTCAACATCGCCGTGAGCGACGTCAAACTGCCCGACGAAGAGGACGAGGAGCCGGAGCCCCGGATCCAGTGAGACGCAGACGGACCGGGTGACCGGCCCGCCGAGGGGAGAGCACCTTGAGCATGGCCGTGGTCGGCATGATCGCCGGCATGGCACTGGGCTTCGCCGGGTACTTCGGCGGGTTCGGGGCCTTTCTGCTGGTGGCGGCGCTGGGCGCCGTCGGGTTCGTCGTCGGCCGGTTCCTGGAAGGGGACCTGGAACTCGGCGACTTCTTCCGCACCCGCGACGACCGGCGCCGGTGAGCGCTGTGACCGGGGGAAGCGAAGCCGGCGACACGTTCGGCGCACGCCGCGCCGCCGCCGTCCCTCCGGGCGGACGCGGCGCGACCCGTATCGCCGACCGGGTCGTGGCGAAGATCGCCGCCCAGGCCGCGCGGGAGGCGGTGGGCCCGCTGCCGCCCGGGGCCGGCCGTCCGCACGCCACCGTCGTCGTGCGCCCGCACGCGCACTCCGGCTCGGGCGGCGCAGGCCCCGTCGACGCCGCGCACGTCCATGTGCACCTCGAACTCGACTATCCGAGCGACCTCGGCGCCCGCTGCCGCGCCGTGCGTCGGCATGTCACCGAGCGGGTAGGCGCATTGGCGGGAATGACGGTTCCCGAGGTCGCCGTCCAGGTCGAACGGCTCCACCTGGCGCCCGACCCCGACTCGGTGCACGGGAGGACGCGATGAGCGAGCCCGGAGGCTTGCAGCAGGGCGGAGCGCCCGTCCTGGAGAAGGACGCCGAGGACGCCGCCCCACCAGGCCAGGGGGCCGGCCCCGACGACGGGCGCCCCGCCGACCACCGGTTCTGGTCGGCGCGCCGCGTCCCCGCCGCCGTCGTCGCGGTCCTGCTGGCCGCGGTCGCGGGCGTGTTCCTCTACGACGTGGTCGCCGTCCGTGCCCACCGGCCCGCCATGGCCTGGCGGCGCGAACTCGCCCACCAGCTCGCCGAACGCCCCCTCGACGACCCGTGGGTGCTCGTCGGCGCCGGCGTCGCGGCCGCGCTCGGCCTGTGGCTGATCCTCCTGGCCGTCACGCCGGGGATCCGGCAGATGCTGCCGATGCGCCGCCCCCGCCCCGACGTGCGCGCCGGCCTCCACCGGGCCACCGCCGCCCTGGTGCTGCGCGACCGGGCCATGGAGGTCGCCGGCGTGCGGTCGGCGCGGGCACACGCGGGCCGCCGCAGAGCCGAGGTGTCCGTCGTCTCCCACTTCCGTGATCTGGACGACGTCCGAGCCGACCTGGAATCCGTCCTCGCCGAAGCGGTCAGCGGCCTGGGACTGGTCCGGCCGCTCGCGCTCTCGGTCCATGTGCGCCGGGCCGGGAAGAAGGGGTGAGGGCGATGGCCGGGACCGTCAACCGTGTGCTCCTCGCCCTCGTCGGACTGGTGCTCCTCGCCGTCGGCGGCGCGGTGCTGGCCGTGGGGCTCGGCGCGCCCCCGCCCTCCTGGTGGCTGCACGACGGCCCGCACGACGCGCTGCTCAGCGTCGCCGAACGCACCCGCTGGCGCGGCGAGGCGTGGTGGTGGCCGACGGTCATCGCCGTCCTGGCCGTTCTCGTCCTGCTCGCGCTGTGGTGGCTGAGCGCGGTCCTGCACCGCCGGCGGCTCGCCGAGGTCCTCGTCGACACCGGGGACGGCGCGGGAGCGCTGCTGCGGGGCCACGCCCTGGAAGGGGTGCTGACGGGCGAGGCGTCCCGGCTGGACGGGGTCGGCCGGGCACACGTCCGGCTGACCGGGCGGAGCGAGGCTCCCGAGGCCCGGGTGAATCTGCTGCTGGAGCCGCACGCGGAGCCCGTGACCGTCCTGGACGACCTCAGCGCCCGCGCGCTGGCGCATGCGCGGGACTCGGCGGCGTTGCGGGCACTGCCGGCCGAGGTCCGTCTGACGGCAGCCAAACACAAGTCGGAGCGGGTCACCTGACCCACGCCACGACCACCGCCCCACCCACCCCTGATCGCCCGCCCTGGGCCGGCGACCTGCGTGGGCCGGCCGGCCCACGCAAGCCGGCGCCGTGTGGCGCTCCGCCCGCCCACGCGCGCCGATGCCTGCGGCGCTTCGCCTGCCCCGGGCCGTGACCCGGGTGAGGGCCGGCCGGCCCACGCAAGCCGGCGCCGTGTGGCGCTCCGCCGGACCTCCTGCGCCGTTGACGGGCGGTGTTTCGCCCGGCCGCCCGTGCCGGCGATCTGCGGCGCTTCGCCCGCCCCTGGGCCCGTGACCCGGACGGGCCCGCCCAAGCGCGCCGATGACCTGCGGCGCCCCGCCCACCTCCCCTGCCCGTCGACGGACCGTGTGCCCTGCGGACGTGGGGGCCGTGACAGGCGGGGACGGTTCGCCCGGGGCCTGCTCGACCGGGTGGCGGTGTGGCGGTGGGCTTCCTCGGGCCCGGCTTGCCCGTTCCGGGCGGGCCCGTGGGCCGTCGGTGGGCGTGGGTGTGCGGGCGGGCCGTGGGCCCCGACCCGGTGGGTGCGGTGGTGCCCGCCGGTCAGAATCCGTGTCGCATGCCGCCGTCGACGGGCACCATGATCCCGGTGAGGTAGGAGGCGGCCGGTGACAGCAGGAACGCGGCCGTCCGGCCGAACTCCTCCGGCAGGCCGTAGCGCCGCAGCGGAATCCGCGACTCGTTCGCGGCCCGGGTCGCTTCGGGGTCGGCCGACAGTCCGTCCAGCTCCCGCACCCGGTCGGTGTCGATGCGCGCCGGCAGCAGGCCCACCACCCGGATCCCGCGCGGCCCCAGCTCGTCGGCGAGCGACTTGGCGAACCCGGCGAGCCCGGGCCGCAGGCCGTTGGAGATGGTCAGCCCGGGAATCGGCTCGTGCACCGAGCCCGACAGCACGAACCCGACGACCCCGCCCGCCTCCAGCTCGGCGGCGGCCGCCCGGGCCAGCCGGACCGCGCCGAGGAACACCGACTCGAAGGCGCTCTGCCACTGCTCGTCCGTGTTGTCGGCGACGAACCCGGGCGGCGGGCCGCCCACGCTCACCAGCACCCCGTCGAACCCGCCGAAGGCGTCCCGTGCCGCCGCGATCAGCCGGGCCGCCGCGCCGGGGTCGGCGTTGTCCACGGCGACGCCGAGGGCGTTCGGCCCCAGTTCGGCCGCCGCTTCGGCGACGCGCTTCTCGTCCCGTCCGGTGAGGACGACCTTCGCGCCGTCCGCGACGAGCTCGCGCGCGGCGGCGTTGCCGAGTCCGCGGGTGGCTCCGGTGACGACGTACACCCGGTCCTTCAGTCCAAGATCCATGGCTCCTATCCTGCCTCCTCGCCGTCGAACAGGGCGAGGGCGGTGTTGACCAGGCCGATGTGACTGAACGCCTGCGGAAAGTTGCCGAGGTGCCGGCCGGCGACCGGGTCGTACTCCTCCGCCAGCAGCCCCACGTCGTTGGCCAGGCCCACGAGCCGTTCGAACAGCTCCCGCGCCTCCTTCGTGCGGCCCGTCAGGTGCAGGGCGTCGGCGAGCCAGAACGAGCAGGCCAGAAAGGCGCCCTCGTCACCCGGCAGACCGTCGACGGTCGCGCCCTCGGTGCTGTAGCGGCGCAGCAGGCCGTCGTGTCCGAGCTCCGCGCGGATCGCGTCGACCGTGCCGACCACCCGCGGGTCGTCCGGCGGCAGGAAGCCGACGCGCGGGACGAGCAGCAGGGCGGCGTCGAGGTCGGCCGAGCCGTAGTACTGGGTGAACGTGTTGCGCCGAGGGTCGTAGCCCTTCTCGCACACCTCTCGGTGCACCTCGTCGCGCAGGGCCCGCCAGCCGTCGAGGTCGCCGCTGAGCTCCGGGTACGCCTCCAGCGCGCGGACGGCCCGGTCGGCGGCGACCCACACCATGACCTTGGAGTGCACGAACTGCCGCCGGCCGCCGCGCACCTCCCACAGCCCCTCGTCGGGCTGCCGCCAGTTGTCGCTCAGCCAGTTCATCAGCGCGCACTGCAGGGACCACATGTGCGGCCGGGGCGACATGCCGGAGGTCCGGGCCAGCGACAGGGAGTCCATCACCTCGCCGTAGACGTCCAGCTGGAGCTGCTGCACGGCGCCGTTGCCGATGCGCACGGGCGTGGAGCCCTCGTAGCCGGCGAGCCAGGGCAGCTCGCACTCGGGCAGCCGCCGCTCGCCGGACAGCCCGTACATGATCTGCAGGTCCGCGGGGTCACCCGCGACGGCGCGCAGCAGCCAGTTGCGCCATGCCTCGGCCTCCTCGTCGTACCCGGCCGCGAGGAGCGCGCCGAGCGTGAGGGTCGAATCGCGCAGCCAGCAGAAGCGGTAGTCCCAGTTGCGCACGCCGCCCGGTTCCTCGGGCAGGGAGGTGGTGAGCGCCGCCACGATGCCGCCGGTCGGCTGGAAGGTGAGGGCCTTGAGCGTGATCAGGGAGCGGACCACGGCGTCCCGGTGGGGGCCGGTGTAGCGGCAGCGGGCGGACCAGCGCCGCCAGTCGTCGACGCTGGTGGCGAGCGCCTCGTACGGATCGACGAGCGTCGGGCGGGACTCGTGCGAGGGGTGCCAGGTGAGCACGAAGGCGACCGACTCGCCCTCGGCGAGGGTGAACTCGGAGTGCGTGGTGAAGTCCTCGCCCCAGGTGCGCACGCCCGGTTCGCTGCGGAACCACACCGCGTCGGGTCCGGCGACCGCCACGTGGTGCCCGTCGGCGCGGCGCATCCACGGCACGACCCAGCCGTAGTCGAAGCGCAGCCGCAGCGTGCTGTGGACGGTGACCCGGCCGCGCAGCCCCTCGACGACGCGCACCACGTCGGGGGCCTGATCGCGCTGCGGCATCAGGTCGGTGACCCGGATCGCGCCGTCGGCGGTCTCCCACTCGGTGTCCAGGACGAGCGTGTCGGGCCGGTAGCCGCGCCGGGTGCAGGCGTCCGTCACGCCCTGTGGGGCGATGCGCCAGTGGCCGTTCTCCTCGCTGCCGAGGAGGCGGGCGAAGCAGGCCCCGGAGTCGAAGCGGGGCAGGCACAGCCAGTCGACGGAACCGTCCATGCCGACCAGGGCGGCGGTCTGCTCGTCGCCGATGAGGGCGTAGTCCTCGATGCGGGGGTGCACGCCTTGCGGTTTCCCGGCGGACCGGTGGCACAATCAGGGGTGCGGCCGGCTGAGTGACGTCGGGTGCGCCGGGGCCGCCGTCGACGAGAAGACGACGCCCCGGTCGGACGGCGCCCGGTTCAGGACCCACAGGCCGATCAATGTGGCCAGGGCGAAGACGACGGCGATCAGCGCGGCGAGCACGAGCCGCCGCCGGCGTTCGCGCCGCAGCCAGTCGCCGCGGGCGGTGCGATAGGCGTCCGGAGCCGGCCGCACGCCGTCGGCCAGCGCCTCCAGCGCCTCCCGCAGCTCCCGCTCGGTGCGGTCCGTGTCGTTCATCGCCGGGCCTCCATCGCCTGGGTGAGCGCGGCGAGGCCGCGTGAGGTGTGGGTTTTGACGGACCCGCAGGAGATGCCCATCGCGGCGGCGATCTCGCTCTCCTTGAGCCCGAGCCAGTGCCGCAGCACGAGCGCCTCGCGCTGGCGGGCCGGCAGCTGCTGGAGCGCGTCGATCAGCACGCGCTGGTCGTCCCGCAGCAGCGCCGCGCTCTCCGCGGAGGCGACGGTCTCCTCCGGCAGCTCCGGGGGGCTCTCCACATGGCGGCGGGCGACCTGCAGATGCCGTATCCGCATCCGGGTCAGATTGCAGACGGTGGAGCGCAGATAGGCCTCGGCCGCCTCGACGTCCCGCAGCCGCCGCCACTTCCGGTAGATCTGGTAGTAGGCCTCGGCGACCACGTTCTCCGGGTCGTCGGCGCCGAGCAGCACGGCCAGGCGCAGCATCGAGGAGTAGTGCAGCTCGAAGAGCCGGGCGAGGGCGGCCTCGCGCTCCAGGTCGGCCGGATCGCCCGGCACGGGGGCGAGCGGCTGCGCGAGCGGCTGCGCGAGCGGCTGCGCGGACGGCTGCGCGGACGGCTGCGCGAGCGGCTGCGCGAGCGGCTGCGCGGACGGCTCCTGCACGGGGATCGGGTGTCTGCGTCTCACGGGTGGTTCGCTCCCGTCTCGGGACGCCGCCTGGGGATCAGGCGGGAGGGCAGGTCGGTGGTGTCGGCGCCGCGGGGGACGCGGAGGCGTTCGAGGAGCGCGGTGCCGGCGGTGGCGACGCCCAGGTTGAGCAGCAGGGCCGCCAGTCCGGCGTAGACCTCCATCGGTCCGAACCCCAGGCTGACGGTGGCGGAGAAGCCCTCGCGCACCACGAGGCAGGTCCCGGCCGCCATGCCGGCCGCCCAGCCGGCGAGCAGCGCCCGCGGGTGCAGTCGGCCGGTGAACAGCCCGACGGCGACGGCGGGGAAGACCTGCAGCATCCAGACCCCGCCCAGCAGCTGAAGGTTCACGGCGTCCTGGTCGCGCAGCCCGAACACGAAGGCCACCGCGCCCGCCTTCGCGGTCAGCGAGACGGCCTTGGCGATCCGCACCTGCCGCTTGGGCGTGGCCGTCGGATGGACGTACTCGACGTACACGTTGCGGACGAAGCTCGTGGCGGCCGCGATCGACATCACGGCGGCCGGGACCAGCGCCCCCACGGTGATCGCGGCGAACACCAGACCGGCCAGCGCGGCGGGCATCAGCCGGTCGACGAGCATCGGCACGGCGGCCTCCGCGCCCCCTGCCGGAGCCCGCACGCCCGCCGCCGCGGCCGCGACGCCGAGCAGCCCGAAGAGGGCGAGCAGACCCGTCCAGACGGGCAGCGCCGCGGCGACCTTGCGCAGGGTGCGCGGGCCGTCGGCGGCGAACCCGGCGGTGAGCACGTGCGGGTACATCAGCAGAGCCAGCGCGGAGCCGAGCGCGAGCGTCGCGTACGCGGGCTGCTGTGCGTCGGTCAGGACCAGCGAGGAGTGCGCCACGTCGGGTGCGCCCGCGCGCCGGGCGGCGCCCTCGAAGACGGCGCCCGGTCCGCCGAGCCGCTGCAGCACCAGCCAGCACACGGCGGTCAGCGACACGAACACGGCGACCGCCTTCAGCGCGGAGATGACCGCGGGCGCCCGCAGCCCGTGCCGGTAGGTGGCCACCGCGAGCCCCGCGAACAGCGCCACCATCACCAGGTCTCCGGCCGCGCCGCGCGGGTACACGCCGCCGGCCGTCAGCACCGCCCGTATCCCGAGCAGTTGCAGCGCCAGGTAGGGCATCGTCGCGAGGATCCCGGTCAGCGCCACCACGAGGGCCAGCGGCGAGGACCCGTAGCGCCCGCGCACGAAGTCGGCGGCCGTGACGTAGCCCTTGCTTCGGGCCACGCTCCACAGCCGGCTCAGCAGGACGAAGGCGAGCGGGCAGACGATCACGGTGTACGGCACGGCGAAGAACGCGGACGCGCCGTTGCCGTACGCCAGTCCGGGTACGGCGGTGAAGGTGTAGGCGGTGAAGATCGTGCCGCCGAGCAGCAGCCAGGTCCAGACGGGGCCGAGCGAGCGGTCGGCGAGCGCCCAGCCCTCCAGGGAGGGCAGCCGGTCGCTGGGGCGCAGCCTGCGCGCGGTCGCGGCGAGCAGCGACGCCCCGCCGATCACGGCGAGGAACGTCGTGGTCATGGCGCCGTCGGCCATGGGTCACCGTCCTTGGTGTGCCTGTCCCTCACCGGTTCAGTTGCGCTGACGGCCGGTTCGGTTGACCGGGAAGCGGCAGAAAACAAACGGGGATTTCGCTGTCAACCGCTTCCGGCGGGCGGGCAACTCTTGCACAGACCGACAGCGAGCGGGGGAGCCGCCCGTCGCTGATCTCCTGGCGCCCCGTGTCACGAGGCGCGCCGCACTGCCCAGGCGAGGAGCCGCCATGTCTGTGTCCACCCTGCCCGAAACCGGTCTGCCGGGGCCGGAAAAGTCGCGTATGTCACTGAGATCCGCCCTGCTGTGGGCGGCCGTGGCGCTGCTCGGCGCCGTCGCCTGGGGCGTCGTCGCCCTCGCCCGGGGGGAGCGGATCTCGGCGGTCTGGCTGGTGGTCGCGGCCCTCGGCTCGTACGCCATCGCCTACCGCTTCTACTCCCGCTTCATCGCCCGCCGGGTGCTGCGCCCCGACGACCGCCGGGCCACCCCCGCCGAACGCCTCGAGGACGGCGTCGACTTCCAGCCCACCGACCGCCGGGTCCTGCTCGGCCACCACTTCGCCGCGATCGCCGGCGCGGGCCCCCTGGTCGGACCCGTGCTCGCGGCGCAGATGGGCTATCTGCCCGGCACCCTGTGGATCGTCGCCGGAGTGATCTTCGCGGGCGCCGTGCAGGACATGGTCGTGCTGTTCCTCTCCATGCGCCGGGACGGCACCTCGCTCGGGCAGATGGCCCGCGACGAGATCGGCCGCGCGGGCGGAGCGGCGGCCCTCCTGGCCGTCTTCGCCATCATGATCATTCTGCTCGGCGTGCTGGCGCTGGTCGTGGTCAACGCGCTCGCCCACTCGCCCTGGGGGACCTTCTCCGTCGCCATGACCGTGCCCATCGCCCTGTTCATGGGCTTCTGGCTGCACCGCTTCCGGCCGGGCCGGGTCGTGGAGACCAGCCTCATCGGCGTGGCGCTGCTGCTGCTCGCGATCGTCGGCGGCGGCTGGGTGCAGAACTCCTCGCTGGCCGACGCCTTCACGCTCAGTCCGACGACTCTCGTCTTCTGCCTCATCGGCTACGGCTTCGTCGCCTCCGTGCTGCCGGTGTGGATGCTGCTCGCCCCGCGCGACTACCTCTCCACCTTCATGAAGATCGGCACGATCGCGCTGCTGGCGGTCGGCGTGGTCGTGGCCGCGCCCGTGCTCAGGACGGACGCGGTCAGCGACTTCGCCTCCTCGGGCACGGGCCCCGTCTTCTCGGGGTCGCTGTTCCCGTTCCTCTTCATCACCATCGCCTGCGGTGCGCTGTCCGGCTTCCACGCCCTCGTCTCGTCCGGGACGACGCCCAAGCTGATCCAGAAGGAGTCCCAGGTCCGGCTCATCGGCTACGGCGCGATGCTGATGGAGTCGTTCGTCGCGATCATGGCGCTGATCGCCGCGGCCACCCTGGAACCGGGTCTGTACTACGCGATGAACGCGCCGGCCGGCCTGCTGGGCGCGACGGCCGAGTCGGCGTCCCACGCGGTGGCGGGACTCGGCTTCACCATCAGCCCCGACCAGCTCGCCTCCGCCGCCAGGGCCGTCGAGGAGCAGACGCTGATCGCCCGCTCGGGCGGCGCCCCCACGCTGGCCGTCGGCATGTCGGAGATCTTCTCCGGCGTCTTCGGCGGCGCCGCGATGAAGGCGTTCTGGTACCACTTCGCCATCATGTTCGAGGCGCTGTTCATCCTGACCACGGTGGACGCGGGCACGCGCGTCGGCCGCTTCATGCTCCAGGACATGCTCGGCAACGTGTGGAAGCCGGTCGGCCGGGTCAACTGGAAGCCCGGCATCTGGCTCTGCAGCGGTCTGGTCGTCGCCGCGTGGGGCTACTTCCTGTACACCGGCGCCACGGACCCGCTCGGCGGGATCAACCAGCTCTTCCCGCTCTTCGGCATCGCCAACCAGCTGCTGGCCGCCATCGCCCTGACCGTGTGCACGACGGTGCTGATCACGTCCGGGCGACTGCGCTGGGCCTGGGTGACGGGCGTGCCGCTGGCCTGGGTCGTGGCGATCACCTTCACCGCCGGCTGGCAGAAGATCTTCTCCGACGACCCGAGGGTCGGCTTCTTCGCCCAGCGCGCCCGCTACGCCGACGCCCTCGACGCCGGGCAGGTGCTGGCCCCCGCGAAGTCGACGGCCGACATGCACACGGTGGTCGCCAACTCCACGGTGGACGGCGTGCTGATCGCCGTGTTCCTGCTGCTGGTCGCCGTGGTGATCGTGAACGCCGCGGTGGTGTGCGTACGGGCCGTGCGGTCGCAGGACCCGCTGCCGACGACCGAGGCGCCGTTCGTCGAGTCCCGGATCGACGTGCCGGCGACGGTGGGATCGTGAGCCTCGCCGTGCGCCCGTCCCGGGCGGTGCCCTGGCTCCTGAGGGCGGCCTCGGGCTGGGCGCGGGCCGTGCGCTGGTACCTGCGCGAGCTGACCGGCGAGGCGGAGTACGACCGCTACTGCGAGCGTCGCCGACGCCACCACCCGCTCGCGCCGGTCCCGACGCCGCGCGAGTACCAGGTGCTGCGCAGTCTGCACCGCGAGGAGCATCCGCAGAGCCGCTGCTGCTGACGGACCGACCGGCCGTGCGGGCCGGCGCGGCGGGCGTGCGCCGGCCCGGGCCGGCGGCGCCCGCTACACCGTCGCCGGCTCGGCCGGCTCCGTCTCCCGGGCGGCCGTCGCCGCCCGCTCGCGCGCCTCGCGGCGGACCAGGATCAGCCAGCCGACGGGGACGCCCGCGGCGAACAGCCACCACTGGATCGTGTAGGCGAAGTTCAGCGCCGCGTCCTCACTGCCGGGCCGGCCCAGCAGCTCGGGGCTGTCGCCCTTGGGAGCGGGCGCCGTCAGCGCGATGTAGCCGCCGAGCACCTGTGCACCGAGCCGCCGGGACTCCTGCTCGCTGTTGATCAGCATGATCTGCCGGTCCGGCAGCCCCTTGAGGTCCTTGATGCCGCTCGCAGCCGTCGTCTCGTCGGGCATCAGCCGCCCGGTGACGGTGACCTTTCCGCCGGGCGGCGCGGGGATCTCGGGGAAGACGGTCTGGCTCGGGCCGTCCGCGGGGATCCAGCCCCGGTTGACCAGCAGCACCTTGCCGTCCGTCAGGACGAGCGGGGTGAGGACGTGGAAGCCGACCGTGTCGTCGGCGTTGACCCGGCGCCGGACGACGACCTCGTGCGCGGTGTCGAAGACCCCGGCGGCGCTCACGCTGCGGTACCGCTCGCCGCGGGTGACGACGTGCCCGACGGCCGTCAGCTTCTCGACGGGCACCGCGTCGGCGGCCAGCGCGTCGGAGACGAGCTGGTTGCGCGCGGTGCGCTCCTCGTAGCGGTGCATCTGCCAGAAGCCCAGCCGGATCATCGTGGGGATGAGGAGGAGGGAGACCAGCGTGAGGATCACCCACTGCCGGGACAACAGGAAGCGGTACACCCCACGACCGTACAACTCGGTCGTGGGGCGCATGCGGCCGGGTGCCGCGGGACGTCTTCCCGGGCCGGCTCCGAGGAGCGGCCGGGAACGGGCTCAGACCTTGTCGACGATCCCCACCCGGCCCTCCGCGCGGGCGCAGTGCGCGCCGCAGTACCAGTGACCCTCCACCTCGACGCCCTGGCCGATGATCTGCACCCTGCAGTGCTCGCAGATGGGGGCCATGCGATGGATCGCACAGGAGAAGCAGTCGAAGACGTGGACCGCGCCCTGCGCGTGCACCTCAAAGGTCATTCCGTAGTCATTGCCGCAAACTTCGCATCTCGCCATGGGCCACAGGGTGAGCCGTCGCCCCCGCGCGGGCGAGCGGGCGGCGGGCGAGTCGCGCGGCAATCACCCGTACGCACCGGTCGGCGCCGCCGCGTTCGCGCAGAGGTCCGCGCAGACGTCCGCGCGGGTCACCCGTCGGCGGGTTCCACGTCCCGCAGGAGCTGCCCGAACGCGGCCTCGTCCACCACGGGCGTCCCGAACTGGCGCGCCTTCACCGCCTTCGACGTGCCCGAGTCGGGGTCGTTGGTGACCAGCAGGCTGGTCAGCCGGGACAGGCTCGTGGCGACATGAAGCCCCGCCTCGGCGGCACGGTCCTCCAGCAGCTCGCGTTCGACCGAGGTGTCTCCCGAGAAGGCGACCCGCATGCCCTGCTTGAGCCTTTTGCCGTCCTCGTACCGGCCAGGGTTCGGATACGGGCAGGCCGGCCTCTTGCGGGACGGCCTCCAACTGCTGGGCCGGTAGCCGCCGTAGCCGCCGCCCGGGCCGCTCGCCTGCCGCCCGATCAGGGACGCCGGACGGTCGGCCCATTCCGTCAGCGGACGGCACTCGAGCAGCGGCAGCCGGACTCCGCCCTCCGCCGCGGCCCGCAGGCTCGGCCGGAAGGCCTCCGCCAGCACGCGTGCGTCGTCCAGCGCGTGGTGCGCCCGCTGCTGCACGACGCCGAAGTGGGCCGCGAGCGACTCCAGTTTGTGGTTGGGCAGCGGCAGCCCCAGCTCCTTGGACAGCGCGATGGTGCACAGTCGCTGCCGCACCGGGGCCTCACGCTCCGCGCGCGCGTACTCCCGAGCGATCATCTGCCAGTCGAAGACCGCGTTGTGCGCGACGAGCACCCGGCCGTCGAGCCGGGCGGCGAACTCCTCCGCCACCTCGTGGAAGAGAGGAGCGCCCTCCAGCACGTCGCTCGTCAGACCGTGTATCCACACCGGGCCCGGGTCGCGTTGCGGGTTGACCAGGGTGTACCAGTGGTCCTCGACCTCACCGCGCGCGTCCAGCCGGTAGACGGCCGCGGAGATGATCCGGTCGTCCCGCGCCAGGCCGGTGGTCTCCACGTCAACGACCGCGTATCCCCGGGGATACGCGGTCGGCCACTCCGTGGGGGAGGACGCTGTCGTCGTGTGGTCTTCGAGCATGGTCACTGAGGATACGGGCCCGCACCGACACCCCGCCGCCCCCGCCCCACGGCGCAGGGCGCGGGAAGTCCGCCGGACCGCACGGCAGTTCGTGGTGCGTACGCGTGCGTGTCCCCGGCCCCTGGCCGACGGCGGCGCAACTGCGGCCGCGCGGCGCGAAGTTCCGCGACTCCGTCCGACGTCGTGCCCTCCGCCACCGGCCCCCGGCCCCGGCCCCCGTCCTCCGTCCCACGCCCCGCCCTCGGCCCGAGTCCGACGTCCGTCCTCGTGCCCGTCCGCGGGCCTCTGCCGCTCACTCCGCCGGTCCGCTCACTCCGTCCGGTCCGTCCGGTCAGTCCGGTCCCGTCCGCGCGCGGCCGGGCGTCGCAGCGCGGCCCGCGGCCTTCGAGGTGTCATCCTCCGTCCTGTGACGGAACCCACCCACGCCGAGGCCCACGACGGCTCGCTCGGATCCCGGCTCAACTGGCTGCGCGCCGCGGTCCTCGGCGCCAACGACGGCATCGTCTCCACCGCGGGTCTCGTCGTCGGCGTGGCCGGCGCGACCGACCACCGCTCGGCCCTGCTGACGGCCGGGCTCGCCGGGCTGCTCGCCGGGTCGATGTCCATGGCGGCGGGCGAGTACGTCTCCGTGTCGACCCAGCGGGACTCCGAGAAGGCCGCGCTCGCGATGGAGCGGCGGGAGCTGCGCGAGCAGCCCGAGGCCGAACTGGAGGAGTTGACGGGACTGCTGGAGGAACGGGGCCTGTCCCGGGACGTCGCCCGGGAGGCGGCCGTCCAGCTCACGGAACGGGACGCCCTGCGGGCGCACGCGCGCGTGGAGCTCGGCATCGACCCCGACGACCTCACCGACCCCTGGCATGCGGCCTGGGCGAGCTTCCTCGCCTTCACGGCGGGCGCCCTGCTGCCGCTCCTGGCCGTCGTGCTGCCCCCGGCCGACTGGCGTGTTCCGGTGACCGTCGTGTCCGTCCTGGTGGCCCTGACGGCCACGGGCTGGTCCGCCGCCCGGCTGGGCGCGGCGGCCCCCGGGCGGGCGGTGGTGCGCAACGTCGGCGGCGGGGCCCTGGCGATGGGGGTGACGTACGTGGTCGGTTCGCTGCTGGGGGCCACGGGGGTGTGAGGCGGACGGGGAGCGAGGGGCGGGGGCACGGGGTGGCGGGGGCGTGAAGGAGGCGTGGAGCCGGTGGAGATCCGTCGTCGCGGGTCGGCGCGGCTCGGCGGGGGTTGGCGGGGATCGCCAATAAGCAAGCGCATACCCCTGGAAATACTTGTCGGTAACACCGTCTAGCCGCAGCCCACCAGCGGTTCTACGGTGCCTGCATGCCGAACCTGCCCGATGTCGTGCTGTGGTCGATACCCGCCTTCGTGCTGCTCACCGTGATCGAGGTCATCAGCGTCCGCGTCCATCCCGACGAGGACGCCGCCGGGTACGAGACGAAGGATGCCGCGACCAGCGTCGGCATGGGGCTCGGGAGCCTCGTCTTCGACTTCGTCTGGAAGATCCCGATCGTCGCGATCTACACCGCGGTCTACGAGCTGACCCCGCTGCGCGTGCCCGTCCTGTGGTGGACGCTCCCGCTGATGCTGCTGGCGCAGGACTTCTTCTACTACTGGTCCCACCGCGGCCACCACGTCATCAGGGTCCTGTGGGCCTGCCACGTGGTGCACCACTCCAGCGAGAAGTTCAACCTCACCACCGCCCTGCGCCAGCCCTGGACCACGCTGACCGTCTGGCCGTTCTACGTTCCGCTCATCGCCGCCGGCGTCCACCCGGCCGCGCTGGCCTTCTGCTCCTCGGCGAACCTGGTCTACCAGTTCTGGATCCACACCGAGCGGATCGACCGCATGCCCCGGTGGTTTGAGTTCGTGTTCAACACGCCGTCCCACCACCGCGTCCACCACGCCTCCCAGGGCGGCTACCTGGACCGCAACTTCGGCGGCATCCTGATCGTGTGGGACCGGCTGTTCGGCTCCTTCGTGCCCGAGACCGACCGGCCCGTGTACGGGTTGACCAAGAACATCAACACGTTCAACCCGATCAAGGTGGCGACCCACGAGTACGTCGCGATCGCCAGGGACGTCAGGGCCGCTGCGGGCTGGCGCGAACGGGCGGGGCGGGTCTTCGGCGGGCCGGGCTGGCAGCCGGCGCCCCGGCCGGCCCCCACCGGGCCGACTGCGGCCGACCCGGCTGCGCCCGACCCCTCCGTGCCCGTGCCCCCGCCGTCGGCGGCACCGGTCGGGGAGACCACGGCCGCGTGATCCGCTCCCGCGTCCCGTCGGCCCCGTCCGCCGAGTCCGCCGAGGCACCCCTGTCCGTGAAGTCCGCCCTGTGCGCCCTGTTCGTGCTCGCGGCCGCCGTGGACCTGCTCAGCCTCGCCGTCGGCTTCGAGCCCGGACACACCGTCGCCAAGCCCCTCCTGATGCCCCTCCTCGCCGGCTGGGCGGCCCGGTGCGGCGCGCCCCGGCTCCTCGTGGCCGCCCTGCTGTGCGGCTGGGGCGGCGACACCCTGCTGCTGTTCGACGCCGACGCCGCCTTCCTCGCCGGCATGGCGTCCTTCGCCGCCGGGCACGTCTGCTACCTCGTGCTGTTCATCCGCGCCGGCCGCTCCCGCGCGGGCGCCCTGCTGCTCGTCCCCTGCTATGCCGTCGCCCTGATCACGACGGTCCTGCTGCTCCTGCCCGGTCTGCCCGCGGAGCTGCGCCTGCCCGTCGCCGTCTACAGCACCCTGCTCACGGCCATGGCCTGCACCGCCGCCGCCCGGCTCGGCCCGGTCGCGGGTGCCGGCGGCGCGCTCTTCCTGCTCTCCGACACGCTCATCGCCACCGGCGTCGCGGACTGGCCGCAGCCGCCGCGCCCCGACCTGTGGATCATGCTCACCTATCTCGCCGCCCAGGTCCTGCTGGTCCGCGGCTCCCTCGGCGAGCGGCGGCCGACGGGGGAGAGGGCCGACAGCCGGCAGGCGCTCGCCGGCCCCGGATGAGGGGCCCCGCGGCTCGGAGCCCCCTGCCCGGCCGAAGCGGGCCGGAGTTCAGAGCCAGCGGGCCGGATCGGCTCCCCAACGGCCCGGCGGGCGCGCCCAGTCGGTGGGCCCGCCGGCGAAGCGCACCGGCGGGAGGGCGTACCGCAGCGGCCCGAGCGGACTGTCGGTGCGGGCGAGCCACGGCGTCGGGTCGAGACGGCCGTCCCCGGTTCGCCGCACGTCCCGCTCCGGTTCGGCCTCCACGCCGGCCCGGCCGCCCGCCGTCAGCCACGCCGCCGTCCGGGCCAGCGCCAGCCGGACGAGGCGGGCGCCGCCGTCTGCCGACCGCTCGGTCAGCGCCCGCAGCACCCCGGCCGCCAGCAGGTAGCCGGTCCCATGGTCCAGGGCCTGCGCCGGCAGCGCTCCGGGCTGCTCGGCCGAGCCCTCGAGGGCCGCGATGCCGGTGGCCGCCTGCACCAGGCTGTCGAAGCCCCGCCGGCCGCCCCAGGGCCCGTACGCGCCCCACGCCGACACCTGGGCGACGACCACTCCGGGCCGGCGTTCGGCCAGCGCCTCGGGGGACAGCCCGAACCGGTCGAGCGCGCCCGGCCGGTACCCGGTGACGACGACGTCCGCGGTCGCGAGCAGCTCCTCGAAGGTCCGCCGGTCCGTGGCAAGGTCCAGCAGGGCGGAGCGCTTGCCGAAGCCCGTGTCGGCGTGCTGGTCCGGCAGCTCGGGCAGACCGGGCGCGTCCAGGCGCAGCACGTCCGCGCCGAGCAGGGCGAGCGTGCGGGTGGCGACCGGCCCGGCGAGGACGCGGGTGAGGTCCAGTACGCGCACTCCGGCGGCCGGCAGCAGGGGACCGCCGTCCACCGGCGCGAGCGCACGCGCGCGTGCCCCGTCCAGCGTGCGCCGCTCGACCAGGGGCCGTTCGGCGATCGCGGCCGCCTGCTCGTGGGCCGCCCACTGCTCCGGTGTGCGCAGCGCGAAGGCCAGTCCGCCGGCCGCGTGCACGGCGTCCTCCACGTCCTGTGCCCGGCGTCCCGCGAGAACGGCCTCGACGGCGGCGGGGCCGCCGTCGTCGCGGTAGCCGTCCGCGGGCAGGCCGAGCGCGCGTAGCAGGCGCTCGCGGTGGTGCGGGTAGTTGGCGTGGGTGCGCACCCAGCCGTCGGCGGTCCGCCAGAACCGGGACAGCGGGGCGAAGAGCACCGGAGCCCGGTCGTCGACCAATGTCTGCCGTTCGCTGACGAACGCCGCGGCCACCGCTCCGTCGTCCACCCGCACCTCGGGCGCCTCGGGCAGGCCGGCCCGTCGCGCGCCCAGCTCGGCCGCGGCCAGCGCACACGCGCCGACGCAGGCGCGCGCCAGCTGCCGCACGGGCAGCCGCGACGGCAGGCCGCCTTCCCGGACGACCGTCGTCACGCGCGCGAGGAGAGCGGGATCGCCGCCCAGTTCCGACCATGCGAACTCGATGTCATTCATGACTGCATGATGCATTATTGATGCAATCAATATATGCGCGATGCGTCGCCCGCAAGGCCGTCGCGCATGCGAGAGGGCCGGGCGGATGACCGCCCGGCCCTGGGACCCCGTGCGCCACGGTTCGCGGCGGCGGAGCGATTACTTCACGGCGCGCAGCGCGTTCACGACGCCGTGGCCGAAGAAGCCGTTGAGGCGCTTGCCGCCCACGCACGTCGCGTCCACGACGCCGTTGCCGTCACCGTCGTACGGCTCGGTCGGGCAGGCCGTGCTGTCCGCCTGGAGTTTGAGCAGCGCCTGCAGCTGGGCGGGGCTCGCGTACGGATGCGTCGACTTCAGCAGCGCGGCCACGCCGGCCACGTGCGGCGACGCCATCGAGGTGCCCTGCAGGTAGCCGTACGTGTTGTTCGGCAGCGTCGACAGGATGCGTCCGTTGGCAGACGGCGTGTCCGGGATCTGGTACTTGTCCCCGCCCGGAGCCGCCACGTCGATCGCGCCCAGGCCGTAGCTCGAGTAGTACGACTTGGTGCCCTTGACGCCCGTGGCGCTCACGGTGACGACGCCCGGCAGCTGGGTCGGCACGTCGAAGCACTCGTGCGGGTCGATCGTGCGCGACACCGGAGTGCCGTCGTCGGGGCTGGACGCGTCCACGATGGCGTCGGAGTCGAGGTCGTGGTTGGAGTTGCCCGCCGAGGCCACGTTGAGCGTGCCCTTCTTCTGGGCGTACAGCTGGGCCCTGTTGACCGCGTCGACGATGGCGCGCTGGTCCGGGTCGTCCATGCAGTTGTACAGCCACGGGTCGACGTAGTAGCTGTTGTTCGTGACCTCGACGCCGTGGTCGGCGGCGAACACGAACGCGCAGACGACGTTCTCCGGGTAGAAGAGGCCGTCCTTGGGGTCGCTCACCTTGATGCTCGCGACCTTGACGCCCGGAGCCACACCGGCGACGCCGACGCCGTTGCGGGCGGCCGCGATCTCACCCGCGACATGCGTGCCGTGGTAGTCGTCGGCCGGGTTGTAGGGGCGCCACGCGCCGGGGGTGGTGTCCGCGACGCCGCCGACGCAGTTCGCCGACTGGGACGCGGAGAAGTTCGCGGTGAGGTCCGGGTGGGTGTCGTCGACGCCGGTGTCGATCACGGCGACCGTGACCCTCCTGCTGCCCGGGTTGATCTCGGCGGCCTTGTCGGCGCCTATCGCGCGCAGGTCCCACTGGTCCGCCTCGAGCGGCTCGCTCTGACCCGCCGTGCCGGACGCCTTCGCGACCTTCGCCGCCTCCGCCTTCGACAGGACCTGCACCGTGCCCTCGCCGGTGGTCCCGGCAGGGCTCAGCGGAGTCGTCCGGGTGGCGCCGGCCGACTGCACGCCCCGCACCGCGCGTATCCGCGGACCGAAGTCGGGGTTCGCCGAGTGGACGACGAGGACGCCGATCTTGTCGTAGGACGCCACGACGGTGCCGCCGACCGAGGCGATCGCCTTCTTCACCGACCCGATCGTGCGGTGGTCCGCCCTCGTGTTGACGACGTACGCCAGGGCCGGGGCGTCGGTCGCCCGGGTGGCGGACGTCGCGACCGGAGCCGCGGAGGCCGCCGTCGGCAGGAAACCGAGGGAGGCGGTCAGCGACAGCACGACGGGCACCGCGAGTGCGAGGCGGCGTCTGGAAGGCAGATGAGCCATGGGGTCTCCACATCATCCGGAAAGGGGCCCGACCGAGCGCAGATCCTGCTCGGCAGGTACATGACGGGTGGTGCAGAGCCGAAGCTATCCAACTGACTCGCCGGCCAGCAACGACCTCGGGCGACGACTTCCGGAAGGGCCCGCCGCCGCTGCCCGCGCGGACGTCGCGGAACGCGGGCGACAAGTACCCGATCGAGTTGAACCGCCCCTAGCGCGCCGCCGTGCCCTTGGTCAGGGAGCCCGTGCACGATCGAGCCCCGCCCGACCCGCCCGTCCGCAATGCGAGGAGACTCCGTGGCCACCGAGACACCGCCCCCCTCGAAGACCCCCACCCGGCTCCCCACCACCGAGGAGTTCGTCGCGGTGCAGGAGAGCGCGGAGTTCGGTGAACTGCGCGGCGCCTACCGCGGCTTCGCCTTCCCGCTGACCGTCGCCTTCATCGCCTGGTACCTGCTGTACGTCCTGCTCTCCAACTACGCGGGCGGCTTCATGGGCACCAAGCTCTTCGGCAACTTCAACGTGGCGATGACCCTCGGCCTCGCCCAGTTCCTCACCACGTTCCTCATCGCCTGGTGGTACGCACGGACCGCCGCCGCCAAGTTCGACCCCAAGGCCGACGCGATCAAGTCCCGGATGGAGAGCGGCGAATGAGTCCCGCACAGCACACCCTGCTCGCCGCCGGCGAGGCCAGTGAGCACCGCACGCTGATCATCGTCCTGTTCTCGGTGTTCGTCGCCGCGACCCTCGTCATCACCGTCTGGGCCGGCCGCCAGACCAAGGACGCCGCCGACTTCTACGCCGGCGGCCGCCAGTTCACCGGCTTCCAGAACGGCCTCGCCGTCTCAGGCGACTACATGTCCGCCGCGTCCTTCCTCGGCATCGCCGGCGCCATCGCCCTCTTCGGCTACGACGGCTTCCTGTACTCCATCGGCTTCCTGGTGGCCTGGCTGGTCGCCCTCCTGCTGGTGGCGGAACCGCTGCGCAACTCCGGCCGCTACACCATGGGCGACGTCCTCGCGTACCGCATGCGCCAGCGCCCCGTCCGCACCGCCGCCGGCGCCTCCACCATCGTGGTCTCGATCTTCTACCTGCTCGCCCAGATGGCGGGCGCGGGCGTCCTGGTCTCGCTCCTGCTGGGCATCACCAGCGACGCCGGCAAGATCGCCATCGTCGCCCTCGTCGGCGTGCTGATGATCGTCTACGTCACCATCGGCGGCATGAAGGGCACCACCTGGGTGCAGATGGTCAAGGCCGTCCTGCTCATCGCCGGCGCCCTGCTGCTCACCTTCCTGGTGCTGCTCAAGTTCGACTTCAACGTCTCCGACCTGCTGGGCTCGGCCGCCGACAACAGCGGCAAGGGCGCGGCCTTCCTGGAGCCGGGCCTGAAGTACGGGGCCACCGGCACCACCAAGCTGGACTTCATCTCGCTCGGCATCGCCCTCGTGCTCGGCACCGCGGGCCTGCCGCACATCCTGATCCGCTTCTACACGGTGCCCACCGCCAAGGCCGCCCGGAAGTCGGTCCTCTGGGCCATCGGCCTGATCGGTGCCTTCTACCTGATGACCCTCGCCCTCGGCTTCGGCGCCGCCGCGCTCATCAAGCCGGAGGAGATCATCGCCTCCAACAAGGCGGGCAACACGGCGGCGCCGCTCCTGGCGCTGCATCTGGGCGGCGTCGACTCCAACTGGGGCGCCATCCTGCTGGCCACCATCTCGGCGGTCGCCTTCGCCACCATCCTCGCGGTGGTCGCCGGCCTCACCCTGGCGTCGTCCTCCTCCTTCGCCCACGACATCTACGCCAACGTCATCAAGAAGGGCCAGGCCTCCGAGAAGCAGGAGATCAACGCGGCCCGCTACGCCACCGTCGGCATCGGCGCGGTCTCCATCCTGCTCGGCGCCCTCGCCCGCGACCTGAACGTCGCCGGTCTGGTCGCCCTCGCCTTCGCCGTCGCCGCCTCCGCCAACCTCCCGACGATCCTCTACAGCCTCTTCTGGAAGCGGTTCACCACGTCGGGGGCCCTGTGGTCGATCTACGGCGGCCTGGTCACCGCCGTCGGCCTGGTGCTGTTCTCGCCGGTCGTCTCCGGCAAGCCCAGCTCGATGTTCCCCGACGTCGACTTCCACTGGTTCCCGCTGGAGAACCCCGGCCTCATCTCGATCCCGGTCGGCTTCCTGCTGGGCATCGTCGGCACCCTCGTGTCGAAGGAGAAGCCCGACGACGCCAAGTACGCCGAGCTGGAGGTCCGCTCCCTGACCGGCACCGGGGCCCACTGAGGCGACCGGAGCCGTGGCCGGGGCGCGGGGCGCCCCACTAGTCACGCTCCCCCGCGGCCGCGTCGTAGATCCCTACGACGCGGCCGCGTCCCACCTCGTGGGATCGGGCCCTGTCACCGTCGGCGGCGTCACGTAGGCTCGCAGGTGACGGAAGAGGCATGCGAACCACCACGAGGGAGGGGGCCCACGTGCTCATCGACACCTACGGCCGAGTGGCCACCGACCTGAGGGTCTCGCTGACCGACCGGTGCAACCTGCGCTGTACGTACTGCATGCCCGAGGAGGGTCTGCAGTGGCTGGCCAAGCCCGACCTCCTCACGGACGACGAGATCGTCCGCCTGATCGACGTCGCGGTCACCGCGCTGGGCATCGAGGAGGTCCGCTTCACCGGCGGCGAGCCCCAGCTGCGCCCGGGGCTCGTGGGCATCGTCGAGCGGGTCGCCGCGATGGAGCCGCGCCCCCGGACGTCCCTCACGACGAACGGCATCGGCCTGCGCCGGACCGCCGCGGCTCTCAAGGCGGCCGGCCTGGACCGGGTCAACGTCTCCCTCGACACGCTGCGCCCCGACGTCTTCAAGACCCTCACCCGCCGGGACCGTCACAAGGACGTCCTCGAGGGCTTGGAGGCCGCCCGTGAGGCGGGCCTGACCCCGGTCAAGGTCAACTCGGTCCTGATGCCGGGCCTCAACGAGGACGAAGCGCCCGACCTCCTCGCCTGGGCCGTGGAGAACGACTACGAGCAGCGCTTCATCGAGCAGATGCCGCTGGACGCCCAGCACGGCTGGAAGCGCGAGGGCATGGTGACGGCCGGGGACATCCTGGCCTCCCTCGGCACCCGTTTCGCCCTCACCCCCGAGGGCGAGCAGGAACGCGGCTCGGCCCCGGCCGAACGCTGGCTGGTGGACGGCGGCCCGCACCGGGTGGGCGTCATCGCCTCCGTCACCCGACCCTTCTGCGCCGCCTGCGACCGCACCCGCCTCACGGCCGACGGCCAGGTCCGCACGTGTCTCTTCGCCCGCGAGGAGACGGACCTGCGAGCGGCCCTGCGCTCCGGCGCCCCCGACGAGGAGATAGCCCGCATCTGGCGTCTGGCGATGTGGGGCAAGAAGGCGGGCTCCGGTCTGGACGACCCGAGCTTCCTGCAGCCGGACCGGCCGATGTCGGCGATCGGCGGCTAGGCGGGCGGCGGTCCGGCGACCGGAGGGTGCGGGGACCCCGGCTCAGCCGGCCTGGCCCCCGGACCCCTCCCCGGACCCCTCCGGGGGCTCCCACTCGGCCAGCGCGACCACGTCCTTGAGGAAGCCCCGGACCCCGAGGAACTGCGACAGGTGCTCGCGGTGCTCCTCGCACGCGAGCCACGTCTTGCGCCGCTCCGGCGTATGGATCTTCGGGTTGTTCCAGGCCAGCACCCACACCGCGTCGACACGGCAGCCCTTGGCAGAACAGATGGGGGTCTCGTCACTCACGAAGTCGTCTCACCACACGCGCGCAAAGGCGACGCCGAGCAGCCACGGGGGGAGCTGCCCGGCGTCGGTCCGTCGCTCCGACGGGGGATGCGGAGCGCGTACGAAGTATGTCACGGCAGACCACCCCCACGGCACTGGAACAACATGATTGATCTGAGCTTTTCCTGAGCTTGGCGCACAGCCCGCTCATGGCCCTTTCACGGCTGTCGCTCAGCCTGTCCGGGCGCCGGTTCCTCCCGGACGGGTTCCGTGAACCCCTCCCCTTCGGGGGCGGATCGCGTGGAGCCGTCGCCGGCACGAGGGGGCGTGATCATGGTCCGTACGGGGGTGCCGACGAACGTCGAGGGGAGCGACGGCGCGTTCTCCCGGCCTGCGTTGGCCACCACCACCGCGATGTAGGGCAGCACCAGGCCCAGGACCAGCGCCACCACGGCCACATGCCGTTCCACGTTCCACAGCGTCGCCGCCAGGATCACCGCCACCGTGCGGACGGACATCGAGATGATGTAGCGCCGCTGCCGGCCCCGCACGTCGTCCTGGAGTCCCTGACGTGCGCCGGTGATCCGGAACACCTGGGCGTTCTGGCCGCCACCCTGCTTCCGCATGACATTCCCCGTCCGCCCACGTCGTCCTTCCCCCGGCCTCCACGTTACGCCGAGGCTGCGCACTCCTGGAGACCGGGGCGTCTGCGGCCCGGGCGAACCCCGCTGCGTCGTCCCGCGTACGGCCGTACCCGACATGCGTCGTATGCGGAGCGGCCCGAGACTTGAGGCCACTGCTCACGTAGAGCCGGAAAAGGAGGCAGCCATGGGCTGGTTGTGGGCGATCATCGTCGGATTCGTGCTGGGCCTGATCGCGAAGGCGATCATCCCGGGCAAGCAGCACAGCCCGCTCTGGCTGACCACGATCTTCGGCATGCTGGGCGCGATCGTCGGCAACGCGATCGCCCGTGCGGCAGGCGTCGAGTCCACGCCCGGCATCGACTGGAGCCGGCACGCGTTCCAGCTGATCGCCGCCATCATCATCGTCGCCCTCGGCGACATGCTCTACATGGCGACGCTGGGCAAGAGGAAGCACGGGGCCTGAGCGGGAGGAAGGACGAAGGACGAAGGGGCGGCCTCCCGTGGGAAGCCGCCCCTCAGTCCGTTCCGCCGCCCGGGCGGTCAGCCGGTGACCTCCACAGCGGCCAGGTTCTTCTTGCCGCGCCGCAGCACCAGCCACCGCCCGTGGATGAGCTCCTCCGCCGCGGGCACCGCGTCCTCGGCCGTGACCTTGACGTTGTTCACGTAGGCCCCGCCCTCCTTCACGGTCCGCCGCGCCGCCGACTTGCTGGCCACCAGGCCGACCTCGGCGAACAGGTCCACGACCGGTCCGAGCTCGGCGACCTGGATGTGCGGCACCTCGGAGAGGGCCGCGGCCAGCGTCCCCGCGTCGAGGTCGCCCAGCTCGCCCTGCCCGAAGAGGGCCCTGGACGCGGCGACCACCGCGGCCGTCTGGTCGGCTCCGTGGACCAGCGTCGTCAGCTCCTCGGCCAGCGCGCGCTGTGCGGCCCGGGCCTGCGGCCGCTCCTCGGTCTGCCGCTCCAGCTCCTCGATCTCCGTACGGGACCGGAAACTGAAGATGCGCAGGAACTTCGAGACGTCCCGGTCGTCCGCGTTCAGCCAGAACTGGTAGAACGCGTACGGCGTCGTCATCTCGGGGTCCAGCCAGACCGTGCCGGACTCCGTCTTGCCGAACTTGGTGCCGTCCGCCTTGGTGATCAACGGGGTGCCCAGGGCGTGCACCACCGCGTCGGGCTCGACCCGGTGGATCAGGTCGGTGCCCGAGGTGAGGTTGCCCCACTGGTCGCTGCCGCCGGTCTGCAGCGTGCACCCGTACCGCCGGTACAGCTCCAGGAAGTCCATGCCCTGCAGGATCTGGTAGCTGAACTCGGTGTAGCTGATGCCCGCGTCGGAGTTGAGCCGCCGGGAGACGGCCTCCTTGGCGATCATCTTGTTCACCCGGAAGTGCTTGCCGACGTCGCGCAGGAACTCGATGGCCGACATGCCCTGGGTCCAGTCCAGGTTGTTGACCATGACGGCCGCGTTCGGGCCCTCGAAGTCGAGCAGCGGCGCGATCTGCGCGCGCAGCCGCTCCACCCACTGGGCGACCACGTCGGGCGCGTTCAGCGTGCGTTCCGCGTTCGGCTTCGGGTCGCCGATCAGACCCGTGGCGCCCCCGACCAGGCCCAGCGGACGGTTGCCCGCCTGCTGGATGCGGCGCATCGTCAGGATCTGCACGAGGTTGCCGAGGTGCAGGCTGGGCGCGGTCGGGTCGAAGCCGCAATAGAACGTGACAGGACCGTCCGCGAACGCCTTGCGCAATGCGTCCTCGTCCGTGGAGAGGGCGATCAGCCCCCGCCACGTCAGTTCGTCGACGATGTCCGTCACGGTCTCGGTCTCCTTGATGATCTTCGCGCAGTCGAGTGACTGCCGGCTACGAGGTTATACGCCCTGACTGACAGAGCTCATATTGAAGTCCGGCACCCTCAGGGCGGGCATCGCAGCCCTAGTGAACCAGTCGCTCCACTCCCTGGGCAGCGTCTTTTCCGTGCGTCCCGCCTCCGTCGCCCGGCCCAGCAGGTCGACCGGAGACTCGTTGAACCGGAAGTTGTTCACCTCGCCGACGACCTCGCCGTCCTCGACGAGGTACACGCCGTCCCGGGTCAGACCGGTCAGCAGCAGGGTCGCCGGGTCGACCTCGCGGATGTACCAGAGACAGGTCAGCAGCAGGCCCCGGCCGGTGGCGGCGGCCATCTCGTCCAGCGAGCGGTCCTCACCGCCGTCCAGGATCAGGTTCTCGGCCCCCGGCGCCACCGGCAGCCCGGTCAGCGCCGCGCTGTGCCGGGTGGTCGTCAGGTTCTTCAGCTCGCCCCCGCCGATCCACTCGGTGGACCGCAGCGGCAGCCCGTTGTCGAACACTGACTGGTCGCCGCCGGAGCTGTGCGCGATCACGAACGGCGCGGACTCGAGGCCCGGCGCGTCCGGGTCGCTGCGCAGCGTCAGCGGCAGGTCGGTCAGCCGGTCGCCGAGCCGGGTGCCGCCGCCGGGCTTGGAGAACACGGTCCGCCCCTCGGTCGCGTCCCGGCCGGACGCCGACCACAGCTGGTAGATCATCAGGTCGGCCACGGCGGTCGGCGGCAGCAGCGTCTCGTACCGGCCGGCCGGCAGCTCGATCCGCCGCTCCGCCCAGCCGAGCCGTACGGCGAGCTCGGCGTCGAGCGCCGCCGGGTCGACGTCCTTGAAGTCGCGGGTCGATCGTCCGGCCCACGCCGAACGCGTGCGGTCCGGGGACTTGGCGTTCAGCTCGAGCGTCCCGTTCGGCTGGTCGTGCCGCAGCCGCAGACCCGTCGAGGTGCCCACGTACGTCGAGACCAGCTCGTGGTTGGCGAACCCGTACAGCTCGCGGCCCCCCGCACGCGCGCGGGCGAACGCCTCGCCCAGCGCCGGCGCGAAGTCGGCGAACACCGCGGACGAGGTCTCCACGGGCGCGTCCGTGAACTCGGGGGACTGCGCCACGCCCGTGACCAGCGGCTGGGCGTCCTCGGCGGGGTGCGCGCCGCGCGCCGCGGCCTCGGCGGCCCGCACGAGGGGCTCCAGCTCGTCCCCGGTCACCGCGGCGCGGGAGACGACCCCGGAGGCGGTGCCCTCCTTGCCGTCGACCGTCGCGATCACGGTGAGCGTGCGCCCGCGCGTGACGCCGTTGGTCGTCAGCGCGTTCCCCGCCCAGCGCAGGTTCGCCGTCGACTGCTCGTCGGCGATGACGACACAGCCGTCGGCCCGCGACAGCCCGAGGGCGCGCTCGACGACCTCGTGCGGCTTGGTGCTACGGGCGCTCATCGACCGGCCTCCTGCGTGGTGTTCAGAATGTTGACGCCCTTGAACAGGGCCGACGGGCAGCCGTGCGACACCGCCGCCACCTGGCCCGGCTGGGCCTTGCCGCAGTTGAAGGCGCCGCCGAGGACGTACGTCTGCGGACCGCCCACCGCCGCCATCGAGCCCCAGAAGTCGGTGGTCGTCGCCTGGTAGGCCACGTCCCGCAGCTGCCCGGTGATCCGCCCGTTCTCGATCCGGAAGAACCGCTGCCCGGTGAACTGGAAGTTGTAGCGCTGCATGTCGATGGACCAGGAGCGGTCGCCGACGACGTAGATGCCCCGGTCGACGCTGCCGATGAGGTCCTCCGTGGACATCCCCGCCGGGTCCGGCCGCAGCGACACGTTGGCCATGCGCTGCACCGGCACATGGCCGGGGGAGTCGGCGAACGCGCAGCCGTTGGACCGCTCGAACCCGGTGAGCTTCGCGATCCGCCGGTCCAGCTGGTAGCCGACGAGCGTGCCGTCCTTCACCAGATCCCAGGACTGGCTCTCGACGCCCTCGTCGTCGTACCCGACGGTCGCCAGGCCGTGCTCGGCTGTGCGGTCGCCCGTGACGTTCATCAGCTCGGAGCCGTAGCGCAGCTTGCCGAGCTGGTCGAAGGTGGCGAAGGAGGTGCCGGCGTAGGCGGCCTCGTAGCCGAGGGCGCGGTCCAGCTCGGTGGCGTGCCCGATGGACTCGTGGATGGTCAGCCACAGGTTGGACGGGTCGACGACCAGGTCGTACAGCCCCGGGTCCACGCTCGGCGCGCGCATCTTCTCGGCGAGCAACTCCGGGATCCGGGCCAGCTCGTCGTCCCAGTCCCAGCCGGTGCCGGTCAGGTACTCCCAGCCGCGTCCGACGGGCGGCGCGACCGTGCGCATCGAGTCGAACTCGCCGCTGGACTCGTCGACCGACACCGCGTTCACCGCCGGGTGCAGCCGCACGCGCTGCTGGGTGGTCACCGTCCCGGCCGTGTCGGCGTAGAACTTGTTCTCATGGACGGTCAGCAGCGAGGCGTCCACGTGGTTGATGCCGTTCGCCGCCAGCAGCCGCGTGCTCCAGTCCGCGAGCAGCGCCGCCTTCTCCTCGTCCGGCACGGTGAACGGGTCGATCTCGTAGGACGAGATCCACGTCCTGTCCGCGTGCACCGGCTCGTCGGCCAGTTCCACCCGCTCGTCCGAGCCGGCGGCCTTGATCACCTGCGCGGACAGCTTGGCCATCGCCACCGCCTGCGAGGCGACCCTGGCCGCCGCGTCCATCGTCAGATCCACGCCGGACGCGAACCCCCACGTGCCGCCGTGCACCACCCGCACCGCGTACCCGAGGTCGGTCGTGTCCGAGGACCCGGCGGGCTTGGCGTCCCGCAGCCGCCAGGACGCGCTGCGCACCCGCTCGAACCGGAAGTCCGCGTGCTCCGCGCCCAGCGCACGCGCGCGTGCGAGCGCGGCGTCGGCGAGGGCGCGCAGGGGTAGGGCCGTGAAGCTTTCATCGATGGTATGGGGCACCTAGGTCTCTCCCTGGTGTCGTCGCGGGTGATGACCTCGATCATGTCGCGCCCGGCGGCCCCCGGACCACACCTTTCCGGGCCGCTTGCGCAAACTTTCTGTAGGGACCCCACAGTCAGCCCCGTGAGCCACTGTCGGTGCCCGAATGTCGTCGCGAGGAGGCAGACCGATAGGTTTCGGGGGAAGCCGCCTGCCACCCAGAGTTCGGGCGGGTGCGTCAGACCCCTATCGAAAGGGTGATCCGTTGAGCCGCTCGGTTCTCGTCACCGGAGGAAACCGGGGCATCGGCCTCGCCATCGCCCGCGCGTTCGTCGACGCCGGCGACAAGGTCGCCATCACGTACCGCACGGGCGAGCCGCCGTCCGCCCTGACGGAACTGGGCTGCCTCGCCGTCAAGTGCGACATCACCGACTCCGAACAGGTGGAGCAGGCCTACAAGGAGATCGAGGCCGAGCACGGCCCCGTCGAGGTCCTGATCGCCAACGCCGGCGTCACCAAGGACCAGCTGCTGATGCGCATGTCCGAGGAGGACTTCACCTCGGTCGTCGACACCAACCTGACCGGCGCCTTCCGCGTGGTCAAGCGCGCCAACCGCGGCATGCTGCGCGCCAAGAAGGGCCGCGTCGTGCTCATCTCCTCCGTGGTCGGGCTGTACGGCTCGCCGGGGCAGGCGAACTACGCCGCCTCCAAGGCCGCCCTGGTCGGCTTCGCCCGCTCCCTCGCCCGTGAGCTGGGATCCCGCAACATCACTTTCAACGTCGTCGCGCCCGGCTTCGTCGACACCGACATGACCAAGGTGCTCACCGACGAGCAGCGCGCGGGCATCGTCTCGCAGGTCCCGCTCGGCCGGTACGCGCAGCCGCAGGAGATCGCCGCGGCGGTGCGGTTCCTCGCCTCGGACGACGCCTCGTACATCACTGGAGCCGTCATCCCCGTTGACGGCGGACTGGGAATGGGTCACTGATCACCATGAGTGGAATTCTCGAGGGCAAGCGCGTCCTGATCACCGGAGTGCTGATGGAGTCCTCCATCGCCTTCCACACGGCCAAGCTGGCCCAGGAGCAGGGCGCCGAGATCATCCTGACCGCGTTCCCGCGGCCCACGCTGACCGAGCGCATCGCCAGGAAGCTGCCGAAGCCGACCAAGGTCATCGAGCTCGACGTCACCAACGACGAGCACCTCGGCCGTCTCGCCGACATCGTGGGCGAGGAGCTCGGCGGCCTCGACGGCGTCGTGCACTCCATCGGCTTCGCCCCGCAGGACGCCCTCGGCGGCAACTTCCTCAACACGCCGTTCGAGTCCGTCGCCACGGCCATGCACGTCTCGGCGTACTCCCTGAAGTCGCTCACCATGGCCTGCCTGCCGCTGATGCAGAACGGCGGCTCGGTCGTCGGCCTCACCTTCGACGCGTCCTTCGCGTGGCCCCAGTACGACTGGATGGGCCCGGCCAAGGCCGCCCTGGAGGCCACCAGCCGTTACATGGCGCGCGACCTGGGCAAGCAGAACATCCGCTGCAACCTGGTCTCGGCCGGCCCGATCGGCTCGATGGCCGCCAAGTCCATCCCGGGCTTCGCCGAGCTGGCCGCCGTCTGGGACGACCGCTCGCCGCTGGAGTGGGACCTCAAGGACCCCGAGCCGGCCGGCCGCGGCGTCGTCGCCCTGCTGAGCGACTGGTTCCCCAAGACCACCGGCGAGATCGTCCACGTGGACGGCGGCCTGCACGCGATCGGAGCCTGATCCCGGGCCTTCGGCCGGCTTCCCGGCGCCCCGCTCCGCGCATCACGCGCGGGCGCGGGGCGTCACTCGTTCGGCGTACCTGTCCGGGCGGCGGGCGACCACGGCCGGGCACGCTGGAGTGCGCGCCCCGTACGACGCGCGGTTCCCTCCCCAGCTCGGCCGAGGAGGTATCCCTTGTGCGCCTGTCCCGCAGCCTGGCCCCAGCGACCGTCGTCGCCCTGTGTCTCGTGTTCTCGCTGCCGTACGACGCGTCGCCGCACGCACGCGTGAAGGCGCCCGAGGCGGCCGTGCCGGAGCCGTTCGGCGCGGAGTGCCTCGTCGGCGTCCACGGCTCCCGCGTCGTCGCCCACTGCCACAACCCCTACGCCGACATCGACCGGGTCCGTCTGCACATCGAGTGCGACCGCTGGTGGGACCTCGACACCGACGGCGCGCCCGCCGACGCGGGCCCCGCCCGTACCGTACGGCTGACCGGACGCTGCTGGAAGGAGGTCCGCTCGGCCTGGGTCAGCCACCAGCGGGTGTGACCCACGGGCGGCCCGGTCAGCCGGCCGGCGAGGTGAACCGGCCGGGCCGGCACCCCATCGGATGGCCCGCCGCCTCGACGGCGGCCGTCTCCGCCTCGCCCGCGCGGATCGCGTCCACCAGCCGCGTGTGGTCCATGTACGTCTCCGGCGTGAGCTCGGCGCCCACGTCCTCCCGCAGCCAGTCGCGCAGCACCTCGCCGAGGTCCGCGTACATCGCCGTCATGACGTCGTTGTGGGAGGCCGCCACGACGGCCAGGTGGAAGGTCGCGTCGGCCGCCACGAACGTCTCCGCGTCGCCGGACTCCCACGCCTCCTCGCGCCGCCGCAACAGCGCGTCCAGCTGCTTGAGGTCCTTCTCGGTGCGCCGTACGGCCGCCAGCTTCGCCGCGCTCGACTCCAGCGCTGCGCGCAGTTCGGCGATGTGCCCGGGATCGGCGTCGGCGAAGCGGCGGTGCATCACGCCCGCCAGCTCGCTGGTCGCCACGACGTACGTGCCCGAACCCTGCCGGATGTCCAGCAGCCCGTTGTGCGCCAGCGCCCGGACGGCCTCACGGACCGTGTTACGGGCGACGCCCAGCTGCTCGACCAGCTCCGGTTCGGTGGGGATGCGCTCGCCGACCGGCCACTCGCCCGAGGTGATCTGGGAGCGCAGCGCGGCGATGACCTGCTCGGACAGCGCCGAGCGGCGGGGATGGCTCAGGGGCATGGCACACCTTCGCACGGCCGGGGCGGTCGAGGGACGCCCGGGGATGGACAACCAATCATCCTATGATTCTATGATGGGTGGCATGGTGAGCGAGCAGACACGGCCCACGACCGCACCGGCCACCCGTGGGCAGCCCTCGGACGAGCCGTCGGGCGCCGCCACGCACGCGTGGCGGACCCGGCTGCTCGTGATCGGCATCGTGCTGGCCGCCGTCAATCTTCGCCCCGCCATCACCAGCCTCGGCGCGCTCCTCGAAGAGGTCCGCGACGGGCTCGGCATGAGCAGCAGCGTCGCCGGAGTGCTCACCTCCGTGCCCCCGCTCTGCTTCGCCGCCTTCGGTGTCATGGCACCCCGCCTCGCCCGCCGCTTCGGGGCCGGCGCGGTCGTGTGCGCGGGCATGGCCGCCATCACCGCCGGACTGCTCGTGCGCCCCTACGTCGGCGGCACCGCCGGCTTCCTCGCCGGCAGCGCTCTCGCCCTCATGGGCATAGCCGTCAGCAACGTCCTGATGCCGGTCGTCGTCAAGCGCCGCTTCCCGGACCGGGTCGGCTCCATGACCGGCCTGTACTCGATGGCCCTCGCCCTGGGCACCGCCGTCGCGGCCGCCGTGACGGTGCCCATGACCGGGGCGCTCGGCGGCAGTTGGCAGACCGGCCTCGCGGTGTGGGCGGGCCTGGCGGCGGCCGCCGTCGTCCCGTGGCTGCCGCTGGTGCGCGACCGTGACGGTGACCGTGAGCGCGATCGCGCCTTCGGTCACGGGCGTGGCACGCTCCCGGCCGGGCCCACGACGGCCGGATCGCCCGCCCGGGAAGCACAGCAGCCGCCGTCGGGCGGCCGCTCGTCCACGCCCGCCCGGTCCGCCCGCCCGGCCGCCGCCCCGCTGCGCGTCACCCGCAGCCGCACCGCCTGGGCTCTCGCCGTCTTCTTCGGCCTCCAGGCCACCGCCGCCTACATCACCATGGGCTGGATGCCGCAGATCTTCCGGGACGCGGGCGTGCCGGCGAGCACCGCCGGGCTGCTTCTCGCCGTCACGATGGCGATGGGCGTGCCGCTGGCCTTCGTCATACCGCGCGTAGCCACCCGGCTGCCGCACCAGGGCCCGATCGTGATCGCGCTCGGCGCCTGCGGTCTCGTCGGGTACGCCGGCCTGTACCTGGCCCCGGCCGGCGGCGCCTGGGCCTGGGCCCTGCTGCTGGGCATCGCCAACTGCGCCTTCCCGCTGGCGCTCACCATGGTCGGGATGCGCGCCAGGACCGGCGCCGGAGTGGCCCAGCTCTCCGGCTTCGCCCAGAGCACCGGCTACCTGATCTCCATCCCGGGTCCGCTGCTGGTCGGGGTGCTGTACCAGCACAGCGGCGGCTGGGGCGTGCCCCTCGCGCTCATGGCGGCGCTGATGATCCCGCAGACCGTCGTCGGCGTCCTGGCGGGCCGCGACCGCACAGTGGAGGACGAGGCCGCCCGCTGACCCGGCGGCGTCGGGCTCCGCGGACCCCCGACGCCGGCGCCGGGGCCGGCGGGTGCGAGACTTGCCGCATGCCAGTGCTCGACCCGAACCCGCGCGACGGCCAGAAGAAGATGCTCCTCGTCTTCGGCTCGTTCCTCGCCATCTTCGTGATCATCGCCGTCATCGCGACCATCGCCTCCCCCTGACCCCGGGCCTGTGACGCCGGGCGCCCGGCCCGCCGCACCGCCGGGGGTGGGGTTAACCCCCCTGTCCCCTAGGGGGTGAGGGTCAGGGTCAAGTGGGTGGGTCACCGGATGGGTTGACGCCGTCGGCTTCCGTACCTTCGAACTGTGACCGCGACGCGGATCACCGGCCACGGCCTGCGGACGACTCGAAGACAGCGGAGGCACCCATGCCGGCCCCCACGCACCCCCGGTCCCACCCGGCCGCCCCGGGCGGCGCCGGCAATCTGCTGCCCTGGTGGGCGCTGGCCCTCCCGACGCTGGCCTTCATCACCCTGCTGGTGCTGATACTGAATCCCGCCGACGCCCACGCTGCCGGCGGCGACCCGGCGATCACCCATCTCGTCGAGCGCGTCCAGCAGCTCGTCGCCCGCTAGGGCGGCCCTGGGCCGCTGGTGGGGCCGCATGTCAACTCCCTGCGCCCCGTGGCCTGTTTCGTGCGAAGCTGGGAGTCATGAGCGTCGCAGAACCCCGCAGGATCGTCCTCTTCCGCCATGCGAAAGCCGACTGGCCGCAGGTGATCGACCACGAGCGTCCGCTCGCTGAACGGGGCCGGAAGGACGCCGCCGTCGCCGGACGCAGGCTGACGGACACCGGCATCCCCATCGATCTGGCCCTGTGCTCCACCGCGGTCCGCACCCGCGAGACGTGGAAGCTCGCCGTCCAGGAGTTCCCGCACCGGCCGAAAACCGTCTACGAGGAGCGCATCTACGAAGCCTCCCCCGGCGAGCTGATCGCCCTGCTCAACGAAACCCCCGACGACGTGCACAACCTCGTCCTGGTCGGCCACAACCCCGGAATCCAGGGGCTCGCCGACGTCCTGTCCGGCCAGGCCGACGGCGACGCGGGGGAGCGCATGCACAGCCGTGGCTTCCCGGCGGCGGCCTTCGCCGTCGTCTCCTTCGACGGCTCCTGGAAGTCGCTGGAGCCGGGCGTCGCCACACTCCTCGACTACTGGGCCCCCTCCGAGTGACCACCCGGCACAGAGGAGGGCCCGGCGCCGTCGCGGCGCCGGGCCCTCCGTGCACACGTCCCCGCCCGTCGCGCGCCGGCACGGGCGGGCGCTCGGCCGATCGGGTTCCGAACGGATGTGCCCTCGTGAGGGCCGGGCTACTTCTCGTCGTGCGTCTCGGCGGCCTCGACCTCTTCGCGGGTGATGCCGAGCAGATACAGGACGGTGTCCAGGAACGGCACGTTCACCGCCGTGTGCGCCGCCTCCCGCACCACCGGCTTCGCGTTGAAGGCGACCCCCAGCCCGGCCGCGTTCAGCATGTCCAGATCGTTGGCGCCGTCGCCGATCGCCACGGTCTGCGAGAGAGGCACACCCGCCTCGGCGGCGAACCGGCGCAGCAGCCGGGCCTTGCCCGCGCGGTCCACGATCTCGCCGGTCACCCGGCCGGTCAGCTTCCCGTCGACGATCTCCAGCGTGTTGGCCTGGGCGAAGTCCAGCCCGAGCCGGTCCTGCAGATCGTCCGTGACCTGGGTGAAACCGCCGGAGACGACCCCCACCTGGTAGCCGAGCCGCTTCAGTGTCCGGATCAGCGTCCGCGCGCCCGGGGTCAGCCGCACCTCGGCGCGCACCTTGTCCACGACCGAGACGTCCAGCCCCTCCAGCAGCGCCACGCGCGCGTGCAGCGACTGCTCGAAGTCGAGCTCACCGCGCATCGCCGCCGCCGTCACCGCGGCGACCTCGTCCTCGCAGCCGGCGTGCGCGGCGAAGAGCTCGATCACCTCGTCCTGGATGAGCGTGGAGTCGACGTCCATGACGACGAGCCGCTGGGCCCGCCGGTACAGACCGGCGTCCACCACGGCCACGTCCACGCCGAGCGCCGCCGCGTCCGTGACCAGGGCGGTGCGCAGCGGCCCGGCCGCGACGCCGGAGACGGCGAACTCGACGGCGGTGACCGGGTACTTGGCGAGTCGGAAGATACGGTCGATGTTGCCGCCGGCCTTCGTGATCTTCGCGGCGATCGACGCCGTGGCCTCCGCGGTGAGCGGGTGCCCGAGCACGGTGACCAGCGACCGGCCGACGCCGCGCGGACGGTTGTCGCCGGTGCCGGAGATGATCTCGGCCTGCATCTTCATCGACTCGGCCCAACTGTGCACCGTCGACCTGAGGTCCCCCTCCAGGCCGGCCGGCGGCTCGGTCACGAGCGCGCACAGCACCATCCGGCCTCGCGTGACGACCTGCTCGATGTCGACCACGTCGACGGAGTAGGCGGCGAGGGTGTCGAAGAGGCCGGCTGTGATGCCCGGCCTGTCCTTGCCGAAGATCTTGACAAGGAGCGTGGGCACGTCAGAGGACGAAGTCTGCAAAGCGCTCATGGTGCACCCACCGTATCCGGCACCCAGTGCCGCCCGCCGCTCAGGTCCGCCTGACGGACATGAACAGTTCGCGCCCCCCGGACGACACCCGCCTCGCCGAACGGCGACGATTCCCCCGCCCCGCCCGGGTCCGCCCGCCCGGGTCCGCCCCGCCCCGCCCGGGTCCGCCCGCCCGGGTCCGCCTGCCCCGCCCGGGTCCCCCGCCCCAGTCCGCCCGCCCCGGTCCGCCTGCCCCGCCCGGTCCGGCTGCCCCGACCCCGGCTTCCCCGGTCCGGCTCCTGGCCCGGCCCCCGGTCCGCTCAGTTTCCTGGCTGGTGGACAGCACACCGGAGATAGCGCCGACGGTCGGCGAGGCGTTGGTGCGGGCCTTCGCCCGCGGCCGCCCGGCCCCGGGCCCGGCCTCCCGGCCCGGCTTCCCCGGCCCGGTCTCCCGGCCGACCGTTCCGGCCCGGCCCCCCGGCTGGTCCCCGGCCCGGCCTGCTGGACTGGCCTCTCTCCTGCCCCCGGCCCGGCTTCCCCGTCCCAGCCCCATGGCTCGGCCTTCGGTCCGGCTCCCCCCGCCCTGCCCCTGGCCCGGCTTCCCGGCCCGCCCGTTCTGGCTCGGCCTCCTGGCCCGCGCCCCCCATCAGAGGCTCGGCCTCCTGGCCCGCGCCCCCCATCAGAGGCTCGGCCTCCTGGCCCGCGCCCCCCGTCAGAGGCTCGGCCTCCTGGCCCGCGCCCCCCGTCAGAGGCTCGGCCTCCCGGCCCGCGCCCCCCGTCAGAGGCCCGGCCTCCCGGCCCGGCCTCCCGGTCCGGCCCCCAAGGCCGTGCCCGCCGTCGGCGCCCGTGGACGGCCCCTTCCTCATCGCGGTCACCGTGGAGTCTTCGGCCCCCGGGGCCCCCGGGGCGGCGGAGGAGGCGGGGGAGGCGGGGGGCCCTCCTCCGGTCCCGTCGGCGGGTGCTCGCCCGGGCGCGGACCCGGGCGTGGGCCGGCCGGCCGTCGGGGTGAGCGGGGCAGGGGCCCCATGGGGCGGACGACGGTCGGTGCGCCGTAGACGTCGTCCGGCCCCTGCGGCGGTCCGTCCCGCCGCGAGGCGTCGTACGGCCTCGACGGCTCGGCCCCGCTCTGCCCGGCGGCCCCCGGCCGTGCGTCCTGCGGCCCGCTCGGCTCCTGCGGGTCCCTCAGCTCCTTCGGCACGCGCAGGTAGGGATTGGTCGCCGGGTTGGGCGGCCGGTACGACACGCTCGGCGCGTACGGTCCGGCCGGGTCGCCGACGTCCCCCTCGGACCCGGGGGCCGGCCGCGTTCCGTCCGGCCCGTGCGCCGTCGCAGTCAGGCGCCCCGCGTCACCCCGTGCCGACTCGGTCGCCCACCGCCCGGCGGCCCCGGTGAAGCGGGCCAGCAACGCGCCGACGGCGCCCGCCCCCGCACCCCACGCGCCTCCCATCAGCAGTGCGGTGCCGGGCCGCCCGTGCAGCTGGACACCGGCTCCGAACGCGTCGAACCCGAGCACGGAGAGCGAGGCGTTCACGGACACCCCGGTCAGCCGGACGAGCAGGAGCAACGCCAGGGCCGTCACGACCCCCAGCGGCAGGGCGCAGCGCGCGGCGAATCCGCCGACGCCGGCCTCCCCCGACCCCGCCACACGCGCCCCGCCCACTGCCCCGGCTCCCGCCCCGCCCACCGCCCCTGCCACGCCCACCGCCCCCGTCGGCGGCGTCCGCACAGCGGTCAGCACCCCCGCCAGCAGCATCATCAGTGCCGTCGCCACTCCCAGGAGCCACACCCGTCCGTCCAGCTCCGCGAGCCGGCTCAGGGTCACCGGCTGCTCGGTGCCGGCGTGCAGGAGGTCGTCCAGAGGGTGCGGGAGCACGTTCGTCAGCGCGCCCGTGGCCCGGCCGTCCCACGGGACGAACAGGCCGAGCGGAACGCCCAGCCAGACCCCGTTCGGCGCGCCGAGCAGCGCCGCTCCCGCGATCCGCCGGGGATGGTCGTCGCCGACGGCCGCGTACGCCGCCGCGGCGAACCCGGCCGCCACGGCCACCAGCAGCACGGTGACGACGGCCGAAGCCGCCGGACGCACCACCCGGTGCACCGGCTCCCAGTCCCGCGGCAACGGCGTCCGGCGCGAGGCCAGCACAGCGATCAACAGGATGCCGAGCGACCAGCCGAGGCCGCCGAGCAGCGTGGGCGCGGTGTCGACGCGGAAGCCGACCGCGGCCCGCGCGTCGACCAGATCGCCGAGCCGGTCGGGCAGCAGACCCCCGATGTCCCCGAGCCCCGGAACCTCGAGACCGCCCCCGCCGCCCGCGCCGCTCCCGGGAAGGTCGTCCAGGCCCAGTGAGCCCCCGTCGAGCGTGACGACGTCGTGCCCCGCCCAGGCGAGCCCGCCGAGCATCGCCACGAAGAGCGCGACCACCGCGCCCACGCGCGCGAGGAGTTCGGCCCAGGCGATCACAACTCCGGCCGTGCGCAGGGACCGCAGGAAGACCCACGACAGCAGCAGGGCGCCCACCAGGCTCACCCCCAATGGCGTGATCTCGATGGCCGTGGCGGTCTGCGCGCCGGTCAGGCCGAAGGCGGACACATCACCCGACGGCGTCACCGAGCCGCCGGCGCCCAGGACCACCACCGCGGCCGTCATCGGGCCCAACGACCCGGCGGAGTCCGCCTCCAGCAGGTGCAGCCCGAGCGCCGCCGTGCCCGCCATCCCGATCAACGCCCAGCTCACCGCGGAGATCGCGGCCAACAGCACGTCCAGCCATGGCACACCCCCCGCGTCGGTCGTTTTCCCACGGCCGTCGACATACGTGCCGGCACCCATTGCAGACCCCCCGATCCGCAGCGCGGGGCGGCGAAGATCGCCGCTTCCGTCCCCCTCGCGTGCGTTTACCACTCTCCGGCCCGTTTTCAACCCCGTCAACGTCAACGGCCGATGCGCCCGCGCACGCTCTTCACAAGGCCCGGCTTTCGGTCAGGGGGCCGCTACTGAAATAGTTCCCCCCGATGTTCGACATCCCTAGACTCCCCGTTGATGGGGCTACTCGGGGGACAACTCAGTGGGGCTGGAGTGCCGGAACTCGTACTGGAATTGAACGGACGCACCTGGACGCTCGATCCGTCCAGGTCCTACACCCTCGGACGGGATCCGCAGGGGGACATCGTCCTGGAGGACGCCAGGGTCTCCTGGCGTCACGCCACGGTCAGCTTCAACGGCCGTAGTTGGGTCGTCGAGGACCATGGCAGCACCAACGGCACGTTCGCGCAGGGGCAGCGGATCAACCGGCTGGAAGTCGGTCCCGGCTCGGCGCTGCATCTGGGCAACGCGACCGACGGGCCGCGGCTGAGCCTCTCGGGAGCGCAGACGCCCGCCGCGCAGCCCCAGCAGCCGTACGCGGCGCAGGCCGCGAACCCGGGCTGGGCGCAGCAGGCCGCGCCGCAGCCGCAGGCCGGCCAGGCGGGCTGGCCACCGCCGCAGCCTGCGGCGCACGTGCCGCAGCAGCAGGGCGCGGGCGAGCCGTACGCGCAGAGCGTGCCCGGTGGAGGCGCGGGGGCGCCGCCGGTCTACGGCGACCGCAGCCCGACCACGTTCCACCAGTTCTCCCTCGGCCGTGTGATGCGCATCGGCCGTGCGCTGGAGAACGAACTGGTCGTCTCCGACCTGCAGGTCTCGCGACACCACGCCGAGTTCCACTCGACGCCCGACGGCCGGATGGAGATCCGCGACCTCGGCTCGCACAACGGCACCTACGTCAACGGCCAGCCGATCCCGAAGGGCGGCTCGGTCCAGCTCGGCCCGACCGACGTCGTCGGCGTCGGCCATTCGACGTTCCGCATCGTCGGCGACCGGCTCGAGGAGTTCGTCGACACCGGTGAGGTCTCCTTCTCCGCCCGCCACCTGACCGTCACGGTCGACGGCGGCAAGCAGATCCTGAAGGACGTCTCGTTCGGCGTCCCGGAGAAGTCGCTGATCGCGGTCATCGGACCGTCCGGTTCCGGCAAGTCGACGCTGCTCAAGGCGCTGACCGGCTATCGGCCCGCCAACCAGGGCGACGTCCTCTACGACAACCGCAACCTCTACAAGCAGTTCGCCGAGCTGCGCCAGCGCATCGGTCTGGTCCCGCAGGACGACATCCTGCACAAGGAGCTGACCGTCAAGAAGGCCCTCAAGTACGCGGCCAAGCTCCGCTTCCCGGCCGACACCACGCCCGCCGAGCGCGAGTCCCGCATCGACGAGGTGCTGCGCGAGCTGAAGCTGGACATCCACAAGGAGAAGAAGGTCACCTCCCTCTCCGGCGGCCAGCGCAAGCGCGTCTCGGTGGCCCTGGAGCTGCTCACCAAGCCGTCCCTGATCTTCCTGGACGAGCCGACCTCCGGCCTCGACCCGGGCATGGACCGCGACGTCATGCAGCTGCTGCGCGGCCTCGCCGACGACGGCCGCACGGTCCTCGTCGTCACGCACTCGGTGGCCGAGCTCGCGATCTGCGACAAGCTGCTCGTGATGGCGCCGGGCGGCGCGGTCGCCTACTTCGGCCCGCCCGAGGAGGCGCTGAACTTCTTCGGCTACGACACCTGGGCCGACGTCTTCTCCGCCTTCGAGAACTACCGCGACTACGACTGGGCGGGCCGCTGGAAGGGCTCGCAGCACTACCAGATGTACGCCGCGGACATCGACGCCATCGCGCCGCAGTCCGTACAGATGCCGCCGATGCAGGCGATGAAGCCGCCGAAGCCGCAGGGGTGGATGTCCCAGTTCGTCACCCTGGTGCGCCGCTACGCCTCGGTGATCGCCTCCGACAAGGGCTTCCTGGCCCTGACGGTGATCCTGCCGGCCGTCCTCGGCGCGGTGAGCCTGCTCATCGACTCCGGCAACAGCCTGCTGCCCAACCCGGTGAACCCGAAGACGGGCCGGATCATCCCCAACGGCACGGCCACCACCGTCCTGCTGATCCTGGCGGTCGGCGCCTGCTTCGCGGGCGCGGCCAACTCGGTCCGAGAACTCATCAAGGAACGGGTCATCTACGAGCGGGAACGCGCCACCGGCCTGTCCCGCTCCGCGTACCTGATGTCCAAGGTGTTCGTGCTCGGCGTGGTCACCCTGCTCCAGGGCCTGATGGTCGGCGTCATCGGCTTCGCGAGCCGGGAGATCCCCAAGGAGGGCCTGGTCCTCGGCACGGCCACCATGTTCGAGCTCTCCATCCCGATCATGGCGCTGGGCTTCACGTCGATGATGTTCGGGCTGGTCATCTCTTCTCTGGTGAAGACGGCCGAGAAGACCATGCCGCTGCTGGTGATGTTCGCGATCATCCAGGTCGTCTTCACCGGCTGCCTGTTCGCCCTGAACGGCGCGGTCGGGGTCAACGAGTTCTCGTACCTGATGCCCTCGCGCTGGGCCGTCGCCGCCGCGGGCGCGACCCTGGACTTCAACAAGATCAGCCCGCCCAAGGACGGCGGCGGGACGGACCCGCTGTGGGAGCACACCGTCGGCGCCTGGAGCCTGGACATGATCGCGCTGATCGTCCTCGGTGTGATCTGCGGGTTCTTCGTGGCCCGCTTCCTGCGCCGCCACGAGCCCGAGGTCATGCGCAAGTAGTTCTCCGCACCGGTTCGGTGCGCGCGCACGCCGAAGGGCGGCGTCCCTGCGTGGGGGCGCCGCCCTTCGGCGTGTGGGGGGTCTCAGTACGCGCTGTCGACGTTGTCCATCGAGCCGTACTTGTCGGCCGCGTAGTTCGCGGCGGCGGTGATGTTGGCGACCGGGTCGTAGATGTTCCACGACGTGCCGGCGACGTGGTACGCCTTGAAGGTCGGCGGGATCACCTGGAGCAGCCCCTTGGACGGGATGCCGTTGATGGCGTTGATGTCCCAGTTGTTGATGGCGTTCGGGTTGCCGGAGGACTCCCGGATGATGTTGCGGTGCAGGCCCTCGTAGGAGCCCGGTATGCCCTTGGCCTTCATGATGTCCAGGGAGTGCTTGATCCAGCCGTCGAGGTTGTTGGCGTACCGCTTGACGGACGCCTTCTTGATGACGGCGCGCTTGGCGGACCGGCTCGCGGCCTCCTTGGCCTTGTGGGCGGCGGCGGCCTTGCGCTTGGCGGCCGCGGCGGCGGCGGCCTTCTTCTTGGCGGCGGCGGCCTTCGCCGCGGCCTTCTTCTTGGCTGCCTCGGCCGCGGCGGCCTTCTTCTTGGCCGCAGCTATCGCGTCGACCTTCACGCTCTTGGCGGCCAGCTGGTCGGTCACGTCGGCCTTGACGTCCTGCACGGGCTTGGAGCTGTAGGCGACCCGGGCCGAGGAGACGGCGTCCGTAGTGGTCGTCTGCGCGTCGGCCGGCACCACGGAGAAGGCGAGGGCGGCTGCACCGAGCGTGGCGGCACCGGCGATCGCGATCTTGTGAGTGTTCTTGGGCATGCGGAAGGACCTCTTCGAATAGCGCGGAGGTCGCTCTCTTCGTCCGACGGCCGGACAGCGGGTGCTTGAGGCACGAGCACCGCGGGGCGAACCCGCGGCGCTGAGCGACGAGAGCAATTCTTAGCGGCCGCAAAATGCCCAGGCAAAGGTGTGACGTACGATCCTCGATAGTGGAGCAGGGAAGGGCAAATCGGGACAGACAGAGTCATCTGCCCCGTTCATCGCCTACCCCTTTGTCTCCTAATGGCCCTAGTACGTGATGTGGGCCCTATGTGCGGGCTCACATGGCGCACAGATCATTCTCACAGCTCGTTGCCGAAGCAATGCTCTGCGTCAGCGCCCCGGGCCACTGCTTCGCGTCAGTGCTCCGTGCCGGTGCGCGGGACTGGTGCTCCGCCTCGGTCCCGCGGGCCGCTGCTCTCCGGGGGCAGGACGAGGTGCACGTCCCCGAACTCGTGCCACAGGTAGCGCCCGCGCAGCGCCGCGTCGTAGCCGCAGCCCAGCGCCGAGGGCCCCGCCACCGCCTCCAGCATCAGCAGATGCGACGCCTGCGGCTCGTGCAGCCCGGTCAGCAGACCGTCCACCGCCCGCACCCCGCGTTCGTGGGTGACGACCAGATCCGTCCACCCCGCACGCGCGCGGACCACCCCGTCCGCCCCGGCCGCCGACTCCAGCGCACGCACGGCGGTCGTCCCCACCGCGATCACCCGCCCGCCCCCGGCCCGCACGGCGTTGACCAGCCGCGCCGACGTCCGAGGCACCGCGAACCGCTCCGGATACGGCGGCTCGTGCGCCTCCGCCGACGACACCCCGGTGTGCAGGACGACCGGCGCGAACTGCACGCCCCGGCTCACCAGCTCCGTCGCCAGGCCCGCGGTGAAGGGCCGCGCCGCACTCGGCATCTCCGCACTGCCCGCCCCGTCCGCGCAGGGCAGCGCGAACACCGTCTGGTAGGCGGACAGCGGCTGGTCCCGCTCCGTGTAGGCGTAACGGACGGGGCGCCCGTGCTCCCGCAGCAGCCCGGGCACCGACGACCCCCCGGGCGACACCCGCGCCCACCACAACCGCCCTCCGCCCGGACGCAGCGGCTCCTCCAGCGTCAGCCGCACACCCCCCGGCACCCGGACCACCGCCCCCGCGGGACCGCCCGCACGCGCGCGTGTCGTGCCGGCCCCGTCCGGATCCCGCAGCTCCACGGCCCACCGGCCGTCGTCCCCGCGCGTGGAGAAATGCACCACCACGCGCGCGTGCCCGATCCGCCCGTCCACGGCCGCCGCCAGCGTCGGGGAGGTGTTCACCACGAGCAGGTCCCCGGCCCGCAGCACACCCGGCAGCTCCCGGAACACGTGATGCGTGACCTCCGTCCCCCGAGACACCAGCAGCCGTACGTCGTCCCGGCCGCGCCCCGGCCCCCGCTGCTCGGCCGGCACCCGCGCCGACAGCTCCTCGGGCACCCGCTCCCATCCCCGCACGTCCGCGTACCGGACGGCCCCGGCCGCCGGCGTCATCGCCGTCCGCCCAGCAGCGCCGACGCGTCGTACCGTCCGTCCGCGGGCCGCTCGTCCAGCAGCCGTACGAAGGCGGGCGCCACCCCGGCGGGATCCGGACGGGGATCCCCGTCGTCCGGGACGGCCGCCGCGTACAGGTCCGTCGCCATGCCCCCGGGATCGACCGCCCACACCGCGATACCCGGCTCCTCCACCCCGAGCACCGCCGCGAGCCGGTCCAGGGCCGCCTTGGACGCCCCGTACCCGCCCCACGACTCGTACGCCTCGGCCGCCGCGTCCGAGCTGACGGTGATCACCGCGCCGGCCGGCGCCGCCCGCAGCAGCGGCAGCGCCTCCTGCACCAGCCCCAGCGCCGCCACCACGTTCACCTCCAGAGCGCGCCGCAGCCCGTCCAGAGGCAGTGCCTCCAGCCGCACCAGCGGCTCGGCCCCCAGTGCACTCGCGTTGTTCATCAGCAGGTCGCAGCCGCCGAGCCGCCGCGCGGCCGCCACCAGCTCTCCGCGGTGCCCCGGGTCCGTGACGTCCCCCGTGAGCGCCTCGACCCGCGTCCCGTACGACGCCACGGCCGCTGCCGTCTCCTTCAGCACCTCCGCGGTCCTGGCGTCCAGCACCAGATCCCAGCCGCGCGCGGCCAGCGCCTCCGCCAGCGCCCGGCCCAGACCCTTCGACGCCCCCGTGATGATCGCTACCGGCATGGCAACCGTCCCCTCGTCGGACCGCCTCACCCGGCGGTGGGCCCCACCGTAGGAACAGGCCGGCCGCCCCCGCGTCGGACGCGGGACGCAGACGGGCGGGTCCCTTCGACGTACGCCCGCACACCCGGACTCCGGACCTGGGCCGCCGGTCCGAGGACCTCGGTCCTAGGTCTCCCGCCCCGGACCGCGGCCGTCACAGGTCCGATCCGCGCTGCCGGACCCCGCCGGTACCGTGAGGACATGAGTCAAGGCCCCCGCTCCGGCCTCGCCGCCGTGAGCTCCGCGCTGCTGGCCATGAGCAGGCACCTCGAGGTGCGCGACGTCCTCAAGACGATCGTGGCCTCCGCCCGCGAGCTGCTCGACGCGCAGTACGCGGCCCTCGGCGTCCCCGACGACCACGGAGGCTTCGCCCAGTTCGTCGTCGACGGCGTCAGCGACGAGCAGTGGAAGGCCATCGGACCGCTGCCCCGCCAGCACGGCATCCTGGCGGCCATGCTGCGCGAGGCGCGTCCCGAGCGCCTCGCCGACGTCCGCAAGGACCCGCGCTTCGAGGGCTGGCCCGCCGCGCACCCCGACATGTCCGACTTCCTGGGCCTGCCCGTCCGCGACGGCGACGAGGTCATCGGCGCCCTGTTCCTGGCCAACAAGAACTGTCCGAAGCCCGACGGCGGCTGCGGCTTCACCCGGGACGACGAGGAGCTGCTCTCGATCCTCGCCCAGCACGCCGCGATCGCCCTGACCAACGCCCGCCTCTACGAGCGCAGCCGCGAACTGACCATCGCCGAGGAGCGCTCCCGGCTGGCCCACGAGCTGCACGACGCGGTCAGCCAGAAGCTCTTCTCCCTGCGTCTGACGGCCCAGGCCGCCGCGGCCCTCGTCGACCGCGACCCCGCGCGCGCGAAGGGGGAGCTGCACCAGGTCGCCGCGCTCGCCGCCGAGGCCGCCGACGAGCTGCGCGCCGCCGTGGTGGAACTGCGCCCGGCCGCCCTCGACGAGGACGGCCTCGTCGCCACCCTGCGCACTCACATCCAGGTCCTCGACCGCGCCCACTCCGCGCGCGTGACGTTCGCCGGACACGGCGTCCGCGCCCTGCCCGCAGCCCAGGAGGAGGCCCTCCTGCGGGTCGCCCAGGAGGCCCTGCACAACGCCCTGCGCCACTCCGGCGCGGAACACGTCGCCGTCACCCTCGGCAAGCGCGGCCCGGACACGGTCCTGCGCGTCACCGACGACGGCGGCGGCTTCGACCCGACGACGGTCCGCCGGGCCGGCCGCCATCTCGGGCTGGTGTCCATGCGCGACCGGGCGAGCGGCGTCGGCGGCACGCTCACGGTGGTGTCGGCGCCCGGCGAGGGCACCACGATCGAGATGGAGGCTCCCGGTGGCTGACGCAATCAAGGTGCTGCTCGTCGACGACCACCAGGTCGTCCGCCGGGGTCTGCGCACCTTCCTCGAGGTGCAGGACGACATAGAGGTCGTCGGCGAGGCCGCCGACGGCGCGGACGGGGTCGCCCTCGCCGAGGAGCTGCGACCCGACGTCGTCCTGATGGACGTCAAGATGCCCGGGATGGACGGCGTCGAGGCGCTGCGCAGGCTCCGCGATCTCGACAACCCCGCGCGCGTGCTCATCGTCACCAGCTTCACCGAACGGCGCACGGTGGTCCCGGCCCTGCGCGCGGGCGCCGCCGGGTACGTCTACAAGGACGTGGACCCCGAGGCGCTGGCCGGGGCCATCCGCTCGGTGCACGCCGGGCACATCCTGCTCCAGCCAGAGGTGGCCGACGCACTCCTCACCCAGGAGGAGAGCGGCTCGGGCCAGGGAAGGAGCGGCTCGCTCACCGAACGCGAACGCGAGGTGCTCGGCCTGATCGCGGACGGCCGCTCCAACCGGGAGATCGCCCGCGCACTGGTGCTCTCCGAGAAGACCGTCAAGACCCACGTCTCCAACATCCTGATGAAGCTCGACCTGGCGGACCGCACCCAGGCCGCGCTGTGGGCGGTGCGCCACGGAGTGGCCGGCTGAGGCCGCGCCCGGCAGGGCGAATCGGAGGGTCGACTTCCGATCCGAGATTCATACCGTCGTGGGAATGTCCCCCGGATGGCGCATCCCCGGGGTGGGTCCCGCCGTTCTCCAGTGCGTGCCGCGGCGACTGCCGTGGCGATCGCTAGGAGGGCTCAGAAGTGAAGAACCTGAAGAAGGCAGCGGCCGTGACGATGGTGGCCGGCGGGCTGATGGCCGCCGGCGCCGGCATGGCCTCCGCCGCCGACGGCGCCACCGCCCTCGGCGAGGCCAAGGGCTCGCCCGGCGTCGTCTCGGGCAACCTCGTCCAGGCCCCGGTGCAGGTCCCGGTCAACGTGGTCGGCAACAGCGTCAACGTCGTCGGCGTGCTGAACCCGGCGTTCGGCAACCTGGGCCTCAACCACTGAGACCCCTGCCGGTCCCGCAGTGACCTCCGGCCTTCCCCCGGCGCCCACCGGGTGAAGGCCGGTCTGTTTGTCGCCCCAATCATCCGAACGAGGTGTCTTCCCGGCCCGCCCCGCACCGTCACGGGAGCTGCCGCGTTGGGCAGCGCACGACCCGCGGCCGGGTCGGACACGCAACCGCAGGAGGAACGCTTTTCATGAACATCGCCAAGCAGGCCGCCGTCGCCCTCACCGTCGCCGGTATCGCCGCGGGAGCCTCGGCCGGTGCCGCCTTCGCCGACGCGGGTGCCGAGGGCGCGGCCGTGAAGTCGCCGGGCGTCATCTCCGGCAACCTGGTCCAGGTCCCGGTGCACGTCCCGATCAACCTCTGCGGCAACACGATCAACGTGATCGGCGCACTGAACCCGGCGTTCGGCAACACCTGCTTCAACGACTGAGTTCACCACCGCACCACACAGGGGCCCCCACGTCGACGACGTGCGGGCCCCTCCGCACACCCCACCCAGGCCGACGCCCAAATCAGCCCGTCCGGCGTTTGAGGACAGGGCCGGTCCAGGGCCGAAGAGGGGCGCGGGGCGCAGCCCCGGAACCTGGCAGCAACTTGCGCCATCGGCGGGTGCCGCATCACCGTGGCGGTGCCTGGTTCAGCCCGTCCGGCGCTTGAGGACAGGGCCGGTCCGGGGCGGAAGGGGGGGTCGGGGCGCAGCCTCGGAACCTGGCGGCAACTTGCGCCACCGGCGGGTGCCGCATCACCGTGGCGGTGCCTGGTTCAGCCCGTCCGGCGTTTGAGGACAGGGCCGGTCCGGGGCGGAAGGGGGGGTCGGGGCGCAGCCTCGGAACCTGGCGGCAACTTGCGCCACCGGCGGGTGCCGCATCACCGTGGCG
>NZ_JBIRUL010000018.1:0-6756 GCF_044335095.1 Streptomyces sp. NPDC020597 | reverse complement strand
GGTGCCTGGTTCAGCCCGTCCGGCGTTTGAGGACAAGGCCCGTCCAGGGCCGAAGAGGGGCGCGGGGGCGCAGCCCCCGAACCCCGCACCAACTCGCGCCACCCGTCGGAGACACCCCTCACCGCACCCCCCGCTCCCGCTCCTCCACAACGGAGTTGTACGCCGCGACCAGCGCCCGCCGAGCCGTCCGTTCCACCGGCCGCAACGCCTCCGCACGCGCAGCCATCTCACCGGAGGTGACCGCGCCCCCGGGCCCCCTCTCGTACGCAAGGGACACCAGCAGCCCCACCCGCTGCGCCAGCTCCAGCACCCGCACCGCCCGCGGCGGATACCCCGGCGCCAGCACCTCCCGCCCCCGCTCGGCCCGCGCCCGGTACGCGTCGATCGCCGCCTCCGCGACCGGCCCGGAGCCGGCCACGTCCAGCCGCGACAGCACCGCCGTGGCGTCCCGCAAGGCCTCCGCCAGCTCCCGCTCCGCCTCGCCCAGCGACGGCACGTCGGCAGGCGGCGCCTCCCGCACCGGCAGGCAGCGCCACACCACCTCGACGTGCACATCGCCCTCGGGACCGGCCTCGTACACCTCGGGCACCAGCCCGTACCCGGCGCCGTGCCCTACGACCGCCTCCTCGGCCTCCAGCGCTCGCGCGTTGAACTCCGGCGGTCCGCTCAGCCCCAGCGGATGCCCCGGCGCGGGCAGCGCCACCCGCAGCCCGGTGACCCCGAGCGTCCGCAGCCGGCCCAGCGCGAGCGTGAGCCCGACCGGCGCCGCCTCGCCGGGCAGGCCCTCCACCCGGTGCACGGCGTCGTCCCCGACGACGGCGAGGACGGCGTCGTCCGGCGAGACGAATCCGGCCAACAGGGCATTTCCCCAAGCGGCAAGGCGACCAGAGCGCGGTTCCGAAAGCATCCCCCCACCCTAAGGACCGGACCGATGGAACGGGCCGCCCGACCGGTGGCGTAGATTTTCCCGAAGGGGCCGCGCCCACCCACGCGCGGCGGTCCGAGCCACAGGCGCCCGCGACAGACGACCGGCCACACTGCAAGGGGAGACAACGCGCTCATGAGCGATGTTCTGGAGCTTCAGGACGTATCCGTGGTCCGTGAGGGCCGGGCTCTGGTGGACCAGGTCTCCTGGTCGGTCAAGGAGGGCGAGCGCTGGGTCATCCTCGGCCCCAACGGAGCCGGCAAGACGACCCTCCTGAACATCGCCTCCACCTACCTCTTCCCGAGCTCCGGCGACGTCTCCGTCCTCGGCGAGCCCCTCGGCAAGCCCGGCACCGACGTCTTCGAGCTGCGCCCGCGCGTCGGCATGGCCGGCATCGCCCTCGCAGACAAGCTCCCCAAGCGGCAGACCGTCCTGCAGACCGTTCTGACCGCCGCCTACGGCATGACGGCCGGCTGGCAGGAGGAGTACGAGGACGTCGACGAGCAGCGCGCCCGCGCCTTCCTCGACCGTCTCGGCATGAGCGACTACCTCGACCGGAAGTTCGGCACCCTCTCCGAGGGCGAGCGCAAGCGCACCCTCATCGCCCGCGCCCTGATGACCGACCCCGAACTGCTGCTCCTCGACGAGCCGGCCGCCGGCCTCGACCTCGGTGGCCGCGAGGACCTCGTCCGCCGCCTCGGCCGCCTCGCCCGGGACCCCGTCGCCCCCTCGATGATCATGGTCACGCACCACGTCGAGGAGATCGCCCCCGGCTTCACCCACGTCCTCATGATCCGCCAGGGCAGGGTCCTCGCCGCGGGCCCGGTCGAGCTCGAGCTCACCTCCCGCAACCTCTCCCTCTGCTTCGGCCTCCCGCTCGTCGTGGAACAGGTCGGGGACCGCTGGACGGCGCAGGGCCTCCCGCTGTCCTGACCGCCCCCCCCTTGCGCCCTGTCCCCGGCCGGACGTACGGCCCTACCATGACGGTGTGAACGACATCGACGCGTGGGTGTGGTGGCTCGTCGGCGCGGCAGCACTGGGCATCCCGCTCGTGGTGACCGCGATGCCCGAGTTCGGCATGCTCGCGGTCGGCGCCGTGGCCGCCGCGATCGCGGCGGGCCTCGGGTTCGGCGCGGTGGCACAGGTACTCGTCTTCATCGTCGTCTCCGTGGCCCTCATCGCCGTCGTACGGCCCATCGCGATGCGGCACGACCGGCAACGCCCCCGACTCGCCACCGGAGTCGACGCCCTGAAGGGCAAGCACGCCGTAGTGCTGGAGCGCGTCGACGGCACGGGGGGCCGCATCAAGCTCGCCGGGGAGATCTGGTCGGCGCGCGCGCTCGACACCGAACGCGCCTACGACGTGGGGCAGGAGGTCGACGTCGTGGACATCGAGGGAGCCACGGCGATCGTCATCTGACCTTGCACAACTCCCGTACGACGTAAGTGAACCGAACACCTCGCGGGCCGCACGACGGTCTGTCAGACTCGACCAGCAAGATCTTCGACAGACATGAGATCTTCCGAAAGCGCCGAGGCGGAGAAAGGTACGGGGAGCCGCGATGGAACCGGTCATCATCGTCCTGGTCATTCTGGTGGTGTTGGTCTTCATCGCCCTGATCAAGACGATCCAGGTCATCCCGCAGGCGAGTGCGGCCATCGTGGAGCGGTTCGGCCGCTACACGCGCACACTCAACGCGGGCCTCAACATCGTCGTCCCGTTCATAGACACCATCCGCAACCGCATCGACCTGCGCGAACAGGTCGTGCCCTTCCCGCCGCAGCCGGTGATCACCCAGGACAACCTGGTCGTGAACATCGACACGGTCATCTACTACCAGGTGACCGACGCCCGGGCGGCGACCTACGAAGTCGCCAGCTACATCCAGGCGATCGAGCAGCTCACCGTCACCACGCTCCGCAACATCATCGGCGGCATGGACCTCGAGCGGACCCTGACCTCCCGCGAGGAGATCAACGCGGCCCTGCGCGGTGTCCTCGACGAAGCGACCGGCAAGTGGGGCATCCGCGTCAACCGCGTGGAACTCAAGGCCATCGAGCCCCCGACCTCCATCCAGGACTCGATGGAGAAGCAGATGCGCGCCGACCGGGACAAGCGCGCGGCGATCCTCACCGCGGAAGGCACCCGCCAGGCCGCGATCCTCACCGCCGAGGGCGAGAAGCAGTCGCAGATCCTGCGCGCCGAGGGTGAGGCCAAGGCAGCCGCCCTGCGCGCCGAGGGCGAGGCGCAGGCCGTGCGCACCGTCTTCGAGGCGATCCACGCCGGCGACCCGGACCAGAAGCTGCTCTCCTACCAGTACCTCCAGATGCTCCCGAAGATCGCCGAAGGCGACGCCAACAAGCTGTGGATCGTGCCCAGCGAGATCGGCGACGCCTTGAAGGGACTCTCCGGCGCGATGGGCAACTTCGGCCCGTTCGGCGGCGGTTCGGGCAACAACAACGGCAACAACGGTCACAACAACGGCAACAACAACGGCAACAACGAGCGGCGTGAGAAGCCGTCCCTCGACTGACCACAGGCGTGTGACCTCCGCCGTGCGTGGGGCCCGCCTTCCGACGGAAGGCGGGCCCCACGCACGTACGGATACGGGTTACGCGGCGTCCAGCGTCAGCCAGTCCGGCAGCGCGGCCAGGTCGTCCTGACCCAGCGCCAGCAGCATGGCGTCCGCCGGCGTCGGCTCGAACGGCTGCCGCAGCAAAGGCATCTGCGCCTGTTCCGGCGTCCGGTCCGCCTTGCGGTGGTTGTCCTCCGCACACGAGGCGACCGTGTTCAGCCACCCGTCCTGACCACCCTGAGCCCGTGGCACCACGTGGTCCACCGTCGTCGCCCGACGACCGCAGTACGCGCACCGGTGGCGGTCCCTGATCAGCACACCACGCCTCGACCACGGCGCTTGTCTTCGGAACGGCACCCGTACGTACACGCACAGTCTGATCACCCGGGGCGCCGGGATGTCGACCTCGGCGCCGCGCATCCGCAGTTCGGGGTGGGCCTGCTCGACGACGGCCTTGTCCTGGAGCACCAGAACGACGGCTCGGTTCAACGTCACCGTCGACAGCGGCTCGAAGCTCGCGTTCAGCACCAGCGTGTCCCGCATACCAGCCCACCTCCTGTGCGCACCGGCCCACCCCCTGGCAGGCTGGGACCAACTCTGGCCGGGCACGCCGAGATGGACAACGCAATATCTGCTGCTCCACGGGAGGTGACCCCCGCGACCCCCGGCAACAAAAATGCCCGCCCCTGATCACTTCCAAGACCAGGGGCGGGCAAACGTTCCATGAACGATGAGCTGATTCATCCCTCCGTGGGATCTTCGTACTCACCGATCAGCTGGGCGCGGGCGAGCGCGTGGAACCGGAGGTTGAAGCCCACGACGGCGGGAGAGACCTCCGCGTCGGGACCGAGCTTCTCCTGGTCCACCGCGTACACCGTGAAGACGTATCGGTGCGGCCCGTCCCCGGGCGGCGGGGCGGCGCCGCCGAAGTCCTTGCTGCCGTAGTCGTTGCGCACCTGCACGGCGCCCTCCGGCAGCCCCTCGAACGCGCCGCTGCCCGCACCGGCCGGCAGCTCGGTCACCGAGGCCGGGATGTCGAACACGACCCAGTGCCAGAACCCGCTGCCCGTCGGGGCGTCGGGGTCGAAGCAGGTCACGGCGAAGCTCTTGGTCTCCGGCGGGAAGCCCTCCCACCGCAGCTGCGGAGAGGTGTTGCCCTTGGCCTGGACCTGGTCGGCCTTGAGCGTGCCCCCCTCCTCGACGTCCTCGCTCGTCACCGTGAACGACGGCACGGGAGGATGGAAGTCATGGGGGAGCGGCCGCCTCTTGAGCTCGGTCACCTCGGTACCTCCTGAAAGGTTCTGGAGTCTGCGGTTCCGAGCCTAGAACCAGTTGCGCCTGCTGCCGACCTCGGACAGCCACTGGTTGAGGTACCCGGCCCAGTCCGTCCCGTGGTAGTCCTGCAGACCCACCTGGAACGAACGGAAGGTGTCGCTGCCCTCACTGAACAGCCCGGGCTTCTTGTCCATCTCCAGCACGACGTCCATCGTGTGCTCGTCGGCCACGAAGCTCAGCTCGACCTGGTTCAGCCCCCGGTACTGCGACGGCGGGAAGAACTCGATCTCCTGGTAGAACGGCAGCTTCTGCCGAGTGCCCCGGATGTGCCCGCGCTCCATGTCCGCGTTCTTGAACCGGAAGCCCAGCTGGATGAAGGCGTCCAGGATGGCCTTCTGCGCCGGCAGCGGGTGCACGTTGACCGGGTCCAGGTCACCGGAGTCCACGGCCCGTGCGATCGCCAGCTCGGTCGTCACACCGATGTGCATCCCGCGCAGCGCCTGCCCGTCGATCATCGTGATGGGCGTCTCCCACGGGATCTCCAGCCCGAACGGCACCGCGTGCACCGCCCCGGCCTGGAGCTCGAAAGCGCCGCCGAGCTGCTGCTTGGTGAACTCGATGTCCTGCTTGTACTCCTGGTCCCCGCTCTCGACCTCGACCTTCGCCTGCAGCCCGACGGACAGCCCCTCGATCTCCTGGTTGACGGAACCGCCCTGGATCCGAACCTCGCCCTGGACCACACCGCCCGGAACGACGTTGACCTCGGTCAGTACGGTCTCGACCGAAGCGCCGCCGGCCCCCAGACTCGCGAGCAGCTTCTTGAACGCCATGACTCTCCCTCTACCTACGAACTCGTGCGGACGGGATCCCTCGATCCCTACATACGCGATCCCGACGAGGCCGGTTCCGCGTCCCTCACCCTGACAAGCCGAGTGCCCGCTGACCACCCCGACGCACCCACCGGTCTGCACTACGCTCGGAGGGCATGATCGCGACCCTCGACCGTACGCCCCTGCCCAGGACCTTCTTCGACCGCCCTGTCCTGGAGGTCGCGCCCGATCTCCTCGGCCGGCTCCTGGTGCGCACGACCCCCGACGGACCGATCACCCTGCGCCTCACGGAGGTCGAGGCCTACGACGGCCCGAACGACCCCGGCTCCCACGCCTATCGCGGCCCCACGGCCCGCAACAGCGTGATGTTCGGTCCGCCCGGACATGTGTACGTCTACTTCACCTACGGCATGTGGCACTGCATGAACCTCGTCTGCGGCCCGGAGGGCAGGGCGAGTGCCGTCCTGCTCCGCGCCGGGGAGATCGTCGAGGGGGTCGAAGCCGCACGCAAACGTCGACTCTCGGCCCGAAATGACAAGGAACTGGCCAAAGGCCCTGCCCGCCTGGCCACCGCCCTCGGCGTGGACCGGGCACTCGACGGGACCGACGCCTGCACCGCCGGCGACACCCCGCTACGCATCCTGACCGGTGCCTCTGTCCACTCCGACCAGGTATGCAGCGGTCCACGCACAGGAGTCTCCGGCGACGGAGCCGTACACCCCTGGCGCTACTGGGTCGCTGACGACCCGACGGTCAGCCCCTATCGGGCCCATGTCCCCAGGCGTCGCCCAAGTTGACTCGCTGTTGGCCGGGGCGTAACGTAGCCCGAGCCGCTTGAACCGGGTACGGCGATCGCCTGCAGCCGGAAGTGGCCAACCCACTACCTACAACGCCCCTCGCGGGAGCGAATTCGTCATGTCCGCATGCCTGAATTCGAACCTGGTGGAACTCGATTATGAGTTGCGGAGGGAATCGGCTAGCGTAGTGAATGTCGAAAGGCCGCAGGGCGAAAGCCCGAAGCCTCGAGGCAAATCCCTCCGACAGGGAATCGGATCGGAAACGGTCTGATAGAGTCGGAATCGCAAGACCGAAGGGAAACTGCCCGGAGGAAAGCCCGAGAGGGTGAGTACGAAGGAAGCGTCCGTTCCTT